>RCNO01000010.1 GCA_003731685.1 Bacteroidetes/Chlorobi group bacterium MS-B_bin-24
AAATAACTCCGCACGAATCTTTCCACTTCGGAACAGGTGGCAATGTGTCGGGCTTCTCCAAATCCGCCAACGCTGCACTCGTCGGATAGCCATAGGAATCGCAATAGTCGTAACCAAAAGAGTAGCCGGCAAATGGGTTCTTGGCTCTAATTTTAAATACACCAACGCTCGGCAAGTCGAGTATTTTCAAAGCATACTGTTTGCCATTAACCTTATAGGAAAACAAATCGTCTACCCCGGGGAACTTGTTCTTGATTTTTTGCCAAACAAACTTTCCACTCTTAACTTCTGCAAATTCTAAATCGTCGGGAGTCATTCCAAGAGAGTCAGTTTCGTACACCAAAGCCAAATAGTTCGCTGTTCTAAATTGTTTGCCACCAAAGGTTCCGGGCATACAAAATGTAATCTCTTTTTGAAATTGTTCCATCGGGGTTATTGCCATAACAAATGGGTCGGAAATACAAGGCTGACCATCTTCTTGTGAACCAGTATTGTATAAAGTAACGCCAATTGGCTTGTCGCCCGAAATTATTGCAGGCTTTATAACGCCAGTAGTCAATCTTGTCTCGAGGAAGCCATTGCCCTCGGTTCCTGAAGTATTTTTAAGAAATGCAAATTCTTTACCATCTCGATAAATAGTAGTATTTTTTTCTTTGGCATAAACTCGAATAATAGTAGGATATTTTCTGCCCGGAATTTTAGGTACCAAGTATTCTTTACCCCAAGTGAAGGTAGGTAAGTCCATTTCCACAGTGTAGTCGCACCATTGCCAACCAATAGGAATATTAGTACATTGATTTCCCGTAATAACAGCAACAGGCTTATTGGCTACAATTCTGCTACCCGAAAGGTCTCCTCCATCGCCTTTCGTCGACATTCCAAGAACATCTCCACGGTTTAATACTACTTCCTTAGTTTGGCCCGGACGTAATCCACCTGCGGTAACTGTAAGAGAATTCCCACCAACCGTAAATCTAACTTTAGTTTGGTCATAGGGTGCAACAACAAGACAAACATTTGGTAAATATATATTCCACATTGCCTTAAACATTGGGTCAACGGGATAGCCGGCTGCAATATATTCCTTACCCAATGAAGAAACAGGGATAGCCAAAAAGCCATCGCTTGTTGCATAGTAACGCACAACAACATATGCTACAATGGGGTCGTTCGCATAAAGATGAACACCACGCCCAACAAAAACATTGTCGGGTACTTCAGGGTCCGAAGGTAACTTCCAATAGGGCTGTCCCATCGTTGGACTCACCTCGAAAACAATTACATCGTTCGGTACAGACATCTTGCTTTGGCGCCATCCTTCCCCGGGAACCTCGATGGTTACTAAAGTTCGATAAGGACTTGTAACATAAACTTTTATATCATCAGTTGGGTCACTTGGATAGCAAGGCGGTATTGAAAACCAAAACTCTTTCCCAACATTATTTGCACCGAGCATCTTGGGAAGCATCGATTTGATGTCCTCTTCTGTATATGCATCCCCCGCTCGAACGGCAATAGACATTGCCGAAAAGAGAATGATTAATAGAATTATACTGAATAAGTTTTTCATAGCAACCCCCATTTAGTTCAACGAATTGAAAATTGTAAATTACAAAAATTCAATAATAAAAAATTCTTACAAAAGTTACAAAATCCTTTGAACTAATATTTCGATTAGGAAAAAAAAGAAGGTAATCACTCAATTAATTTCATCAAAGCTGTAGGGGCGAATAATTATTCGCCCCTACAAGATTATTTGGTGGCTTGACCGAAAACCCTCGTTCGTAACCCTAATGGAATTCGTTACAAAAAGACATCGGATGTTTGCAAAACATCTGATGTCTGAAAAAAATTCACAAATTCTTGTAGGGGCGAGTCTGTTTTTTCGCTTCCTGTTACTATGTGTTCGCCACTTGTATTACATTCTATGACGATACGTTTTTTTGTGTATGTTGGTAAGTTCTTAATGGACAATTCATAAATTGTCCAAACAATAAAGCAAATTCTGCTAAATTTTTAAAGTTCAAATATGGGGTGTATAGTATTGAGCAAGTATAAATTATAGCTTGAACTGACCCCAGTATTATACATAAACAAAATGTATTAATTATATTCAAATCCACTTTGATTCAACTAAGATTGGTGAACAAAGAGCTGTCGTTCATTTGCCTGGTAACAGAGCAACGATGCATTCATTGTTTCGCAAATCGGATGTTTGTAAAACAACAAATGGAGCCGTCCCAAGCACAGGACAGCCCCAAACCGAAATTCTAAACAATCAAAATCGTTAAAATTTACTGCTTTCTTTCTTCAAGAAGTTTTTTCCGAGTATAAGGAATTAATCCACCTGCATCGATGATTGCCTGACGGGATTTGTGGTGGGGAATCAATTTGAATTCCTTACCTGTTGTGTGGTTAATTACTTTATCTCCAACAATTTCCAACTCATCGCCAACGGAGGCTTCGATTTCGGGACAAATATATGTCGGCAATCCAAGATTGATACTATTTTGCAAAAAAATCCGTGCAAAATCTTTGGCAATAATTTTTATATCATATCCGCGAAGCGTCGAAACTGCCTGCTCCCGCGATGAACCGCAACCAAAGTTCTTACCAGCAACAATGAAATCTCCCGGATTGAACTTGTTTTCGACAAGCATCTGATGGAGTTCCTTGATGTCGTTGAAAACATACTTTGGTGTTTCGGTTGGCAAAACAGTTGCCATATATCTACCCGGATAGATTATATCAGTAGAAATATCATCGCCTAAAACATAGATAACTTTTCCCATTTCAACCTCCTTTTCTTGGGTCAGTAATAACACCAGTTAAAGCACTTGCAGCAGCAACACTCGGCGAGCAGAGATAGACCTCGGAATTTGGGTTGCCCATCCGCCCTTTGAAATTCCTATTCGTTGTTGAAAGTGCAACTTCGCCGTCGCCTAATGCCCCTTGATGAACACCAAGGCAGGGACCACATCCCGGATTTACAACAACTGCCCCAGCTTCCATAAGCCCAAGTAGATAGCCCCGCTTCGCTGCTTCGCGATAGATTCTGCCAGAGGCTGGGAAAACAAGCATTCGCACCCCTCGGGCAATCTTTTTGCCTTTCAAAATGTTGTAGGCAGTCTCAAGGTCTTCCAATCTCCCATTCGTGCACGAACCAAGCACAATTTGATTGATTTTTATCCCTTCAACCTCGCTGATTGGCTTGACATTGTCAACAGTATGGGGGCAGGCAACCTGCGGCTCCAGCTTCGATGCGTCGATGGTAATCTCTTGGCAATATTGTGCATCTGGGTCGGGCGTAACCATTTCGATTTCATCCTGAACACCTGCAACTTGACGAAGATATCTTATTGTTTCATCATCAGGTGGAACAATTCCCGAAGTCGCTCCTGCTTCGACAGTCATATTGCAAAGAGTAAGCCTGCCAGAAGTGTTCATCGTTCGTATTGTTTCCCCGTGAAATTCTATTACCTTGTAGTTTGCACCTTCGGCACCCAAAAGCCCAACAATATAAAGAATTAAATCTTTCGGCTCGACAAAATCCTGAAGTTTACCATTCACAACGATTTTAATAGTTTCGGGAACTTGAACATTAAGTATCCTTCCAAGAGTCCACACCGAAGCCATTTCCGTTGCTCCAATGCCAAAGGAAAAGGCACCAAGCGCACCGTGGCTCGTCGTATGGCTATCAGTTCCAACGACAAGGTAACCGGGACGCACATATCCATTTTCGGGAAGTATTTGGTGGCAGATTCCCATCTCGTCGCCGCGAATGTCGTGGAACTTTGTGATTCCCTGCTGAGCAACAAATTCACGAACCTTCTTCTGGTTCGTGGCGGTCTTGGAACTTTCGGCTGGAACTCTATGGTCGAAAATAATCGCAATTTTGCTTGGGTTCCAAACTTTTGGTTCTAAACCCGTGCCTTTGAATATCTCCAAAAATTGATTAATTACCAAAGCTGCGTTTTCGTGCGACATTGCAAGGTCGACAGCAGGCTCAAGTATATCGCCCACGTTGACCTCGGCAACGCCACTCGCTCTTGCTAATATTTTCTGAACTATTGTCTTACCCATTTTTTTCTCCTTTAATCAAACAACACCTTCTTTGCGAAGTTGCTCTANTTCCTCTTTAGAAATATTTATAAGAGCAAGGACTTCTTCGGTATGCTGAGAAAGTTTAGGCGGCGGNGTTTCGGCAANGCCCGGCGTCTTTTCGAATTTTGCTGTCAAATTGAAAACTTTAATCGGTCCAATACCTTCAACATTCAAAGTTGCAAAAGTATTTCTGTGCTGTATTTGGGGTTGATTCAAGGCGTCTTCGAGCATAAGAATCTCGCCCGCTGGAATATCGTTATTGTTCAAAAGTTCAACCCAGTATTTTGTTGGCTTCTCCATCAGTTTTTCTTCAATCAAAGGATTCAACACAAATCTGTTCTTTTTGCGAATATCTCGTTCTTTAAATCTCGGGTCTTCTTTAAGATGAGAAAGCCCAAGAAGGTCGGCAAGAGTCTCCCATTGTTCCTGTTTGTTTGCAGCGATATTGATATAACCATCCATTGTTCGGAAAGTGCCCGATGGTGCAGCAGTAAAATTGTCGTTGCCAAGCAATTCTGGTTGCTGTCCGCCAAGCATCAAATTTGCCACAACCCATCCCATCAATGGCATAATTGAATCGAGCAGAGCAATATCGATAAATTGCCCTTCGCCCGTTCGTTCCCGATGATAAAGAGCAGCCATAATAGCAAATGCAGCATTCAAGCCGCCAACAGTGTCGCAAACAGGGAAACCGCAACGAAGCGGATTTAACCTTTTGTCCCCGTTAATTGCCATCACTCCGCTTAAACCTTGTATGATTTGGTCATACGCTGGCTTGAAAGCATCTGGACCTGTTTGACCAAAACCGGATATTGCACAATAAATAATCCTTGGGTTTATTTCTTTCAATGCTTGATAGCCAACCCCAAGCCGGTCCATAACTCCGGGACGGAAATTTTCGACTACAACATCCGAAATCGCCACCAGTTTTTTGAAAATCTCACGGCCTCGTTCATCTTTNAAATTCAATGTACAGGACTTTTTGTTTGCATTCTGTGCAAGGAAACTTGTCCCCATTAACATTTTGTTGTATTNCGTCACACATCCAAGTTTACGAGCAAGGTCGCCGTCTTTGGGGTTTTCAATTTTTATCACCTCGGCTCCAAGCCACGCAAGATGCAATGTTGCAAAAGGTCCCGATAACACATTCGTTAAATCTAAAACTCTAATACCCTCTAAAATTTTCATTTTTCTTTCCAAACTTTATAAACATAACCCGGTAAATCTTTCATAAAGAAACCGCAAGCATATTTGGTTACCGAAATAATCTTGCCAATATCAATATCGTTACGAAGTTCCATTTTCTGGAGCATATACACAAAGTCTTCGGTGCAAACGTTTCCTGCGGGTTGCTTTGTAAAAGGACATCCACCCAACCCGCCGAATGCAGTTTCGATGTATTTCACACCATTCTGCATTGCCACGTAGGAATTAACAATCCCTAAGCCGNAGGTGTTGTGGAAATGGCAAGCAAACTCCGCATTGGGCTCCATTTTCTGTATAGTTCTGAACATACGCTCGACTTTCGATGGAAAAGCATANCCCGAGGTATCGGCAAGGCTGATTTTCTTTATCNCTTCGGAAAAATATCTTTCGACAATNCTATAAACTCGGTCTTCGGGAATTTCGCCTTCGTAACCACATCCAAATGCAGATTGAACCGACACTTGAACCTCCTTTCCCTCTTGCATCGCAGTTTTGGCTATGGCAATAATTCTTTCNAAAGCCTCGCTTGTAGTCATCCCTGTGTTCTTNTTNGAATGGGTTTCGCTGGCAGAAACACCCATACAAATCATTTCGACATTGGCTTTCAAAGCCCGCTCCAAGCCCTTCTCGTTTAAAATCAAAGCAGAAAATTTTACATTTTTCGGCAAATCGTTTCGGGTGTTCAATTCGGCAAAAATCTCGTCTGTGTCTGCCATCTGGGGCAAAACTTTGGGATTTACGAAAGAACCAACTTGAATTATATCAACATTTGCCTGGGAAAGAGTCTCAATCCACTGCAATTTCGTAATTGTAGGAACACTTTCGCTTTCCATCTGCAAGCCATCGCGCAGACCTACTTCGTGAATAAATATATCCATTTCGACCTCCTATCTATTACAACTTATCGGCGATGGCTTGTGCCATATCCAAAGTCGAAGCCGTTCCACCCATATCGTAGGTTCGAACTTTGCCTTCGCGGATGACTTCTGCAACAGCATTCTCGATGGCTTGTGCCTTTTCGTTTTCGCCAAGCCATTCCAGCATCATCTTGGCTGCCAAAATTGTGGCTATNGGATTCACTTTGTACATCCCAGCATACTTTGGGGCGGAACCGTGGGTTGGTTCAAAAACAGCGAGCTTTTCGCCGATATTCCCTGAACAACCAAANCCAAGACCGCCAACCATTTGGGCACATAAATCAGAAACTATATCACCGTAAAGGTTTGGAGCCACAAGAACATCATAATTGTGCGGGTTCTTCAAAAGCCACATCATTATTGCATCAACATTTGCCTCGTCGAATTGAATTTCGGGATAATCTTTGGCTACTTCCCGTGCCGTTTCCAAGAATAGTCCATCAGTGGCACGAACAACATTTGCTTTGTGGACAATAGTCACCTTCTTTCGATTGTTTTTTCGTACAAATTCAAATGCAGCACGAACTATTCGCTCGGACCCTTTTCGAGTGTTAATTTTACAAGATACAGCATATTCATCAAGGTTCAAATTAGAAAATGGCTCGAAATTCTTCGAAAGCTTATTGAGAACAAGTTTCAATTCTTCGGGAACAGGATAAAACTCCACGCCAGAGTATAAATCCTCGGTATTCTCTCGGAAAACAACCAAATCAATTCCTTCTTTGTAGTTCAAAGGATTACCCGGATAGGCTTTGCAAGGACGCAAGCAAATGTAAAGGTCGAACAACTGCCGCATCCTGACAATTGGAGAGCGGTAGACTAANCCCTTGCCTCGAAGCTCGGGGACTAATTCCGCTTCGGCAGCCTTTACNGGCTTCGAAGTGATAGCACCAAACAATGCAGCATCGACATTTTTCAACAGTTCAATCGTGCGCTGTGGCAATGCGTCGCCTTCTTTGCACCAAAATTCCCATCCAATATCGCCGTGGATGAACTCTGCGTCGAGATTCACTTTGTCCAAAACGATCTTTGCGGCTTCCATAACATCTTTGCCAATTCCATCGCCCGGAAGCCAAGCAATTCGATACTTTTTCTTACCTTGACCATCCATTTTTTCTTTCCCTAAATTGTTAGAAAATTCAAAATTAAGAAAATACATTGAGTTGCTATGGAAACGATTTCCTCAAAATCGTAACAAATTGTTGCCAACAATGTAAGGGCAACCAGCCGGTCGCCCCAACTTTTCAGACATCGGATGTTTTAAAAACATCCGATGTCTTTCCATAACAAATTCAGTTAGGGTCAAGAAAACTGGTTTTCAGGTAAAACACCAAATGATTTAATATCTTGTAAGGGCAAATAATTATCTACCTTACTAAAAAATAACTCCTTACTCTTTCCACTCCATCGTCATTACCGTAAGGGCAGACCTATGTGTCTGCACCGAAAATCCAGGAACATTGGGGGACAGGATGGTCGCTACTACGAGATTTCAACTTCTTTACATTGTTCAGACATTTTTTGTTCAAGTTCCTGCTTATATTGATTCAACAAATCTTCGATTTCGTTGTAGGATTCGGAAACAACTAATTTCGAGCGGACTTTGCTTGAATCGGGCAAGCCTTTTAAATAACCACTATAAAACTTTCTAAATTCGATGATACCATAGTGTTCGCCTTTGGTGGCTATGTTCAAACGCAAATGTTTCAAACACACCTCAATTCTCTCCGAAATTGTTGGTGGATAGGGAATTTTACCTGTGCGAAGGTATTCTTTGGCTTCACGAAAAATAAATGGATTCCCGATTGCAGCCCTGCCAATCATAACGCCGTCGCAACCAGTCTCCTCGAAAGCCCTTTTTACATCTTGCGGAGTTTTTACATCCCCATTCAGGATTACTGGGATGTTCACATTTTGTTTAACTTTCGCAATCCAAGACCAATCGGCTTGAGATTTATGGGCTTCTTCGCGTGTTCGACAATGAATCGCAATCGCAGCGATGCCAGCATCTTCGAGCATCTTTGCAACATCGACTATCGCGATACTTTTTCGGTCCCAGCCAAGTCGAGTTTTAACCGTAACAGGTAACTTCACACTCTCTACCACAAGGCGGGTGAGTTCTTGCATCCTCTTCGGTGTCTTCAGCATCGCCGCCCCAGCATTATTGCGGACCACGTTTCTCACCCAACAACCAAAATTTATATCGATAAAGTCGGGCGAAAAACTTTCGACCAGTTTAGCCGATTCAACCATTGGTTCATCATTCGCTCCAAAGATTTGGATACCAATTGGTCTTTCCGCCTCGTCGAAATCTATTTTCTTAATTGATTTCTCAACTTTTCGATATAATGCTTCGCTCGAAATGAATTCTGAATAGACAACATCGGCTCCATATTCTTTGCAAATCAAGCGGAATGGCTTTTCTGTTACATCTTCCATCGGAGCCAAAACAACTGCATCCTCTATCTGAATTTTATTGCCAATTTTCAATATTGCCATTTTTTCATTTCAATTTCTTTTATAAACTAAAAACTTTTATTTTTGTTATTTATTGTTTAAACAAAATGAAACCAACGGAAACAAAAAGCTGGCAAAAACTTATTGACCACCAAAGAGTTATCGCAAGAACATCCTTGCGGGAGCTTTTTGATGCGAATCCAAATCGAGCCGAAGAGTTCTCGTTGGAGTTCGACGACATACTTTTCGACTTTTCCAAAAATCTAATCATTGAACAAACAATACGCCTTTTAACCGACTTGGCAACCGAACAAAAATTGCCCGAAAAAATCGAAGCAATGTTCAACGGCGAGAAAATCAATTTCACCGAAAAAAGAGCAGCCTTGCACATTGCTTTGCGAAATCTCGAAGACCGCCCAATCAAAGTCGATGGTTGGGATGTTGTTCCAAAAGTCAATGCTGTGCTCCTAAAAATGCGCAATTTCACCGAAATGATTCATAGCGGATTCTGGCGCGGCTATCGCGGCGAAAGAATTACCGACATTGTCCACATCGGCATTGGCGGTTCAGACCTTGGTCCCCGCTTGGTTTGCGATGCTCTTAAAGAATACCGAAAACCGAACATAAATGTTCATTTTGTTTCGAATGTTGATGGCTTGGATATCGCACAAACATTGAACCAAGTCGTTCCCAGCAGAACCTTGTTTATCATTGCATCCAAAAGCTTCACAACACAGGAAACTTTACTCAATGCAACAACAGCAAGGGAATGGTTCCTGAAAAATACAAACGGTAACGAAAAAGAAATCGCGAAACACTTTATTGCAATTTCTACCAATGAAGAAGCCTGCAAAGCTTTTGGTATTCCACCCGAAAATATGTTTCATTTTTGGAACTGGGTCGGTGGTCGCTTTTCGTTGTGGAGTGCAATTGGATTGGTTATTGCTCTTTATCTTGGTTACGAAAACTTTCTGAAGCTTCTCGAAGGAGCCCACCAAATCGATAAAAATTTTAGAACCGAGCCTTTCGAAAAAAACATCCCCGTTTTGATGGGTCTGCTTTGCATTTGGTACACCAATTTCTGGAAATACAATACCTACGGCATTATTCCTTACGATTTGCGGTTGAAACTACTGCCCGATTATCTCCAACAACTCATAATGGAGAGCAATGGAAAACGCATTGCCAGCGACGGAAGCGAAATCGATTATCCTACAAGCCCGATTGTTTGGGGAAGAATCGGGACCGACAGCCAGCATTCATTCTTCCAATTACTTCATCAGGGAACCCATATCGTCCCAATAGATTTTCTTGCTTGTGTTGAACCTGAACACCCATTTACAAATCACCACGATGTGTTGATTGCCAACTTAATTGCCCAAAGCGAAGCACTTACGAAAGGCAAAACACGGCAAGAAGTTGCCCTTGAACTGGAAAATTCAAACCTTGACCCACTGGAGAAAACCGAACTTCTACCACACAAAGTATTTCCCGGTAATCGTCCTTCGACAACCATTCTGCTTCGCAAGCTCACCCCCAAAACTCTTGGCTCTTTGCTTGCTTGCTATGAACATAAAGTATTTGTCGAAGGCGTTATTCTGGACATCAATTCTTTCGACCAATGGGGTGTGGAACTCGGCAAACAACTTGCTAAATCGATATTAAAAGAAATCGAGGCAGGAAAAACTTCAAATGCTCTTAACTCTTCAACAAACAAATTGTTAGAGTATTATTTAAAACATAGAAAACGTTATTATGAGTAAATATCTAATCATATTTGCACTGTCATATATCGTAGGTTCAATACCATTTGCATACATAATTGTTCGCTTATTTTTCCGCAAAGATATAAGCAAGGAAGGAAGCGGAAATGTCGGAGCAATGAACTCCTACGAAGTTACGGGGAGAAAGTGGGTCGGCTTTCTCGTCTTTCTGTTCGATTTCCTAAAAGGAATTTCGGTTGTGTTGATAAGCAGACATTTAATTCCCGATGACGATTTCGCAATTCTTGCTGCTTCGTTTTCTGTTGTTTTGGGACACAACTTTAGCCTCTTCCTTCGATTCAAAGGCGGCAAAGGACTGGCTACATCTGCTGGTGTTCTTCTTCTCATCCAACCTATAATTCTTCTTCTTTGGGTTATCCTTTGGTTATTAATTTACAACTTTGTCAAAAAGGATATGGACATTGCAAATCCAGCAACGAGCGTCATCAGTCCATTCCTTTTCTTTGTTCTTCCCGAGGATTTTGTTCGTAAAGCCAACATAATTCCATTTCTATCTCGAATGGTTCTATATATCACCATTGGTTTGCTTGCACTTTTGATTTTATCGAAGTATTTTATAGTTTTAAAATTAAAATTGTCAAAAAAGTAGAAAATTCGTAAATTGCATTTTTTTTGGTTGAACTATGGAACTATATTTAGATACAGCCAATTTAGAACAAATCAAAGAAGTTGCCGAACTTGGGATAATTCGGGGAGTAACTACAAACCCTTCCCTGCTTGCAAAAGAAGACCCAAGCGTGGATTTCAAACAGAGGATACTGGAAATCCACAGATTAGTTGGTGGACACGTTTCCGTCGAGGTAATTTCCACCGACAAAGATGGGATGATTCGCGAAGCTGAGCAGATAATCGAATGGTTCCCCGAAGCCACAATCAAAATTCCGATGATTCCACAAGGACTTGCAGCAGTGAAGGAATTAACTAAACGTGGGATACCCACCAACGTGACGCTAATTTTTTCGGCAACCCAAGCAATTGCAGCCCAAAACGCTGGTGCTTCTTACATTTCAATATTCTTAGGCAGATTGGACGACATTGCATACGATGGAATAGCCATACTCAACGATATTTGCGAAATCTGGGATGTTCAAGGCTACGATTCCCTTATCATTGCAGCATCGGTTCGTAATCCTCTCCATATCGTCGAGGCTGCACGCGCCGGCGCCGATATTGCTACCGTTCCCTACAATGTCTTGATGCAATCCCTGAAAAATCCACTTACCGACAAGGGATTGGAACTTTTCCTCCGCGACTACGATAAATACTTAACCGAACGCCAAAAATCAATGCTTATTTAACAAACAAGAACATTCAATATAAATCTTTTTGTGTTTTAACCAGAAACCCGATTTCTTGGATTTGTTACGGAAAGACATCGGATGTTTTTGAAACAACCGATGTCTGAAATTAACTTGTAGGGGCGAATAATGATAAATTTTTAAAGTTTAAATATTGGGTGGCCTTTGTTGAGCTATTCCCAAACGCTTTTAATTTTCCCTAAGCCATTTTGAAATATACTTCACGTCGGTAGGTATTTTTTTATTTGGTAAGTAATTGTAGCATTTGTAAATAAAGAATCGGCGAAAGACAATTCCACGGCGCACGATTTGTAATTCCTCGTGAAATTCTACCCTCTCGAAGTATTCTTCCAATCGTTTAAATTCTCCAAAGGGATTAAAATCGGAGTAGATGAACAATGCATTCCAACCCGAAAATTTGTGTACATCGAACCAGAAGTCGAATTGCAATGCGGGCTTACCATAAACATTCTCGGCAAGTATGTGTTCTCGGTATGGAGTGTAAAAGGCAAGTTCAGCAGGAATTTTGTATTCGTTCGAAAATATGAAAGTAGGTTTCTCCTTGTCCATTTCGCTTTTCAGTTGAACAACATTGCTTGCCAATTCCCGCCATCCAGTCCAAGTATCACCTTTTTCTATTGGTACAACTGGAAAGACAATTATTATCAAAGTCAAAAGAATTAGCCCAAGACTCGTTGAGCCGCCGACGGAGTTAAAAACCTTCTTGCCTTTGGTCGACAAAGTTTCGTAGTAATCAGCCACCAATAGCATAAATGATAAATACGCAGGCAAAATCCAGTTCATTTTCACAAGCGATGTGAAACTAACTGCAAAGAAAAACAAAACGAGTGGAAACGCAAAGCAGGCTAAAAAAAGCTTTTCTTTTGATAAAGCAGTAAACCTTTTTATTATTCTCCACAGAATTATCCAGAGCAAAACAAAGAATAACGGGGTTAGTTCGAAAATCTGGCTTGCGATGAGTTGGAAAAAGTAATTAAAACCAAAGGAACGGACGCCTTTGGCTCGGTGTGACGTTTGAAATAGGAACGAAGCCCATCCATTTTGGAAATTCCAGATTATAACAGGCGAGAAAACAAGTAAGGCAACTAAAACCGAAAGCCAAAGCTTCCAATTGAGAAATTCCTTCCAGTTTTTTGTCAAAATCAAATAAAGGAACAACGAAAAGAAAATGAAGAAGGCAGTGTATTTACTTGCCATTGCAACGCCAGCAAAGGCACCCGCAAGAAGCCAGTCACTCAATTTGTTTCCTTCGTTAATCGCTTTGAAATAAAAATACATCGAAGCAGACCAAAAGAAAAGAAGCGGGGCATCGGGCGTTGCCACAACAGAGTGAAGATTGAAAAACACTGTAAGATTCAAAAACACTACGCTAAGGAAAGCAAATCGAGTGGAGCCTGAAATCTTCTTACCCAAAAGAAAAACAAAGATGGATGTTCCCTGCGAATAGAGAAGCATACCGAAACGAACCCCAAATTCGGTATTCCCAAAAAGGTATGTGAAAATGCCAATAGTGTAACTACAAACAGGCGGATGGTCGAAATAACTTAAAGCGGGCTTCTGGATGTAAAGCCAATAGTATGCTTCCTGTGGAACAAGATTGAATTGCCCAAGCAAAATCATTCGAAGGATAAACAATCCAAACAACAAAAGTAAAAAATATTTTGTGTATCTATCCTTTAAAATCATTTTACATTATATAAATTAGCAAAATTATGAATTTAAGTTGGTAAAATATGGAAACTCTTAACAAAGCAAATAATTTTTTGGCAATAGAAAAAGAGTATTCGAATTACGAAAATTCACAAATTGTAATTCTCCCCGTTCCCTACGAAGCAACAACCAGCTACGGCAAAGGAACTCGCAAAGGACCTCGGGCAATTCTTAAAGCAAGCGCCTATGTCGAGTTCTACGACGACGAGACCAAACGGGAACTCTGCTTCGAAAAAGGCATCGCTACGATTAAACCTCTGCAATTCGACTATCTAAGCCAAATGGAAAGCCTTTCCTTGATTGAAAAAACTGTTGAAACAATATTGAAAGACGGGAAGTTTCTTGTCTCGCTTGGTGGCGAACACACAATCACCTTACCAATTGTTAAATCTTTTTTCGAGAGATTCCCCAATATGTCTTTGCTTCAATTCGATGCCCATTCCGACTTGAGAGTAGTTTACGAAGACAATCCATTTTCCCACGCCTGCGTTATGGCGAGAATCATCGAGTTTTTCCCGCCCGAAAGGCTTGTCCAAGTTGGTATTAGAGCACTCTGTTCCGAAGAAGCTGAACTTATCGAAAAATCCGGAATCAAGACATATTTTGCTTCAAAGATTAAGCAAAACCATTACGGAAGCAATTGGATATCCCAGCTTGTGGAATCGCTATCCGAGCAGGTTTATGTTACTTTCGATGTAGATTTCTTCGACCCAACCGTAATGCCTTCGACCGGCACCCCCGAACCCGATGGATTTACTTATTCCGACGCTCTGAACATAATTCGGGAAATAATAGCCCAAGGCAAGCAAATTCTCGGCTTCGATGTCGTTGAACTTGCCCCCATAAAGAAACTCCACTACCCCGACTTAACCACCGCCCGCCTTGTGTACAAAATGTTAAATTTAATTTTCTCAAAAAAGTTAAGTCCTTCTCTGCTAAAAAAGGAACTTGGGATAGTGTGATAAAAGTAAAGTAAACAAATTACTTCTGATATCGGAGGCTTTTCCAATGCCAGACATCGGATGTTTCAAATACATCCGATGTCTTGTGCAAAAGACTTCAAAATTATCTTCACGAATGCGTTTCTTTTGGTTGGAATTCCATCACGGCTTGGTAAACAGCGTCGACTATCTCTTCTTCTTTGACTTTGCGAACGATTTCGCCGTTGATGTACAACAATCCTCCGCCTTTGCCCGCTGCAATTCCAATATCGGCCTCGCGGGCTTCTCCGGGACCATTGACTGAACAACCCAAAACGGAAACCTTGACGGGCTTCTTTATGTTTTTGAGCTTTTGTTCGAGTTCCGCTGTAATTTTGAACAAATCAACATCGAGTCGTCCACAAGTGGGGCAGGAAATCAACTCCACAGTTCGCTGTGTTAAACCTAGCGAACGAAGGATTTCTTTCCCGACCTCAACTTCCTTTTCGGGCTCAGCAGTAAGCGAAACACGAATCGTGTCGCCAATGCCTTCGGCAAGCAGTGTTCCAATTCCCACAGCCGATTTGATAGTCCCAACGGTTTCCCTTCCAGCCTCGGTAACTCCAAGATGGAGAGGGAAATCCGTCTCCTGAGCAATGTAGCGGTAGGCTTCTATCATCAGTCTTACGTTGGTGCTTTTAACGGAAATCACAATATCTTCGAAGCCAAGGTCGGTGCAATATTTTGCATGTCGCATTGCGCTTTCGTAAAGTGCTTCGGCAGTGGGATAGCCGTGTTTTTCGAGCAAATCCTTTTCCAGAGAGCCACTGTTGACACCAATCCGAATCGGTATTCGTCGCTTCTTTGCAGCTTCGATGACTTCTTTAATCCTGTCCAAAGAACCAATGTTGCCAGGATTTATTCGAACCTTTGCTACCCCTGCCTCGATTGCTGCAAGGGCATAAATATGATTGAAATGAATATCGGCAACAATTGGGACGTCCACGCGCCGAACAATTTCCCGAATTGCCTCGGCTGCATATTTATCGTTAACAGTAACACGGACAATATCGGCTCCTGCTTCCTGACACCTTTTGATTTGAGCAACAGTTGCTTCGACGTCAGCAGTCTTTGTTTTGGTCATTGTTTGGACAGAAATTGGGGCTCCCCCGCCTACTGGAATCCCTCCAACATTGACCTGACGCGAAATCCTACGAGTGTATGGCACATTAAATCATTTCGTTGTTTAACAAGATACTAAAGTTTTTTGCTGAGTTCCAAAAGTATTCTTTTTTCTTTTTCAGTCAAACTTTGATAGCCGCGTTCAGCAATTTTGTCCAAAATTCTATCGACAATTTCTTGGGTAATTTCTTCGCCTTCGAACGTAAAGTAGCTTTTAGGTTGCTTTTTGCTTGGTTCGTCATAAATTTCGTAATATGGCGGCTCTTCGATAAAAGGCTCACGCTGGCGATAGCGTGGCTTACGGACAAAATATTCCCCGCCATAAGTTTCGTAGGGATGGTAAGCACTCCCGCCAGTTAATCTATTCACAAGTCGATAAATTCCAATCTTATCGCCAAATTTGAGCAAAAGAAAACCAGTAACAGCACCGCCAAGATGTGCAATGTGGGCAACATTACCCGCTGAACCTGTTATCCCCAGCAAAAATGCCAACCCTGCATACAAGATTACAAAAAACTTAGCAGGAATTGGAATGAAAATTGGGAACATAAACACTGGTCGGTCGGGAAATGTAAATCCATAGGCTGCAAGAACGCCAAAAATAGCCCCCGAAGCACCAATTGTGGGTAATGGCTCGGAAAATAGCGGAGCCACAAACAACTGGAACAAAGCAGCTCCAATTCCCGAAAGCAAGTAGAAAGTCAAAAACTTGCGACTGCCCCAAATCGATTCCAATTCGACTCCAAACATCCACAAGGCGAATAGGTTGAAAAACAGATGCCACACTCCACCGTGAATGAATTGGTAGGTGATTAATTGCCAAATGTAAAAGTTCCCGCTTTCTATTGGTTGAAGGTAAAAATATTTGGCAAAGTAGTAAATCAAAGGAACATCGCCAATGCGATAAATTCCAAAAAAGAATACATCGAGAAAAAAGATAATTGCATTGATTAAAATCAATGACTTAATTACAGGTGGAAAAAGAGTAAACCCAAAACCATTTTTCGCTATTATTTTCTTCATTATTCTCCAAAATAATTAGATAGGACGAAAGTGAAACAAAACAATTGATTTAATTCAGATAAAATTTGTAAAAATCGAATGCATCTGGCTGTTTTTGGACTAAATCATAAATTTTTAGCCAAACAGAGAGAAATTCATCCCATGCAGTGAAGAAATTTTCTTTATTCTGGTCAAAATTTTTCCACTCTTCGGTCAAGTTGGTTAGCGTTTGCTCGAAGGAAAGCAATAAATCGAAATCTATATTTTTGTGCTTCTTCACTTTGAAATACATCGGCAGGAAGGCAGACACCTGATGCAAAAACATCAGCACCAAAGTAATCGATAAATACAGGCTTGTATCGTTTTGACATTGCCTTTTTATGCACCGAACAATGTCATCAGTCTTTTGTATCACATTATTAATTAAATCAAATTGTTTCTTTTCGTCGATAACATATTTCATAACGCAACCTCCAAAAATCAATAAATGAAAAAAAAGGCAAAATATTGTATGAAATTAGATATTTTAACTAAAATACATCGGACGTTTGCGAAACATCCGATGTCTGAAAAAACTAAGTGTTGTTCCCTCTTGCTCACTGTCATCAGTCTATGGCTTTTGCCTCCATTCTATCGTAAACAACGTTTCGATTCTTACCCAGCCTGTTTCACTACATTCGTCACAAAATTGCAATAAAATATTATCAGTTTTAATACTTCTCTCTTTTTTGGAGCTGGGAAGCGATTTGAGTTTTGAATAAATTAAAAGAACTATGAAAAAAATTTTAACACTTTTGGTTTTCATTCTACTTCCAGCAATTTCGTCAAGCCAAGTAGTTATCAATGAATTAATGGAGCAGGAAAAGCGAGAGGAATTTCACCGAAGGCGGGAGGAATGGATTAGGAATATGCATCGCTGCGAAGAAAACTTGCCCTACTGGATTTTGGACAACAAAGCCAAGGAAACTTTCCATAAGTCCACCAGTAAAAGCAATCTGGATGCTACACTCGAAAATTCCTATGCAAATGGTCGCATCATTGGTAAATGGATTGAAAAGGGAAGCAATAACCAAGCTGGAAGGGTGCATACTCTCGACATCGACACGAACGACTGGACAATTTTCCTTGCTTCGGCAGGTGGGAACATTTGGCGCGGCTCAATCAACGGCAACGACTGGGTCTGTATGAATAACTCACATCGGTTTCCTAATCCACGTATGGTTCGGATTCTTTTTGTCGAAGGCAAACGCCGGGTTGTCGTAGCTGCAAATTCGCCATCCTCGGTTTATTACACCGACGATTACGGAACAACTTGGACAAAGGCAAAAGGTTTCGACAACGCAGAGAAATGGGGATGGACAATTCGCGGGCAGGTAACATTGAACCAGAACGTATATGTTCTGCTTACTGAATGGGATATGAAAGCTTGGAAGAGTATGGTCAGCCTTTATAAATCGACTGACTTTGCCCAAACATTCGTCCCGATTTACTCGCTTTATCTCGATTACAGCAACGCTCTCCTTTGCGATATTTGGGCTCCCCGGTACGACAAAAACATTCTCTACTTCGCCGTCAAAGATACACTCTACATAGTTGATGCACAGGACAATTTCAACATCGTCAGCATAAATTCTTTTATCGACCAATATACCGAAAGGGTAATGGTTCGGGGAAGTACATCGGGGAATAATGTGAATATTTACCTGGGCGTGGTCGGGAACAATGTTCAAACCAGCTTTTACTATTCTTCCAACGGCGGGAAAACCTTTACCCAACAAGGCAAACTCAATTTTTACCCATTCGAAGTCAATAGCTTCGAAGTTTCGCAATTACCAATTTTAAACCCTTATTATACTCAACAAAATGTTTATTTCGGTCAAGTTGAATTTTATTGCAGCACCAACAATGCTCTGCATTGGAATCGGCTGAATTCTTGGACGGAATACTATTCCAAGCCAGAAACAAAACTACACGCCGATATCCCAGGAATTCTAAGTATTCGCAAGTGGGACGAAAAACAAAAGGACTTTATTGACTATGTCTTTGCTTGCACCGACGGTGGGCTTTACCTTTTGCAATTCAAAAGAGGATACTACCAACCTACAATGGTTAAAAATCTTTCCTTAAAAAATTTAAACATTTCTCAATATTATTCGATTTACACATACGAGAAGAAAGGGAAAATCCTTTTCGCCGGAAGCCAAGACCAAGGTTTCCAGCGATGCCTAAATGATTCGGGAAAGGTTCTCTCTTTTTCTCAACTTATAAGCGGCGATTACGGACACCTTTGCTCAAGCAATGGTGGATTTCATCTTTGGGGAGTTTACCCCGGCTTTGCAATGCTGGTGGTTCAGCCTAATATGGAACAATCATTATTGAAAACCTGGAATTTCGTTGGCAGGCGGTTTTTGTGGATGCCTCCGATAGTTCCCGACCCCGACACTTCGATATATGCATACTTAGTTGGTGGCGACAACGAAGTTTCCCTATCGCAACCTGCTTCCTTCATTTACAAATTGAAATATTTCGAAAGCTTGGACAGTATGGGCTACGAAGTTCTACCTTTCAATTTTGCACAAGACAAAATAAATCGGCAACTAACATATCTTGCAATTTCGCCTTTCGACCGCAAAGTTTGGTACGCAATCACTAACGACGGAAAATTTTTCCGCTCCACCGACGAAGGTATTAATTGGGAAATGACACCAGATTTTTCCGGACCCGGTAACCATTATTTATACGGAACCAAAATTCTCCCTTCCCGGCTTCAGTTTGGCAAAATCGTGGTTGCTGGAAGCGGCTACTCTAACAAAGGTGTGTACATCTCTTACGATAACGGGGCGACTTTTGTCCCGCTCGACAACTCAATTCCCTCGACAATGTTCTACGATGTTGAATTCAACGAGGACGAATCGCTGCTCTTCGCTGCGACCGAAATCGGTCCTTTTGTTTATCATTTCGCTGAACGGCGTTGGTATTCTTTGAGCGGGGAAAATTGCCCAGACCAGATTTTCTGGGATTTAGAATACCTTCCCGAACTTAAAACACTTCGCTGTGCCACCTATGGCAGAGGTATTTGGGACTTCCAGATCGAAAAAGTGCTCGATGTCGCCGAAACAAAGCCAAATATTGCAAAAGAAATTAATATCCAAGTATTTCCAAACCCAACCAGCAGTTCAACTCATATCGAAATAGAAACACAACCCGAAACAAACCTTTCGGTCGAAATATTCGACACCCAAGGTCGATTAGTCCGCAATCTTTGGAATGGCTTCGAAGCAACAGGAAAGTTACATCTTGAATGGGACGGGAAAACCGACGATGGCTATCGACTGCCCTCGGGAAATTACTTTGTGATTGTCACAAGCAGATTTGTCTCTCGGTATTCAATAATTAAACTGGAAAGATGATATGTTAAATCACATTCATTTTCAAACTAAAAGATGAGTTTCAAGGGAAAAAGAAGGATGAAATTGCACAAGAAATCAAGGAACGATTGGAAAAGCTCCCACGCCTAATTCCCGAAATAATATATTACGAAGTTGGTATTAACTCGTTGAACGACCCAAGAGCCTACGATTTGGTTTTGATTTCCAAATTCGAAAATCTTCAAGCCCTCGAAAATTATAAAAGCAATGAGCACCACAAACAAACATTAGAATTCATCCTCGAACGCGCGCTCGATGCAAAAGTAGTTGACTTTTATTCTTAACCAATCTTAAAACTTATCGGCAATCCCTCTAAACTTCTGTTCAGAAAGAATATAGTTAAAGAGTTTGACCATATGAGATTTTTCTATTGCGATTATCGAGTTCAAAATTTCGTTTTCGCCAACAACATCCCTAACAGCGGAATAAAACAAGTAGGTGTCCTTTTCGAACTCATACGCTAATTTCAAGATTTCCAAAACATTGTCATCAATTGAGGCAAACTTGTCGAAATATCTTTCCAAGCCAATTTGACTTAGCAATTCACTATTTACTTCGTCGAAAGAAATATCTTTGGCTTCGAGCGAATTTTTCAGTTGCATAAACTGAGATAAGTGGATTTGCTCATCGCGAGCAAGTAGCGAAAATGCTTCCGCCATTTCAGGCTTATTAGAAAACTTTTCGGCAAGTTTTTCGTAAACTTGCATCCCTTTTTCTTCTGCTTTAATCGCAATATCCAGAACTCTTTGAAGTGAGAAATTTCTCATAATACACCTATATTTTAACTTTCATCAAGTAAACGTTTTTCGCCTTCCAATGCTCGATAAGGATTAACATCCTGAACCATTTCGACAACGCCACGATAATTCCCATTTTCATCTCGAACTGCGTAGTAGGCTATGAAAAGATACATCCCATTAAAATGTATCCAAAATGTGGCTTGCTCTCGCTTTCCTTCCTTCATCTCTTGAATTATCTGGTTGACCAAATGAATGCTTTTTGGTGGATGACATTGCTGAACCAAGCGTCCAACTGCAGATAGCGTTCGCGAGAAAATTTTGTCTTTATCCAGTTTGTTAAAATACCTTACTCTATCTTCTGCATCGACAAAAGTTAACTCAACTGGCAGAGCATCCAGCATATCGCTTATAACATCAATGGGAAGAGAAGCAAGCAGATTAATTCGTTCGCCTGTCTCCTTTTCCAAAGCATCGACAAGTGTCTTGTATCGAGTATAGGCTCCAACACCAAGCGATTCCTGTTCAATCCTTTTGAATTCCGTTGCAAGATAAGGTACATCATCGGGCTGAACAAATTTTCTTCCCATTGGATAAAGTATATCATTCTCTTTCCAGATATGGTCTTTTGTCAAAGCAGAATACTCGCCAAATATGTTTGAAAATTCTTGTTCAAGCTCTTTGTTCTGCTTCGCCTCGGGAAGTAAACTCTTCAATTTATTCAAGTAATCCCGCTCTTTCTGATGCTCAGCAAGCATAACAGCCACAGGTCCTTGTGGTGGCATTCCTCTTTCGAGCAGTAACGGGAAATAAACTTTTTCTTCCTTCATATTATGGCAAGTCTCGCCATAATCCCAAAGTACATCCAACAAAGTGCTAATTGCAGACCAATTCTTTTTGCTTTTCTCTAATTGTCGCTCAATGATGACCAATGCCTTTTCGATAATCGAATGGTCATCCATCAAAAGCTTAATATAAAGTTCCTCCATTTTTTCACCTTTTTAATTAAACAAATTACAAAATTATTTCAAAACATTAAATCGGACAAAATATTCTTTTTTAAATTTTCATTTTGTTGTTTGAATTTTTATCCTTGCGTCAACTGCTAAAATCTTTCCACCATTCCCAAATGCTGGATTTATGTCCATTTCCACTATTTCAGGTGCAATTTGAACAAGATTTGAAATTCGTAACAAAATGTTGCAAACCGAAACCTTATCGACTGAAGGTTTTCCACGAAATCCTTCCAGAATCGCTTTGCTTCGTATACCTTCGACCATTTCCATTGCTTCTGCAGTGGTTATAGGAGCCAAACACATTTGCACATCTTTTAGCAACTCAACAAAAATCCCCCCAAGACCGAAAACAATGATATGCCCAAAATCTTTCTCATATTTCACTCCGAAGAACAATTCCACACCGTTGGCCACCGGTTGAATTTGCACACCTTCTGCCCTTTCTATTTTCATTAATTCCGCAAATTTTGCCTCTGCTTCACTCAACGAAGCAATACCGACCTCAACTCCTCCAACTTCTGTTTTATGTACCGGTCCAACAACTTTCATCACCACAGGTAAACCGATTTCCTTGATTGCTGGAATTAACTCCTCATTCGCTTTAACCAGCTTCGTTGCCACAAAGGGAATTCCCGTACTTTCGAGTATCGCAATGGTTCCCATTGCAGGCAAAAATCCATCGCGAGATTGCTGAATTATGTTCCGTATTTTCGCAACATCAATATCCTCGAAGCTTTTGGTTTCGCCGGTTTCCCTCAATTCCGTTTTCAACACTTTTGCCAGAGCTTTGCCGAAAGCAACTTCGTCGTTAAAGTAATTCCCCCCAAGCGACTTATATCTTTCAATAGCATCTTTTGCTTGGACAATCGACGGAAGAATCGCAAAAATTGGCTTCCGTGAGCTCCGTTGTTTACTGAACAAAACTTCGTACACATTTGTTACATCGAATAATCCCGGCGTTCCAAAAATTACCGCGATTGAATCTATATTATCAAATTTGTTATCTGCATAATTCAATATCAAATCGAGTTGTTCAGCAGTGCCCGTTGCCAAAAAATCAATCGGATTCGACACAGAAGAGCCATAATTTAAATGAGAAAGCAGTTCTTCGGCATCTTTCCCTTCTATTCGTGGGACATCAATTCCTTCGCTTTCCAATGTGTCGGTCAACATAACGCCCGGTCCACCTGCGTGGGTAACCACCGCAACTCGTTTGCCATTGGGCTTCTTCCCCAACAAAATTCCTGCAACATTGACCAAATCCAAACGGCCTTCGCAGCGAATTATTCCCGCCTTGCGGAAAAGCAAATCGACTGCTGTGTCTTCGCCCGCCATTGCACCAGTGTGGGACGAAACTGCTCTCTGCCCAGCCTTGGTTCTTCCTGCTTTAATTCCGGCGATTCTGCAACCTTTCGCTTTCAAAGATAGTGTGTGTTTCAAGAATTTTTGTGGATTGACGATTTGCTCGGCATAAATCAATTTAACATTCGACGATTTGCCCTCCTGATATGTCTCGTCCCAATATTCAAGTACTTCCTCGATACCAATTTGGGCAGAGTTGCCAACAGAAAAGATTTCGGAAAACTTGATGCCCCGAACGATTGCCTCTTCGAGTATAAACACAGCTGTTGCCCCCGAAGCAGAAACAAAATCGCATCCCATTGGGTCATACTCGGGTATTGGACCGGCGAACACCCCCTTGTACTTTTGTGTTATCACCCCAATACAATTCGGTCCAATTAACGTTCCGCCAGCGCTTCGAGCAATCTCGGCAATTTTTGCTTCGAGCTTTTTCCCTTCTTCACCCATCTCGCTGAACCCAGCCGAAAGGACAATGAATCCGCGAGTCCCACGGCTGGCAAGCAATTCCATTGCCTCGGGAATCATCCCCGCCGGAATGGCAAAAATTGCAAGCTCGACTGGTGAAATATCTCCACACGAAGGGAAAGCCTTGACCCCCTGCACTGAACTTTCCTTCGGGTTGACAACAAAAAGTTCGCCATCGAAACCGCCCCGAAGAATATTTTCCAAAACCTTCCCGCCGGGCTTTCGGGTATCATTCGAGCCCCCAACAACTACAATACTTTTTGGTTCAATAATTTCCTTGACAATCATTTCACTTCCTTTGCTAATTAAAAAAGCAAAATTAAACTTTAATAATTTTCAGTTAACCCAAATTTAATCTTTCAAAAAAGAATATATTCATAGAATTTAGAGATGCCAAGAACTTAAAATAAGAATACGGAAAGAATTTGAAGATATTTACACTATATTAATGTTTTATTTTGAAAACTTTAACACAGTGCCAATAATTTTGTATTTTTGTTCAACAATATGGGGTTTTTATGAAACTATTTAAAAGTATATTAGCTTTTTCTTTGTTTCTTATCACTTTCGTTTCCTGCTCTAAAGATGATAATGTAACAAATCCTCTGGAAAATTTGCCTGAAAAATCAGTTATCAACAAGCAGGATGTATTATTGACTACACCAAACGGTGTTAAAATAATTAATGGAGGTTTTGGTTCAGCATTAGCTTTCGATGGGAAATATTTCTATGCTTTAACCGACAGAGGACCGAATTTCGATGGAGCCAATTCGAACGATAAAATCTTCCCAAAGCCCGATTTTACACCTCAAATAGGAAAGTTTTCTTTAAACAACGGAGTATTAAAATTAGAAAGAATTATCCTTCTTAAAGACGAAACGGGAAAAAATCTTACCGGGCTACCTAATCCTTTAAATTTTGGTGGTACTGGGGAGAATGCTTTGGATCTCAATGGTAATAAACTCAATCACGACCCAAAGGGAATTGACCCTGAGGGACTCGTTGTTTTAGAGGATGGTAGTTTCTGGGTTTCTGATGAGTATGGTCCACACTTAATTCATTTCGATGCCAATGGAAGAGTACTCGAATGGTTAAATCCATTCGGCAATGGCGTTGGTAGTAAAAAACTTCCTGAGGTTTACAAGTTCCGCAGACCAAATCGTGGAATGGAGGGATTAACAATAACGCCCGATAAAAAATATTTGGTTGGAATAATGCAGTCACCTCTTTTAAATCCAAATAAAGATGTTCAAAAAACATCCAAAGCCTGCAGAATACTCTTCTACGAAATCGCAACCGCAAAATTCAAGGAATACATCTATCTGCTCGAAAGCACTGGAACAGCAGTCTCCGAAATTGCAGCAATTACCAATACCACCTTTTTAGTGCTTGAAAGAGATGGTAAAACCCCAGGCAAAGACCAGGGTATAATAAAAAAATTGTATAAAATCGACATTTCCAACGCTACCAATGTTCACGATGTCAACGCTAACGGTTTGATGATAAACGGGAAAACAATTGAACAACTAAGTAATGATGAGATAATTGCTTCTGGTATCAAACCTGTTTCGAAAGAAGAATTTTTCGACATTTTGTCAATTCCAAATTATCCCCATGACAAGCCCGAGGGCATAGTGATTATTGATAAAAATAAAATTGCAATTGTCAACGACGATGATTTTGGAATTGATTCCGATAATGGAAATGTAATTGAGAAAATTATGCCTCTCTTGGGCAATAAGCGAGATGAAAATATCATTTATTTTGTAAAACTTGCCAAAAGTTTATACTAAACTCGGATAATTATATTTGGGGTCAGTTCGATATTCTAATCAAAATTTTGTTAACATTTACTATCGAACTGACCCTTTTTTATTAATGGCTGCAAAATAATTTTCAATTCTTTACAAAAAATGTAATTTGTTCTATAAGCAAAACCCCAAAAACCTCCCTTACACTAATAATTCATATTTTTGTATTTGGTAAATTTTTAAGATTGTGGAAAGCGTTTATATCATTGGGGCGGGGAAAAGTGGCTTTTCGGCAGGGTTGCTTGCCCGAAGGAAGGGCTTCGAGCGGGTCTTTGTTAGCGAAAGCAGCCAACCCGAAAACTCTGCTGAACTAATCGAACTTTTTGAGTCCAATGGAATCGAATATGAGTTTGGCAAGCATAGTTTCGACCTGCTTGAGGAATTCGACTTGGTTGTTACTTCCCCGGGAGTACCACCAAATGCATCAATCATTACCGAAGCTGCAAAAAGGGGAAGGAAAATCATTGGGGAAATCGAATTTGCAAGCCAATTCCTCGAAAATCCAATTATTGCTATAACGGGAACAAATGGCAAAACTACAACAACTGCTTTGGTAGATTTTATTTTCAAAACCGCTGGGCGAAAATCCGTCTCTGCTGGAAATATCGGCACTCCGCTTAGCGATTTTGTCGATAGAATCGACAAGGAAACCGTTGTTGTATTGGAAGTTAGCAGTTACCAACTCGACAGAACAGAGAAATTCAAACCAAAAGTTGCTGTGATATTAAACATAACACCTGACCACATAAAATATCATGGGGATTACGAAAGCTATCGCGATGCCAAGTTCAAAATTTTTGCAAATCAGGATGAAAAAGATTTACTAATTTTGAATTTTGATGATAAAGAAACTTATTTAGCGAAATCGCTGGCAAGGGGGGAAGTTGCCTTTTTTGGGTTCACAGAAGTTGAACACGGGGTTTATGTAAAAGGCAATGAAATTTGCTTGCGATTTCCGGATTCAAAAAACGAGGAAGTTCTTATGGATATTGGGGAAATTAAAATACCGGGAGTTCATAATCTTTACAATTCCCTTGCCGGGATAATTGCTGCTCGCTTTTTCGAGATTAAAAACGAGCATATTAGACAAGCCTTGAGAGAATTCTCGGGCGTCGAACATCGACTGGAATTGGTCCACACACTCGACGGTGTTGATTACGTAAACGATTCCAAAGCAACAAATGTCGACGCAGCGTATTATGCTCTCCGGAGCTACAATCGACCTATCGTTTGGATTGCCGGCGGTCGAAGCGACAACAACGATTACGAATTCCTTTACGACATCGTCGAGAAAAATGTTAAGGCAATTGTGGCTATTGGCGAAGCTCGTGGAGAGATTTTTACGAACTTTTGCACAATCAAAAGGTGTTATCTCGAAGATACCCTCGAGGATGCTGTTCGGCGGGCAAGGGAAATAGCCACTCCGGGCGATGTCGTGCTTTTTTCGCCTGCTTGCAAATCTTTCGATATGTTCAAAAACTTCGAACATCGTGGAAAAGTTTTTAAAGAAATAGTCAATCGGTTAAGATGATTCGATTAGCCTTTCCGGATAACCCCGTTTACAAGCCATTGTTCGAAGGCAGCGAAAAATACTGCCTTGGCAATGAAGTTCGCTGCTATCGGCTTTCCGAAACTCAATGTTCTGATTATATGCTGCGGAATCTTGTCGACGCTGCATTTCTTTCCCCGCTCGGCTATGGCAAAGGCGTAAAAGTTGCCGATTATCGAATTATCCCCGGACCAATGATGGTTTCGGAAAATTACACTGGTCTGGCAACAATTTACTTTAAACAAGGTCTTGAAAATGTGAATACGATTTATTCGCCAACGCCCGATGATTTTATGATGTTGCTTGGGCAACTTGTTTTAAACGAAAAGTTCGGTATCGATGCAAAGATTAAGAAAATGACGGGAAGCAAAAGCGACATTCTTCTGAATTACGATTCAGCAATCATCTGGGGCAAAGCCGAAAGCGGCGATATTTCGCTCGATGTAAGCGAAGAGTGGTTCGACCTTGTCGAAGAACCTCTTCCGCTTGGTTTCTGGGTTTGCAGAGCCGAAAGTTATCCCCCCAAAATCCAAGAAATTGTCTCCTCTTTTGCTTCCGCTCAATTAGCTAAGACCGAAGAGATATTGGATTCAAGTTCAAAATATTCCGAGCGAAAAGGCAAAATCTATTGGCATTGGGAACCGGAACTCGAAGGGGCGTTCGAATCTGTCCTGCTATTTCTCTACCTTCATCAAATGCTTTCCGAACTCCCCGCTGTGAAAATCCTTGCAAGAGATTAGAATCTGTTCTTGAACGATAAAGTCCGATAATATTTCAAAAATTTTTACTGATTTGTTTCAGCCAATCATCGATTTCGGGGATGCCGCCTTGGAAAATCAAGTAGGCATCGATAGGCTCGCGTTCGGTGATTTCCCCTGCAATAGGAGTTAGCATTATTTCCTTGATTTCTTCGGGCTTATTGGTTCTGCCCAACACCCAGCAAAGCTTCATATATGCTACTTCGGGAAGCATATTTGCTCCGGGGACAACCCCAAGCTCCATAATGTTTCGTCCA
This sequence comes from Bacteroidetes/Chlorobi group bacterium MS-B_bin-24, assembly GCA_003731685.1. Classification (GTDB taxonomy): domain Bacteria; phylum Bacteroidota; class Ignavibacteria; order Kapaibacteriales; family UBA2268; genus Naka2016. Next base: position 27,985 of record RCNO01000010.1, read on the forward strand.
GTTTCGTAAACATACATTTGGACATAACCCCAAAGAGTTTGAACAGTCATAAATACAACGACTCCGCTATCTGTTGCCCGTCTCAATGCGGGATAAATCTGGCGATTCACGTGCCCTAATCCAGTTCCAGCAATCACAATTCCCCGATATCCATTATCCACGAGAGCATCAATAATATCGGGCTTCATATTCGGGTAGTAATAAATCAAAGCGACTTTTTCTTCGAAAGCAAGTTGGAAGTTGAATTGCCTGTCCTTCCTTCGTTTATTGTAATCTTTTCGCAATGTTCGAATTTCATCGGCTTTGACGATTGCCAAAGGTATATCTCCAATGGTTCTGAATGTCGAACGATGCGATGAATGCATCTTCCGGACGCGTGTCCCTCGATGTAGAAGCCCGTAGTTGTCAGATGTTGGACCAAGGGCGCAAACCGAAACTTCCGCTATGTCGCTCTCGGCAGCAACTTTCACACTATTAATCAAATTCAATGGAGCGTCCGATGCAGGCCTGTCGCTCGAACGCTGCGATCCAACGAGCACAATAGGTATCGGAGGATTTTGGATAATGAACGACAACAACGCCGAAGTATAGTGCATAGTATCTGTTCCGTGGCCAATTACAATCCCTTCATAACCCGCTTCGATATCGTTGGCAACAGCACTGGCAATTCCCATCCATTCTTCGGGTCCAATATCTTCGCTCAACACGCTGTATAATTTTTGGGTTGTTAAGTTGCAGTAGTCAAAAAGTTTTGGCACAAAAGCATAAAGTTCTTCGGGTTCGAATGCTGGCACCACAGCCCCCGTCCGATAATTCATTCGGGAAGCAATAGTCCCACCAGTGCTAATCAATTTAACATTGGGTTTATCGGGGTCGAAAGGAACTTCTTGCTTTTGCAGAACCTGATGGTGTTCTACTCTTTCTATGAACTCGATGGAGGTGATTTTCTCGACCGAAATCCCAATATTATAGCCAGAACGGAGCTTAACCACAATATGGCTATCGTCGGCAATTTCGCTTCGGGGGAGGATAATCCCAACGATTTCGTTGCCGTTTGCCTTGATTTTAACTTCGCTCCAAACCGAAACCCCAAACGATTTAAGAAGCGATAACGCTTTCCCTTTGTATCCTTTATATCCAGTTGCTTCCATTCTCTTTTTCCAACTTTTGTGCGACAAATTCTTTCACAGTTTTGCCTTCCACTCTACCCCGAAGAATTCGCATAATGTAGCCGGTGAGTATCTCTGCTCTCTTTTCGTTATGGTATATTCTGTTTTGGGATAAGAATTCCACTGCTTGATTATACGCCTGTTCTAATTCATCATTGGTTGCGGGATACAGATGGCTTGGAATTTTATCGCATTCACCTCTCATAGCAAATTCAATTGCACTAAAAACCCCAGTGCGAAGAATTTCCCCTTTCGAATACATTGCAAAAATTGTCCTTATTTGCTCATTGGTTAATACTTTCGTTTTCAATCCACGCTTTTCAAGGAAAGGCAAAAATTCTAAGAAAATTCTGACAATAAAATTTGGATGAATGCGAAATTTTTCGACCAATTCCTTAATGAGCAAATATCTATCGGAAGTACAAATTCTTTTGATTGCAGAAGGGGGGAAACCGAAAGCCTCGCACCATTTGACTCTATCGCTGAAACTTTCTTTTAGCTTCAGTCGAAGTCGCTCGACCCTACTTTTAGATATATTTATGTGGGGTAAATCTGTGTCGGGATACATTCGTTGTGGACCGGGAAGCACACGCTCGAAGGCAGTTGTTCCTTCGGGCAAAGCCCTTCGGCTTTCTGATGGAACCCCTATGGTTGCCTCGTATGCGCGATTTTTGATTTCTTCGATAGCAATTTGAACATCTTCGGGCGGCCCCCAAACAATTACGAAGCCATCGTTGCTTGTTGCACCAATAAATTTCTTTGTCTTGTCGATTTCTTCGCGGGAAATAGTATTATCGATAATATCGGAAACAATGATGTTCGGGTAATCGGTTAGGCAAGCAATGACTTTAACTCTTTCGGATATTTCTTGAGCGAATGTTGTATATCGCTGGGTGGGCCATTTCAAAAAGCCTGCCCAATTGGGCAGTTTAATGCAATAAACCTCACCATTATTTTTTATTGCTTGCTGGATTGGATAAAAGAAAGTGTGCTTGAGAACATTGTGAAGGTCGTAAACTGTCGCTTTAAAATTCTCCGGGGTAATATTCCTTGTATGCAAGGCATCGCGCAGACGAAGAAGGTTCCATTGCCGCAAAGCTTCGTTGTATCCCAGAATAGGTATTTTACTTATTTTATCGACCCCTTTGATTTCGCAGCGCTCGGAACCATTTATGCTTATATTCAAGTCCATTCGCAAAGTTCCGCTCCCTTTGCGAACTTCTCCGGTTGCCAAAAACTCATTTCGAATTGCCTCGGCAAATTCTTTTACTTCCTGGGGCGAAGTAAATGAGGGCTCGGTAACAATTTCAATCAAAGGGATGCCCAATCGGTCGGTGAAATATTCTCTAATATGATACTTGTCCGAAATCTCGCGTGCCGCATCCTCTTCCAATGTGATTTCGGGGAAATGGATTTTCTTCCCTTTGAACTCGTAAAACCCTTGAAGTCCAATCATAGCAGTGCGTTGATACCCGCTTGGAATACTGCCGTCCAGATGATACTTTCGGCAAACATAGATTTCATCGACAATCTTGGCGTTAAATTTCAAACAATAATATATTGCAATATCAAGAGCATCTTGATTGATTTCAAATGGGGGACTCTGGTCGAGTTCGTATGTGCAAATTGTATCGCGATTTATCTTGTAAATAATTTGCTTTTGACTTTTAAACTCCATAAGAATCGAGGGGTCTATTTCCCCAAGCTCCGACAAGGCAGGTCGAAGCGTTCGAGCAATTTCAATATGAAAAAAATCGTCGTATGGCGGATGGGGGGCTGGACACCGACAAAACAACTTCTGGCGAGTATCCAACTGCTGATGGATTTCCAACCCCGCCCGAAAACCTATCGCCCTATAATCATTTTCCGTTATCTCTTCAAAATCTTTGAACAACAAAGTACTCATAATTGCCATAAATTAAAATGCAAAATTAAGAATTAACGACTGCGTGAAGGGGATAAAAAACTCATAAAATCAGTTTTGTTGGAATTTACTTCGATTGCTCAGAACACTTAAGTGTGAATACTCCCCAAAGAATGAAGATGTTTTACAATGATGATTGTAAAGTAGAAAAAAACGACTTAGAGAAGCGTTATTCATATCTCAGGGCTTCGATTGGGTCGAGGTTGGCGGCGCGGTACGCAGGGTATGTCCCAAAGGCAATACCAAGTATTGTACAAACAATTATGCTTAGAACTACCCAAGGCACTGGAAAGAACAAGGGCAACTTGATTGCATTGCCAAGGAGATAGCCGCCAAGCACACCAAAAATTATCCCGAATAATCCGCCAATCTGCGAAAGTGTGATTGCTTCGAGAATAAATTGCCAAAGTATCCAGCGACGCCTTGCCCCAACAGCTTTGCGTATCCCGATTTCACGAGTTCGCTCCTTGACCGCAACAAGCATAATGTTCATTATTCCAACTCCCGCGGCAACAAGTGCGAACCCGCCCGAAATAAATCCAAAAATTGAAAGGAAATTGACAAAGCTCCCAAATTGCTGGGAAATGGTTTCGTTCGTTTCGAGCTCGAATGTGTTTGCTTCCCAAGGCTTTACATTGCGAATCACACGCATATTGCCAATCACTTCGTCCATTGTCGCCTGAAGCATTTCTTTGCTAATGGCTTTAACGGTGATTTGCAAAGACTCTTCCCAAGGAGAAGCAAAATATTTTAGGAAATTCGTGATTGGGATTATAACCATATTATCTTTGCTTTGACCAAGCAAAGCCCCACGCGTTTTTAGTATCCCAATTACAGTATACTTCTGATTTTTAATGGAAATTTCCTTGCCCAAAGGATTAACATTTGGAAAAATTTTAACAACGATATCATTTCCAATTATCGCAACATTTCGGTTGTAATCTATATCCTCTTCGATAAAAGTTCTACCAAATTCCACATCAATCGAATTGGTTATAAAGAAATTCGGGTCGGCGCCCGTAACATAGACATCGGGGTCGGTGGAAAGATTACCAGCGTTAATAGTCATACCAAAAGTGTAGGAATGAGCAGAAATCCAAGGGGTGGAATTAGTCATTCGCACCAATTCTTTGTATTGACGATAAGTTATTGGCTTACGCTGTCGATATTTATACCAAGTATTCCCTGTTTGTATCGATGGGAGCCGTTGTATCCAGAAAGTCGTCTCGCCAATTTCTTCCAGCTGTGCCAGCACAGCTTTTTCGAAAGAATTAATAAGAGTTCCTGCAACGATTAAAGCAAAAACACCTATCGCAATGCTCAACAGAGTCAGAAATGTTCTCAACTTATTTGTTCGAATCGAATCAATTGCTTGGTAAATGCTTTCCGTAAAGTCCATAACCGCTCCTACTCGTACCTTAATGATTCAATTGGGTCGACCCGAGAAGCCCTCAACGCTGGCAAAAAGCCAGCAAGAATGCCAACAAAGATAGCAACAATTGAAGCAATAAATACAAAATCCGCTGGCAAAAATGGCTGCAAAAAGCCAGTTTCGGGCACAAATTTAGGCAATATCTTTGCAACAGCAAAAACAAGAATCGAACATACAACGACAGAAGTCATTGCACCCGCAAAGCAAAGGAATGCAGATTCGATAATAAACTGCAATAAAATCGAACGATTTTTGGCTCCAACCGATTTACGGATACCGATTTCTTTCGTCCTTTCGGCAACCGATACAAACATTATGTTCATAATGCCAATAATACCAACAACGAACGAAAGAATAGTCATACCAATTCCAATCCCCCAAACATACAATCGGAAAGTAGAGACAATCTCCTCGAATGCTTTCGTTTCGTTAATAGAAAAATCATCCTCTTCCCAAGGTTTCAAGTTGCGAATAGCCCGCATCATTCCGCGTGCTTCTTCGCGAACTTCATCCATACGGTCGATACTTCCCGCTTTGATACCAATCGAGACGCTTCGGCGGTGCTCTCCTCCACCAAAAAGTTCCAAAAAGTTTCCAATCGGGATGTAGATTCTATTATCGATAAAATCCATAAGCAATGTGCCTTGACGCTTAACCACGCCAATGACCTCGAGCTTTCTGCCCATAATTTTGATTTCTTTGCCAATTGGGTCTTGGTCGGCGAAAAGTGTTTGAGCCACCTTGTATCCAAGAACAGCAACGGGGCGAGTTTCTCGTTCATCGGCTTGGGAGAAAAATCTACCCTTTTCGACATCCCCCGAAGGAATTCTACCAAAATCGGCTGATGTTCCAGCAATACTAATTCCAGAATAAACAATGTTGTTTGCCTTAACTTGTGCGTTCCAAGCACTGGCAAGCGGAACAGCAACTTCGGGAAGGGTAAGTCCCGAAATTAATTGTTTCGCCTGTTGGTAAGTGATGTCTTTTCGGTTGCGAATTTCCTTCCAACGTTTCCCGCCCGACCAATCCCATTTATCTATGTACAACATATCCTCGCCGATAAGATTGATTGAGTCCTGAAGTGCTTTGTCCAAGCCCGAAATTGCCCAACCCATCAGAACAACGAAGGAAATGCCAATCACCACACCAAGAGTTGCCAAGAACGCACGAAGTTTATTTGCCCAAATCGATTCGGCCGAAATTCGAATGCTTTCTTCGATTTCCGCAAGGATTTTCATTCGTTAACCCCCTCGAAAACAAACCGATGATGATTCATTTCGTCGGATTCTATCAAACCATCGCGAAGACGAACTATCCTTTGTGCGTGTAGAGCAATATCGCGTTCGTGAGTTACAAGCACAATCGTGTTTCCTTCGAGCCAAAGCTTATGGAAAATCCTCATAATATCTTCCCCGCTTTTGGAGTCAAGGTTTCCCGTGGGCTCATCGGCAAGAATAATAGAAGGATTAGTAACCAACGCCCTTGCAATCGCAACTTTTTGCTTTTGCCCACCAGAAAGTTCATTTGGTTTGTGGTTAATTCTGTCGCCCATACCAACAGCATTCAAAGCATTCATTGCCCGCTCGAGCCGAATGTGTTTCGGGACCCCTGCATAGATTAAAGGAAGCTCAACATTTTTCAAAGCGCTCGCCCGAGGCAAAAGGTTGAACATCTGGAATACAAAACCGATTTCCTTGTTCCGTATCTCTGCCAGTTCATCATCATCAAGTTCGCCTACATTAATTCCCTTCAAGTAATACGCTCCGCCGGTTGGAGTATCCAAACAACCAATGATATTCATCAAAGTCGATTTACCTGAGCCCGAAGGTCCCATTATTGCAACATATTCGTTTTTGTAAATCTTCAAATTGATGTCCCGCAAAGCAAAAACCTGTTCAATACCAACTTGGTACACTCTCGATATATGTTGCAAATCGATTAATGGTTGTCTATCTTGGCTATTATTATTCTTTTCCATTTCTGTTTACGATTTTTTTACAAAACGGGTTTTTGTCGAATCGACTTTAATTGGCGAGCCGTCTTTCAACAATTTGCTAACAGCCATAAAACTGCCCGAAATGACTTCGTCGCCTTCTTTCAAGCCTTCGATAATTTCAATATAACCTTTATCGCTTATTCCAGTTTTAACTTTGACCATCTTAGCTTTGCCTTTGTCGTTCAAAAAAACTACCGACGGTGGAGCTTTGGTCTTCTCCTTAGGCTCTTCGGTCTTCTTCTCGATTTCGCCCGAAGCAACGTCGGTTGCAAGATTCCCGGCTTCCAAACGAACTGTCACAGCCTGCAATGGAACTGCAAGAACATTTTCTCGGACATTTGTTCGGATTTCGGTGTTGCAACTCATTCCCGGTCGGAGCCGATTGTCGGGTTTCAAAAAGCGAATCTTCACCTTGAAATTCGTAACCTCGTCCTGAGTTCCAAGTCGGCTTGTAATTGCACTATGCCCCGTTTCGACAACTACGCCTTTGTACACTTCGTTTGGGATTGCATCAACTTCGATTTCGGCAGTATCGCCAACTTTGACATTGACAATGTCGTTCTCGTCTACTTCAACAATTGCATTCATCACAGAAAGGTCGGCAATTTGCATAATCTCGGTGCCAGCCATCTGTGCAGTTCCAACGACTTTTTCGCCTTTTTCGACAGAAAGAGAAGTTACAATTCCATTTATTGGTGAGTAAATAACTGTTCGTTCGTAGCTTTTTTGCATTTGTTTGTAGGCAGAAAGGGCTTGTTGGTAGCGCGACAAACTTGCGTTGTAATTTGCAACAGCACGGTCGAAATTTGCTTTTGCCAATTCGAATTCCTGTTTCGAGGCAAACTCCTTCTTGTAAAGTTCAGTAACTCGCTTGAGTTCACTTTCTGCACGAATTTTTTCGGCAAGCATAGCTTCGGTTTCGAGCTTGGCTGCCTCGGCTGCAGATTTAAATTGCTCAAGCTGAGTCTCGAAAATGTCAGGCTTGATTCTGACAAGCAACTGCCCTGCCCGAACTGTATCGCCTTCGCGTACTCCAAGGTAAATGATTTCGCCACTGGTCTCCGACGAAATCTTTACACTCGTCTCGGGTTGTATCTTGCCTACTGCCGAAACCGTCTGCACTATCGTTCGCCTTTCAACTTTCGCCGTTGTTACTTTAATTACATCGTCCTTTTTGCCCGCAACAAATGCTACGACAACTAAAATGATTACTGCAATAATAATTCCAAAAACTATAAGTCTCTTTTTCTTCGATTTTTTCTTTACCATTTTTCACCCTTTATTGTTTTTCCTCTTCTTTAACTTCGGCATCAAAAATTTTCCCTTCCTTTAAATTCTGTAGCTCTTCTAAATCATCGACTTTAAACACAGTGGTCTTTGCAATGATGTCCTGAATATTTTGCCTATTGCGACCCAAAATAAGAAAGAACCCAAAAAACAGAACGAAAGCCCAGATAGAATTGATTGTGTTAATAATTGAAAGACTTGTAATTATCCCAAGTAAATTCAATACACCGCTCGAATTTTTCACAACATAACGAATCCACAACTGCCTCGATGAAGCATTTTCACCATCGGTGTTTGCGATTTTAAGACCAAGAATATATTTGCCCAAAGATACCCCAGCGATTGCTTCTGAAAGAAAATAGAAAAACGTTAACACAGAAGGAATAGCCAGATTAATCAAATTGCTTCCAAAAAATTCGTTCTGAAGTAATTTAATTGTTTCAGCATCGGTGCCTGCGTTTTTAATTTCTTGCAAAAAATCACCGTAGGCAGACAAAAAGCCGTCCAGTTTGTAAATCACAAGAACAATTACACTAATCAAAAGAAAATCTACTAAGGAAGCAAGGAAACGCTTCCCAAACCTTGCACGAAATTCCAACGTTTGCTCGGTTGTAAATTGCTTTTGAAGATTAGAAAGGCGAAGTTTTTCCTCTTCGGGAAGTTTCTCGAAACAAGCCTTGCAAATCAATGGCGTTGCAAAATAAAATGTCGATGGATAATCATTTTGGCATTTTTCACATCTCATAATTAACCTTTTATTTGTTTGTAAGCAATCCTATCGTGTAAAGAAGCTCTTTTTGAGCAAGATAATAGCCATAAATTGCATTTATTTGGTTTATTTGTGCATTCACAAGCAAATTGTTGGCTAAAAGGTAATCGGTTACGCTGGCAGAACCAACGTTGTAACGTTCGCGGGCACTTTGGAAATTTTTTTCGGCTGCTTCGACCGACTTTTTGGTTGCCGATAATTGCTTCTCAGCAGCGTCAAGATTATTGATTGCCTGAATAAGCTGCGATTTTATGTTCTGCACGAGTTGAAGCTTCTGTGTTTCCAGTTCAACAATCTGGGCTTTGGCAAGCTCAATCTGGTAATTGGTCTTAAAGTTTTCGAAAATTGGAACTCGAAGAGCCAGCCCAACAAAAGACCTGCCCAACTCCGAGAATTTGTTGAATTCATTGTTTGCCCACGACCAACCACCATAAGCCGAAAGCGTTGGAAAATAGTTCGCACGCGCAATTGTAAGATTGGCTTGGCTGGCTGTGATTTGCTGTTCCAAAGCAAGCAAGTCCTTCCTGTTCGATAATACTTTCGGCAGGACTTTTTCGAGAACAACAAATTGGGAACGAAATTGGGTAATCTCTTCTTCGGAATATTCCAAAGGTATATCCTTTTCCGAAATTTCAATGTTTATGTCTGGCTCCATACCCATTGAGGAAAGAAGAACCGCCTTTGCATTCTTTAAATCATTTTCAGCTTGAATGATTAAAATCTCCTTGTTTGCAAGTTCAGCTTCTTGGGATAATACATTGGTAATAGGAATCGAGCCTGCTTCGAAAAGCGCCCTCACCCTTTCGAGTTCTTTCTGTCCAAGCTCAAAATCTTTTCGCCTTGCTTCGAGTATTTTAGTTAATCGTAGAGCATTTATATAGGCACGATAGACCCCAATCTCAATTTCCGAGATGGTTTGTGAATAGGACGAAAAGGCAGAATTAAGCTTTTCTTTCGCCGAATTGTATTGTGCTTCACGGTTGAAGCCGTCGAAAAGGTTGTAATTCAGCGAAAGGGACATATTGTAAGAATTTGGTTCGATTTTGCCTACAACAATAGTTTGCCCACCGATGTTAATCTTTTGCCCGGCTTCGACATTCAGCTGGCGAGTATAGCCCATATTAAAAGTAGCAGAGGGCAAAAAGTTGCCAAAGGCAGAAGTAATTTCCGCTCCCGCAGTCGAAATGTTTGCTTCTGCAACTTTCAAACGAGGATTCTTTTGCCGCGCTATCTTCAAACACTCGCTAAGAGTAAAAACTTGGGTTTGCCCTTTTTCCTGTGCAATTAAAGTAAATCCATAAAACAGAAAAAATAAAATAAAAACCTTTTTCATTTTCTCCCTTGCATTGGCTCAAAGCAAAAATACGGATATAGAGGCAAAAAGTTGCATAAAATATTGAGATTTGTCAAAATTGTATTTGGTCATACTTTTTCGACTTAAAACAATTCATAAAAGACATCGGATGTTTCCAAAAACATCCGATGTCTGATAAAACCTTTGCGACTTGTTACTCGTTTGTTTTTATAGCGACTTAATATTCGATAAATATAATTTCCAAAATATATTTCAGACGCTAACTTTTCCTTTTATTTCGCAATAACAACTTTCACAATCTTTGAGTAATTACCCGCAAGCATTCGCAAAGCATAGACTCCCGAAGAGATTTGTTCTGTCGAAATTTGAATTGCATACTTCCCGCTTTTCACAACTTCGCTCAATATTGGAATTACTGCCCCAGTCTCGAGATTGATGAGGTCTAATTTCGTGTAGCCATCGAATCCGACACCGAAACCGACCTCAAAGCTGGAAGTACTAACAGGATTTTGGTTCATCTCAAGGTAATAATCGGTCAAAGCAATTTCGATAGGTCTTATATCGACAACGCAAGTATTTATGACAATGAAGCAAGTATCGCCCGAAGGAACCACGCACTTGTCGCGGTCGTGGAAAGTGATATTGTCGATGTATGGACGGAAAATTTTGGCATCGGTTAACATCAACAGCATAGTCGGTCGGGCTAATTCACCATCGCCACTGATTGGATTCTTTCCACTTCCCTGAATGTGCAACTTAGTATAGGTCTCATCAATTCTATTTTCGGTTGCCGAGATTGTCCAAGTATTATCAAGAATAGCGCCCTTTTCAATCGAAATGTATTTAAGCCAGTCTGTTTTGTAAATAATATCATATTCAAATGATGTTATCCCAGCATCGCGCCAATTTTTCGAAGCAGCAGTAGTTGTCAATACAATATTAAGGCCGGGAGCAAGATGCAAATCGGCATCAAAGTCTCTTAACGTAAGTTTAACGGGGACATCGTAGCCAACACCAACAAGTTCGACATAATAATTGTTGCCTACATCACTGAAGACACGCAGCAAAGCACGGAAATTGCCTGTTTTATCGGGCGAGAACTTAACTTTTACTTTGACTGAACTTTGTTGTGTTATAGTTAGCGGGAAAGTAGCACCAACAAGTTCAAAATTGGCAACATTTCCCGAAACAAATACAACACTATCAATAATCGCTGGAGTTGTGGAACTCGTGTTTGTAATTGTAAACTCTTTAATAGGTTCATCGCAAAGAAGGACAAGACCATAATTTATAGAATCGACGACAATTCCCTTTTCGATGCCATAACCAATAACTTCGGTGCGTGTGGTAATAATCGAATCTGGGGCGGGCGAAGCATCGTTAACAACATCAACATAAGCAAGTCGTTTGTTCACAGCCTTCGGAGTAAAGCGAACAGGAAGCACCAAAGAATCGCCCATCGGAAGAGTAATTTTCGTCGGAGGTGGTGTAACCCAAACGAACTCGTTCAAATTATTTTGATTCCAGTTGATTGACTCGATATACAAGTCTGCACTTGAACTGGTAGATTTAATTACAACAGAGCCAACGTCTGGATGCTGTGTTCCAACGAGAACGGGCGGTTGAAATTCGTAGCCTCGCACCTCGATTTTCGGCAAATAGCCATAGCCGTGGAGGCTTCCAACAACACTTCCCGGCTCGATGTTGTCGTCGGGATGAAACTCCGGAACGACTGTATTATTATGGTCGAATTCATCCTTTGGTTCATAAAGAATTGTTATTTCAATTTGGCGAACACCAGAAGTTCCCGACTCGGGCATCAAATCAACAGGTGCACCGGGAGTTGGCTCCGGAACTATGCCACCGGGTTTGATACGGAAATGCGGACTATTCGCACCAAGTTTGATGTCGGTAACCCGAACTTTTGAAGTACCAGAGTTACGCAAATATACTTTTCCTTCGTTCGAAGTACCAACGCGTCGGCGCTGCCAATCGTAATCGGTAATATATGGACCCGGCTGAATCCCAACCCCAGTCCAGTTGGAAATACTATCACCGCTTCCAGCATTACTATGGAACAGAACATCGATTGAATAATCGCCTACTGATTGCGGTTCGAAACAAGGAGTTTCCAAGTAAACGGTTCCACCGGGTGGAATAACAATGTCCAAAGGTGGTACAAATGGTGAAGATAATGAGAATGGCAACGTAACACCATCTATTCCATCAATAATCAATGTATCGGTGCCTGGATTTTGAATTCTCAAACCAGTGCCTGTTTGCTGAAGTTTACAAACTTTCCTCTTAACAACAACTTGTCCGGCATTCCAATCTTCAACAATGATTTTGGGTATCACTCCTCTTCCCATAACAGGAACGGTGAATGTATCGCAGTCCGTTACTGCCACAAGGGTATCCAAATCAAGCATCGTTGGACTTAATGATTCATTAGTTGGGGTATATTCTATTGTAATGGTATGGGATTCTTTGGGTTGGAGAATTATTTCGGGTGGGACGTTTCCACTAACAATTTTAAAAGCTTCGCCTCGCTTCAAAAAGACGGAAACGACGTTTTCGAGGGTATCCGATATGTTAGTTATTTGCGCATCCAATCTCTTGGAAGTAAATAATCTAACTTTTCCAAAATTAATTGGGGAGGGTTGGATAAGAAGTGTGTCGGGATAGAAATATAATGTATCGTATGCAATGTTTCCAGCTCTGTCGGTAATTTGTAAGTATGCAACGCCGGGCTTGTTTTTATCAATAACCTTGACAATGAAAGTGTAATCATACAGCGGCGGATATGTTTTAAATTCCCTAATAAATTTTATCTCGAAATTGTAAGAACTATCGAGCAGAGAAATATCGTTCACACCTTGGTCAACCTGGCGAGGGTCGTCTCCGGGTTTGCCATTACGCAATTCAGTGGTTCGAATGGTGAACACGCCGCAGTGTTCTTGCACGAAAATTTCTGGCGGGAGTGTGTCCGTTTCATCGACTTTGTTGAATGCAGTGCAAGCAGGCCAGCCGTAGCCATCTGCCTCGCTGAAACCATAAATATAACCACCAAACTTGGTCTGGCTCCGAACCACGTGTGTACCGGGCTGAACCCTTAATTTTGCCCAATACAAATCAGTTCCGGGAATTCGATTGAACAGAAACTTAGGTTCCAACTGCCATATCGGTTTTCCATCGAGCGTAATAGATTTAAGCAATTTGTTCTCGGGGTCATTTGGATCTCCAATTGCAATTATGTTGAAGTAGTTATCCAAAAACTGAGCCTGCTCGGCTGGTGTTTGAAACACAGTGTTGGGAACGTATTGTTCGCGAGGAATAACCAAAATCATAAATGGGTCGAACTCTGGAGCGTTATCCCAATCCGTAGAATAGGAATATTGCATAACCAAAACAGGTTTGTCAGCTTCCCACACCGAGGTTCCTTTGATTGATTCCTGATTATTAGGTTGCCCNCGTGGAACATAAACTTCTTCGTATTCATCAAAATCACCTGCTTTTTTCAAAATTTTCGGTCCGCGCTGCCCAAGGAACCTACCGTCTTTCAAATCGTACCATTTAACAGTGTATGTAGTATTATCGTATGCAGCAAGGATGCGGAAGAAATCGCCACGTCCTTTCCTTTGAAATTCGACGGTATAATACTTTTTGCCCCAAGCTTGAACAGGGGGGATCATCTCGCATAACATATTCCTTCCGTTCCATAAATCGAAAGATGGGATTAATGTTCTTTTATGGAAAGAAATAAAACCAATAGGTTTGTTCGAGATTACCAATGAGCCTGAAAGATCGAACTGTCCACGAGTTGCACCGTTACCCATTACACAATAAACTTCCCCCCGATTTAATGTTACTTTCCACTGGTCTCCAATTTTGCGTCCGCCAATAGTTTGTCCTATCGATTGTCCACGCCCATTCAATTTAATCAAAACCTCGGTTCCATTTTCGGAAGGAATAATGAGAAAGCCATTGCCACGGTATTCACCGCCGTATAGGTCTTCGCGAAAATCGTAGTACGAAAGATGATAATATTTAGTTCCCCACGAGGATATTGGAATTGCAAGATAACCATCTGCAGTGTAACGCCGATGGTTCAAAACATATACCGATATTGGTTCGGTTGCATACACGTGTATTGCTTTTCCAACAGGACGCTCGCTTTCTCGGACTTCCAAATCCCACATCAGATCATTCGTAATTGTCGAAAAAGTAGTAATCTTGAAAGCTTCGACTTTTTTTGTTTTAATCAAGCCCATACCAGGGACCTCAACCGTAGCCCAGCAATTCTTCGATGAAGTCACATAAATTTCTATTGCAATCTCCTGAGTATTTCCAATGGGTTGGCGGTCGTCCTCGTTAGGAGGAATGGCAATCCAAAATTCTCGCCCTTGCGAAGAATTGAACAGCAGTTGCTCAGCAGTGATTTTCTGACTGATTAGGCTTGCCGAAGCAAGAACCAACAACACCAAAACCGAATAAAAAACTTTTTTCATAACACTCTCCATTTAAATAATCAATATAACAAAAAAAATTGATTTTAGTTACATAAAATTTATAAAATTCTGATAAAAGATATCTACCCAAAAATTATTATTCATCTTCTTAATGAGTTAGCAAACAAAGAACCCAAATCGAGAATAGGAATATAAAGACATCGGATTTTTCCAAAAACATCCGATGTCTGATATAATCCAACGGGAGCATTTAACCATTGTGAAAAAAACAATGGAAATGACCGATTAAAAATATGTATTGAAAAAAAATTTTTAAAGCAGTAAGAAAATATAACTTTGTGGGCTCTACAGGATTCGAACCTGTGACCTCTTCCGCGTCAAGGAAGCGCTCTAAACCAAGCTGAGCTAAGAGCCCTTTTGCAAAATACAAAATTGCAAAAAAATAATGAATTTTCAAAATAATTTTTTCACTTTTTCTACTTCTTTAATCTATGAATTTTTTCGGATGAAGGAAAATGAAAAGGTTGGTTGTTGCAATCTTAATCTTTGCGCTCTCCTTTGCTTTTGCAATGGCAGAGTATAAGTTCACCGCAACAGCAAGTAGCACAACCGTCGAAGTCGGAGAACAAATTCAAGTTACATTTACATTGAATACAACGAATGGCAAAAACTTCCAACCACCGAGTTTCAAAGGATTTACTGTGCTCGCAGGTCCCAGCCGTTCGATGAGCACACAAATAATCAACGGGCAGATTTCGAGCTCCCTTTCGTTCATCTACATCCTTTCTGCTGACCTCGAAGGAACTTTTACCATCGAGCCAGCAAAAATCACAGTCGATGGAAATGTTTTAACATCCAATCCAATTACAATTAAAGTGGTTAAAGGCGGCCAAAAGCCTTCGGGACAAGGAAAGGAAAAGAACCAAGAAAAAACACTTTCGCAGCAAGCCGATGAAATCATCCGAAACAATCTTTTTATCCGCTTAATTGTCGACAAAACCCAAGCCTATCTTGGCGAAACAATTGTTGCTACCTACAAGTTGTATGTTCATCCCGATTTGAACATAGTCAACATTTCCGTTCCAAAAATGCCGAGCTTCAACGGGTTTTGGACACAAGATTTCGGAATTAAAGAGCTAAAATTTTCTACAGAAGTTGTAAATGGTGTTACCTTCAAGGTTGCGGATTTAAAGCAAGTCGTTCTAATTCCACAACAAACGGGAACTTTGACAATCGACCCGATGGAGATTGAGTTCGTTGTTCGGCTCCTTGTCAAGCAACAACAAAAGAAGCGATACCGAGACCCCTTCGATATGTTGTTCGATGACCCGTTTTTCAACGACCCATTTTTTTCCAATCGATATCGTGATTTCCCATTTACCGTTCGCTCTAAACTTATCCAAATCAAGGTGCTTGGATTGCCATCTCCACAGCCAGCCGATTTTCACGGCGGTGTTGGTTCAATGCAGCTCAAAGCTTCGCTGGATAAAGACCATCTGAAAACAGGCGAAGTTGCTACACTTCGGTTGGAAATCTCTGGGAAAGGAAATTTGAAGTTGCTCTCTCCATTCTCTTTGAAACTCCCGAACGACATCGACACATACGAGCCAAAAGTAATCGACAAGACCAATGTTTCACCATCGGGAGTCTCCGGTTCGGTCGTTTTTGAGTATTACTTAATTCCCAAAAATCCCGGTCAATACAAAATTGAGCCAATTAATTTCGCCTACTTTAACCTCGATAAGAAAGAATACGTTACTTTAACTACGCAACCTTTTTTACTGAATGTTGAACAAGGCGCCACTACACAAACTTTTGTAACTAACATTAAAAAGGAAGATGTTAAACTGCTTGGACAGGATATCCGCTACATCAAAACATCCACACCACGGTTTTCACGAACTGGGGAAAGCCAGATGATTAGCCCATTGTTTTATGTTTTTTCGATTATTCCGATATTCCTTTGGGTTGTGGTTTTTCTTTATGTTCGCCGGCGTGAACAAATCGAAGGAAACTTGGTTTTGATGAAACAAATTCGGGCAAGTAAAATTGCTCAGAAGTATCTGAAAAATGCCAAAAAATTAGTTGATGAAGGGAACAAGGATTTATTTTACGAAGAAACAGCTCGCTCGCTTTGGGCTTTTGTTGCAAACAAATTGAATATTCCCCCAGCAGAATTAACCAAAGAAAACATAAAAGAACGCCTGCTCGAAAGAGTTCCCGACAACGAACTTGTGGATAAATTAATCGATTTAATCAATCTTTGCGAAGAAGCACGCTATTCTCCCCAATTCAACAACGTGCAGTTGCAAAATGTCTATGCCACATCTGTCGAAGTTTTGTCGAAACTAAGCGAGAAATTGCTATGAAAGCGAATAACCTGAAAATCTTGAGCATTATCGTCGTCATTTTGTTCATTCCCATCGAAACTTTTTCAATCAATAATGAAGAATTATCGAAGCTTTTCCACCGAGCCAACGAATACTACCAAAAAGGCTATTATTCCCAAGCCGAAGAGTTATACCAAAAGATTTTAGCAAGCGGATATACAAGCAAAGAAGTGCTTTTCAACTTGGGAAATGTTTATTATCGATTAGGTGAGTTTCACAAGAGCATTTTATATCTGGAAAGGGCTCGACTGCTCGACCCTTTCGACGAGGACATCAAATTCAATCTCCAAATGGCAAATCTTCGAATTGTGGACAAGTTCGAGGAGAAGCCTAAATTCTTCATCAAAGAATGGTGGGAAAATTTGCGCGACAGCTTAAGTTCTACCCAATGGGGAACTCTCGGGTTGGTTTCGATTTGGTCTGCTTCGGTGTGCTTTTCTCTTTTCCTCATAATTGCTTCGCCCAAAACCCGAAAAGTTCTCTTTTTGTTTGGAGCACTTCTTCTGTTGCTTTTTGTCACTTCTTTTGGAGTTGGCTTTGCACGATATAAATTCGAAACAAACCACAATCGGGCAATTGTGTTTGCAGTTAATTCCTACATTAAAAGTTCGCCCGAGGAAAGTTCGACCGACCTACTCATTTTACATCAAGGGACAAAAGTGGAAATCTTGGATGAAATCGGCAACTGGTACAAAGTCCGACTTCCCAATGGCAATATCGGATGGATAAAGAAATCCGAAGTGGAAAAAATTTAAAATTTTTGGTAATTTAGCTGTAATCATTTTTGTTATTAAAAATTATTTATGAAGCAAAAAGAAATTGAAAAGATTTACGAAATGATTAAAGGTTATTTCGAAAAGTATTTGCAGAAAGAAGGTGTACAGTTGCCCAAACTTAACAACAAAGGGAAATTTTCAAAAGAAGCTTTGGTTTTAGTTTATCTCGCTCAACATTATCCAAACACAAAAGTAGTTACAAAGCAAGAACTTACTGAATTTATCAGAAAATTTTATCCCAACACAAACGATGTTCAACAAGCCCGACATCTTGCAGCACAAAAAGGATGGTATATTGCGTCTGGAACAAGAGGCAATGGAATTTTGGAATTAAATCAAGGTGAATATAAGCTTATCACTTTGGAAAAAGCTTATCCCAATTTTGTTCGGGCTAAAAGGGAAGCAAGCAACATTCCTTGGGAGGAAATTAAGAAGAAATATGATTATCGTTGTGCAACTTGCGGCTCGAAGGAAAACGAAAAACATCTCCACTGGAAAAGTGCAATTACTCAGCTCCAAAAAGCACATCTCGACCCCCGAAAGCCAATAACAACGGATAATATCATTCCTCAGTGCCAATTTTGCAACAGAGCTTATCGCAATTTTTGGATTTTTGACAATAAGGGTCGGGTGCGAAACATTGCTAACCCCAGAATAGTATTAAAAGCCGATATAGAAATTCAAAAAGCTATTTATGAACTTTTAGAAAAGAAATTTGGAAATTTGAGCGTTAAAGATGAATGAAAAATTTTTAAATCAAATAATAGAAGGCGATGCTTTAACAATTCTGCCAGAATTGGAAGAAAATTCAATAGACTTAGTTTTGACTGACCCACCTTATTTTTTAGACAAACTTGACGATAAATGGGACCCAGAAAAGGTTTCTACAATCACAGACTATTGCATAGTGGTCAAATCTCTCCCTCCGGGAATGAAATTTGACCGCGAACAAGGAATAAGGTTCTACGAATGGTATAAAATAGTTGCTAGCTTAATATTTCGTGTTTTAAAGCCCGGTGGCTTTTTCTTTTCCTTTTCAAGCCCTCGCCTTTATCATCGAATGGTATCGGCTGTGGACGATTGTGGATTTTTAATCAGAGATTGTTTCATTTGGCTTTACACACAAAACCAGCCAAAGGCTATGTCGCTCAATCATTTTATCGATAAAATGGATTTACCCGAAAAGGAAAAACAAAATCTGAAAGAAAATTTAAAGGGATGGAAAACCCCACAAATAAAATCCTGCTTTGAACCAATTATGATGGCTCAAAAACCTTACGAAAATACTTTCCTCGAAAACATTTTAAAATACAACGTCGGATTAGTCAATACAAATATTAAAATTGGCAACGGGATGTTCCCATCGAACGTTATCACTACTGAAAAAATTATCGAAGAAATAGACAAATATTTTCTTTTGCCAAAACCCGATTTGGAAGAAAAAGGTGAGTATAATTTTCACAAAACTGTTAAACCCCTTGCAATTTGCGAATATTTGATAAAACTCACCACAAGAGACAAAAATTCTATTGTGCTTGACCCATTTGTTGGAAGTGGAACAACAGCGATTGCTGCCAAACGCTTGGGTCGAAAGTTTATTGGTATTGAAATTAATCCTGAATATGTTGAAATCGCCCGAAAGAGGCTTGAAAGCTTGAATTCAGACGATAAAAACAAACTGCCCGAATCAAAACAACTAAATCTTTATTCCTTCTAAAAAGCAATTCCTATTTATCCAAAAAATTTGAAAATACTCTCCACTCACAGCATAACAAAGCCAATCTTCTTATATACTTTTCGTAATGTTTTTTGTGCAACAACACGGGCTTGCTCGGCACCTTTTCGAAGAACATCGAACAAATAGCCTTCCTCGGCTCGAAGTTCCTTATAGCGATTGCGGAACGGCTCAAGAAACTCAACAAGGGCCTCGCCTACTGCCTTTTTGAATTCCCCATAACCTCGCCCAGCAAATTCCTGCTCGATTTGTTCGATGGATTTGCCCGTCGCAATGTGATACAAGGTGATTAAGTTCGAAATGCCCGGTTTCGTGTCGCTGAATTTTATTTCACTGCCTGAATCTGTTACTGCCCGATTGATTTTGTTCTTTATCTGCTCGGGTGTATCGGTCAAATATAAAACTCCCAACTGGGCTTCGTCGGTTTTCGACATCTTTTTAGTCGGGTTTTGCAAATTCATAATTTTAGCACCGATTTTCGGGATATACGGTTCTGGAACCTTGAAAGTGGGCGAATAAAGATTGTTGAACCGCTCGGCAAGGTTCCTTGTTAACTCAAGATGCTGCTTCTGGTCGGCACCGACGGGAATCAAATCTGCCTGATAAAGCAAAATGTCCGCCGCCATAAGCACAGGATAAGCAAACAAGCCAACATTGACATTTTCAGGATACTTCTGCGACTTGTCCTTGAATTGAGTCATTCGGGAACATTCCCCCATCCCCGTAAAACAATTCAACACCCAAGCAAGTTGGGTATGCTCGGGGACGTGGGACTGAACAAAAATATGAGCCTGTTCGGGATTAATGCCAGCCGCAATGAATGTTGCAGCAAGGTCGAGCGTCCATTGTCTTAGCTTTGCTGGCTCTTGCCGAACAGTTATTGCGTGAAGGTCTACTATGGTATAATAACACTCGAATTCGCTTTGGAATTCCACCCAATTTCGCAGTGCACCCGTTAGGTGTCCGATATGCAAACCACCAGTTGGTTGCATCCCGCTTAATATCACTTTCCTTTTCTGTTCGCCTTCCATAGGGAATGAATTTTTAAGAACTACAAAATTACCAAAATATTCGGCTAATGATATTGCAGTGGATAAAAGAAACTTATTCTACGGTCTAAAATTTGAATTTGTTCCCCTTAAATGTTGACAATATCCAAAGAGAAGTCGGTTATTGCGAGACATCGGATGTTTTTGGAAACATCCGATGTCTCTTTTTCTTCAAGATTATTTTTGGTGGATTAATTTGAGCAAAAACCTTCCTTATCTTTTACTGCTCGCCCCCGATTACTTAATCTTTAAAAATGGCATTATGTAGTTGCGGTCGAAGATTTTTGCACTCAGGAAATATATGCCCTCGGGTAAATTTCCACACTCCACCCGTATCGCACCAGCATTTGCACTCGTTGGACTGTATGATTTAATGTAATTCGTACATAAGTTCCCGTTTATGTCGTATATCGAAATCTTAACATCATCAACACTATATCCCGGCTCCCAGAAAAAGGGCAACACCACAAAGTCCTTTGCTGGATTGGGATATAACGGCAACACAAATAAATATGGATTTCCCTCATCCTTCATCTCTACTACAATGGAAATTCCCCCTCGCTTCCTTATCTTGCATAAATTAATTTCTTAATTATCGGACAGCAAATCCTTATAAATTTTACCTATGATTAAGAAATCCTTACCCCCTCGTTCAAGTATATCCAACAATTCATATTTTTGTTTTCGCTGGAACTTTTCGGGAAAATCTGTTTCGTAGTATTCTACAAGCCCTTTGGTTATATCGGGCACAATTATAACTTTATCTTGCGAAACAACAAAAACCATATTACCCCAGTAATATAAACCATAGTAAAATGGGGTCTCAAGCGAATCAAATGTTTTTTTCTTTGAATCATACAAAACCAAAAATCCTTTCCCGGGAACTTGCATCCGAATAACATACAAACCATTCCCTAAAATCTTTTCCAAAGTAAAATTCATAAAGTCGGTATCGCTCTTTTTATATCCAACCCGGGGAATGGTATCGAAGGCAATCCAATTCCTTCCAAAATCAACTGTACGAAGTATAATTGTATTTTGCGAATCAGTAATAACTGTATATATATTCCTTTCATCCCAAAATCCAAAAAGACGAAAAGGATTTGCGGTCAACAGATAAGGAGAGAAAATAGTGTCAACGAAGTTACAATCTTCGTCTATGATTAAATGACCTATCAAATTTTGTTGATTATCTTGATAAATCACAAAAGGAATGCTAATACGTCCGATTTCATTGAAATATTTAGCGGAAGTAAATAAAACAAAACTCACAGAATCCTTTGAAAAACTGGGAATAGAGTTCAAAGAAATGTATTGACGTTCAAAAGTCCTTCCCCAATCTTTTGAATAAACCAAAATCAAGTTGCCGGTAAGTTTATATTTTTTCTCTTTTTCGACAACAACCCAACCGAACTTACCATCTCTTCCAATAAATGTTCCAAAATCGTTGAAACCTATATTTACTAATTCTAAAGCTCTTGCGACAGAAAGAGACTTAAAGGTGGCTCCACCATCAAAAGAATAAAAAACAAAAGGCCTAAGATCTGAGAAAATAATCAAAGTGTCGTTTCCAATTGGCATAAATCTATCAGCAAAGGGGAAAATAAATGGCTTATACAATGGTCTAAAATATGAAACAACGTTCCAAGTTTTTCCATTATCAACCGAAAGCATAATAGACTTTTGCACACCCCCAGCAATAATTACATTATCATTTATCCTTTCGATGCAGGTTATGTAAAAATCATTAAAAACATTGTTGGCTATCCCAAAATATGGGATGAACACATTTGAAGTATCAAAAACAACTTCTTCCCTGACCAAACCAGTAGTATCGGCTACAACATACGATGTTGCAACAACATTAAAAGAAGTGTTTACCTTGGGACTCAAAGTAGCAACATATTTCCCTTCGACTATAAAGTCTTTCGTTACTGGCAAATCCCTTGTGACTGTCTCCCAACTTTTGCCTAAATCTGTCGACTTTAAAACACTATGTCGCACGAAATAAAATTTATCTTCATAACTAGCCGATTGTTCCGAACGAAGCAAAGCATATAAGGTTGAACCTTCGACTTTTAGCCGTTTAATAGGCTGGGTTCCCGAACCAACATAAATCGTATCGTCTATTTGATTCGTTTCGGTATCGTATCTGTATATTGCAATTCCCGCATCAACGATAAATAGATATTTCCCCAACCTTGCAATCTCGGTCAAACTTATAAAGTTTTCGAATTGAAATAATAATTCTTTGTCCTTTAATTCCTTGCCAACCTTATATAACTCGGTTTTGGAAATTAAATAGAAATTATTTCCATCGGTTGAAAAATCTAACCAAGGGTTTTCGCCCGAAATCTCGTGCCGTTCCCAAGTTTCTCCATCGTCGTGGCTAACAAATACTGAATTAGTAGTCAAAGCATAAAAAACATTCCAAACGGAAATGACTTTCTGAACATCGTAATCGTCGCCAATGCAAACCTGTCGCCAATTTTGTCCTGCATCGTGTGTATATGTAATTATTCCATACTTGCCATAAAGCAAAACAGTCTTATCATTTTTAGCAATACCAATGTAATCTGTCCCATACCGCTCAATCTCAAACGGCAATTCACAATGTAATGATGCAGAAAGGAGAAGAAGAAATAATAAAATCGAAAATCTAATCATCTTTAAACCTCCATTAAAATTTACAAAATAATAAAAATTTTTTAAACCCCTATTGCCCTAGAATCCCAATTAGGTGGACAATCTGCCATTGCACGTGTGGCGACAAAGAAAAACAAACCGCTTAATAAAAAACTTAAAACAAATATCTTTCTTTTCATTTTTTTTCTCCTTATTTTGTTTTTAAAATAATTTAAAGATTTAAAGAAATTAAATTTGTTTTAAGACAATATATTAAGTTGAGAAGTTTTTTCATATTTACAAAAGCTAATCGAAAAGAGCAAAGGATATAAAATTAGGTGGGGGTCTGCCAAGAAAAATTTTTATTAATCTCGCCCCCCCCGTAAGCATAATATTTTGAATGACTTAGGAGTCGAAAGTATAAAATATTTTCTTCTACCCCTATCATTATTTTCAACATTTTACTAGTACAAAAATAGTAAAAAAATTTTAAATTCAAAAAATTTTTAAAAAAATTATTTTTAATTTTAAATCTTCGAACTGTCGCTCAACCCATAACAATTTTTTCATTATGGATTTTTAGCAGGTAGAAAGTCTTTGCGGGGTGAATCTTTTTTTTCGCAGGGGCAACTTTTTCCAGACATCGGATGTTTTGGAAACATCCGATGTCTTTGGCATCAGCATTACTTTTTCGCTAAGTTCTTTATGATTTCTTTTGTTTCGGGGGATAGTGCCAAGCGGGCCACAGTTTCTGCCAACTCGTCAAACATTGCATCCCAATTGGTTGTGTCCCGCCAGAATAGTTTTTTCAACTCTTGCTGTGTTTTTGAACTTCGCCCGACAAGAGTTTGCAAGAAGCCATCCAAAAACTTGTCCATCTCTTCAACTGAATCGAACACTTTGTTGAAGAGCCCTTTCGAAAGACACCACTCGGCGTCGTACCATTCGGTATCGATTGTCATTTGTGTAAACGCACTTTTGCCTATTTTCCTTTCGACTGCACAACTGATGACAAATGGACCTATGGCAATAGAAAATTCGCTCAAACGAACCGAAGCGGTCTTTACTGCAACGACATAATCGCAAGCCGAAACCAAGCCCAGACCTCCGCCGACAACTTTGCCTTGCACCCTACCAATTACAAATTTCGGAGACTTGCGAATTGCATTAATCACACGACCGAAACCCGCAAAGAAATTTTTGGCTGAATCGAAATCTTCGAGCCTCAAAAGCTCGTCGAATGAAGCACCAGCGCAAAAAGCACCAGTCCCTTCGCTCCGCAACAATATCACTTTGGCAGAATCATCGGCGGAAAGATTTTCAATTGCCTTTTGCAAATCGCTCAACAAATTGCTTGGCAACGAGTTTCCCTTGGGATGGTAAAAACTTACCACCCCCACTGAATTGATTATTTCTGTCTTTACAAAGCCTTCCATATCTATTCCTTAATGATTTCAATCAAAATATGCTTTGGTAAAAAAAATAAATTCAAGAACTTGTCAATCAACTTCCACAAAGCAAAAGGGAAGATGGAAAAAATTCGATAGAGACGAAAATACTGAACCAAAGAATTGCCAAACTTGAAGAATCGCCAAGAGCGAATCCCTTCGACTTGTTTAAGAATATCGGAAAGATTCCCCTCGTCGAACGAATGCAGATGAGCATTCATAGGCGTGGGCTTGTTGCAATGTATGCATAAGGTATAGCGAATTTTCTCCTTGTATGGAGTTGTAATGATAACTTTCCCTTTGCTCTTCACAACACGAACAAGTTCTTTCAAAAAAGCAACGGGTTCGGCCAAATGTTCGATGATTTCGGAAGCAACGACGCAATCGAGCGAAGAATCCTTAAAAGGCAGGAAATATGCGTCTGCAACAATTCCAAAATGATTTTCGCCGTGGTTGATTTCGATAACTTTCCGAACATTTTTGAAAGAAATATCGAGCGAGCAAACGATTCTGTCCATCCGAAGCAAAGAGCGCGCAAGCCAGCCGTTCCCGCAACCAATGTCCGCAATTAATCGAGCATTTGGAGGTATTCGGGACACGATATATTGATTTACTCTTTTCTCTTCTTTTTCTGTTTCGGGAAATCTGGAAGCAAAATAATCGAAATACTCTGCATCTTTTTGATAATGAACGACATAATTCGGCAAATTGTCTTTGGCGAGCAGAATTGGAATTCCTTCGTGAATTTCAAATTCTCCTTCGTCGCAAACAAGAGTCTCGGAAATTTTATTGTAATAAAGTGGCTTCTTATGTTTTGGGGATACCAAAATCGAAATCAATTGAAACATTTACCAGATTCCGAATAACAAAGACAAGCCAAATTGAATTGAAAAGATACGCATTGTTTCGTCCTTCGAAAAGTTGTAAATCGGCAAGTCGAAAGTAATCGAAGGGCTGGCATAAACCCCCGCAAAAAGAGGAGCATCGTAGCCAATGCAAACTTTTGGCTCGACTTTAAACAGCGATAAATCCGAAAGCCGACCTTCCAAAACTTTCCGCCTCTGTGTGTTATCGATAAAGTGATACTCTGGCGGGGATTTTATCTGCTCGTAGATTTCATACAAACTCGAAACCTTGAATCCAAATTCGAGCAAACCACGAAGATAAAGATTATTCCGAAAAGGAAGCCATTTAACCCCCACTCCGAAATTTAGATATTTAAAATCCATCGAAAGTTCATTTTCGACTTTGGCAATCTTTGGAATACCTTTAATCAAAACGGGGAAAGAATCGCCTTGTGCAACCATTTTCCCTCTGTTCGTCTGAAAGTTGACGAAACCTTGTAGTGCTACATTATGCCAATACCAATGTTCAATTGTCGCCCCCAGTGCAAATGCATTTCCCGTCCCGCCATCGAATTTTGAGCAAACATAGAAATTCTCGAACAAAGTCATATTGCCCGAAAATTGGCTTTTCGCATAGTAGCCATCAAGCCCAACGTAAGTAACAGGAATATAAAATGGAAAACGAGGGGAAAGTTCCCAAGGGAAGCCCTGCGAATAAACATTGTAAGCATATAGAAAAAACAATATGGTTAAAATTCGCTTCATCAGTAAGTCTTAACAAAATATTTAACATCCCGATAAATTCCCGAAACAAACTGAACGAAGTAAACCCCCTTTGGCAAACTGGATATATCTAACTGGTAATTGTAAATATTTGGCTCAAGTACATCATCCACTAATTTTTCGACCATATTCCCATAGGAATCGTAAACAACCAACGAAGTTTTAACATCGAAAGCCACACCAAAATTAATGTTTACAGATGTTGTTGCAGGATTTGGCATCGGCTGGTCGAGGAAAAACACACCTTTGCTACCATCATAAATTTTATATCTAAGCCCACAAAGAGAATCAATCCTAACATTAGTAGATTTGATGACAGGAATCAAAGCCCTTGAGCAAATCCCGTCGCCAAACCGAGGGGAAAGAAATTCCAGTGGCGAACTGAAATCATTGCCCACGAAAGTGTCGAAGTTAAGCAGTATTAATGTATCTCGGGGCTGGAAAAATTCATTCCATTTGGTCTTCAAGTAGATGGGAAGCAAACCATTTGCATTTTCTTTAACATCGGCGACCTCGATTTTTTCGGAAGCAGTGCCTTGAAGGGTATAACCACGGTATCGCAGGATAAGTGGATTGTATTGAAGTGTGTCGGAATATTCCTTTACACGCAAAATCTTCCCTTTTTCGACCAAAATAGGAACCGAAAGGACATTTCCGGGATTAAAAGACAAATCCTGTGGGAAAGAAAGATTTATTGGGTCGGGCAAAACACCATTGGCTTTCAATTTTATTCGTAAAGTATCGTGAGTGCGGGAAAACGAGGATGTTAACACCAAAAAAGCTTCGTAAAGTCCTGTTGTTTTCGCGGTAGAATCGAAAATAACTTTTAGGCTACGCCTTGAATAGGCTGGAACCTCTATATTTTCTTCTAAAATTTTGAAAGGAGTCTGGGGATAAGGAGGTTCAATTCGTGCATTCTCGAGACGAAGCACATAGTTACCATTATTAACGATATAAATTGTTGTATCGCGAATTGTTGGACAACCTTCGGCATTGTTTATTATTATATTCCCAAAGTCAACAGAATCTACATCGGCTGCTAATTTGGGAGCCAAGCCAACTCCACGAATGTTGAAAACAATTTTTTTTGCCGATTCTGGGTATCCAATAATCTTGCGATTAACAATATCGCTATGAAAAGTAATGCGTGCAAGAAAAGTATCTCTTTGGGTTGGTTGGAAAACCACTGTAAACGAATCTATCTGCGTCGGAAGCAAAGGCTTTTCGCTTTTCAATGAATCGGCGAACCTGAATCCGCTCGATGGCGTCTCGGTGTAGTAATTCAAAATCTCTTGCTTAAAGACTCCGAAAGGCAGATTTCCAGTATTTTGCACAAAAATTTTTACTTCTTTGCTTGTGTCCAGCGGGATTGAACCAATGTCAATAAAATCA
This sequence comes from Bacteroidetes/Chlorobi group bacterium MS-B_bin-24, assembly GCA_003731685.1. Lineage (GTDB taxonomy): Bacteria > Bacteroidota > Ignavibacteria > Kapaibacteriales > UBA2268 > Naka2016. The sequence continues at coordinate 55,389 of RCNO01000010.1, forward strand.
TCGAATATCTCAGCATTATCGACTTTATGAAGCTTCAACTTTTGGGTAACACCAACGCCCCGAATAATAGTTTGGATAGATTTAACGCTATCGGGATTGTTTGGAGAGCGGTACACAAAAGAAAGCAAAGCAGTATCCTTTCCAAGATTCGTTGGATAATAAGTGATTTGCCATTGGCGTCGTTCATCGCCTGAACGATATGGGTCGAACACTACGGGTAATTGTTTCCTTTCGAGCCGTATCTCCGCATTCAATGAACGCAGGAAAATAATGCTATCGACAACCAAATCCCGGGTAGTGTTATTTTGCACTATCAGAACTCTTCGGATAGTATCGCGAGGTTCAACCCAGACGGAATCGAAATCTATAACATTTTCGAAAACATCGAGTTCCTTGTCGCTCTTGCGAGCTATCAAGATAAATTCCCGCTTCTTCTCTAATGCTTCCATCGATGGTGGAGGGTCGCTTTTCTTGGGGTCGAAAACACCCAGTCGAAGCAATACAACTTTTTTTCCGACGGGGAATTGAATCGATGGAGTGAATGGAACATATTTTACCTTAAATAAATAATTACTATTCGTATCGATAGTTCGAGGCAAATCCCGTGGTCCGTAGAATTCAAAGTAGCTCAGGTCGTTAGGGTCGTCAGTAGTTCGTCCAATCAGAAATGTATAATCATTTCCACCAATTTTCAATACTTTCCCACTTAAATTCACAATATTGAAAATGGTTTCGAGAGAATCGCCAACAACACACATTCCCATATCGACGGTGTCGGAAGCAGTGTATTCATTGAAAATCAGAACTTGATTCTGGGCAAACAAGGAGAACTTTGCAGCCGAAATCAAAAGAATAGATATAAAAACAAATCGAAAATATTTACCCAAATTCAAACTCATAAAAACTGCAAACTTTAAGATTTCCAAATTAACAATTTCCAAAATGTTAAAAAAATTACACAGTAATTCTTTTAAAACATTACTTTACCCTTCAATAGCAGAAAGGATATTCAATTTTTATTCCAAAACAAATTATAGTATTAAAACCAAAGACATCGGATGATTTAAAAACATCTGGTGTCTGAAAAATGGAGGACGCCACCTTGCGAAAGCCGAATGGTTGTTGATTGCTCAGCCAAAGACATCGGATGTTTCAAAAACATCCGATGTCTTAAATAACCACAGGATTTAGCCGGCACCTGCATACAAAATAAATATGCCACAACCCGAAGGTGTGGCATATTTGACCTTGCGTTTTGCGGATAAAAGAAGTTGCCGAAGGCAATTTGAGTGAGGCTCTGCAAGAGCCGAACCGTTTATCCGCTGTTATGTGCCCCGAGCCGAAAGGCGAGAGTGCAACGTAGCAAGGAAGCCGAAGGCTTCCGCAGAGTTCGAAAACCTACCATAAATTATGTTGTTGCCGTAGTTTTTTCTTGTTTTCAGTCATTCAATGCTCTCCCAAAAGGGCAGTGCTTTTATTTTATCTGCAAAATTATCAAAGTTGTCAAACCAATATCCTTTGTAATCTTCCAGAACTTCCGCTATCCCTCGTTGCGATTTAAGCAGTAGCTTTGTGTTTATATTAAATCCGTTATACAAAAAATTTTTGCTTTCTTTTAGCTCGCCAATTTCAAATATCTTTGAATACCCGTCAATCTTTCTGTATCCGTCTGTGTGTTCAGTGCCTTTGGGGTCTATAAAAAGGATAGTATATTCATTACCTTTTTTTAACCAAAAAATTAAATCAGGTTTAAATTTATCAATTCTGTTTGTCTTTGGATTGTAGTAAGGAATATAAACTTCATCCAATGTTTCGTCAATTTTGGAAAAAAACCACCAGTCAAATTCTTTAAAAAAGTTATTTTCGTTTTGTAAATATCTATCTAATTCATTTATAAAATCTACTTCACTTTTGTATTTTATGATATGTTGTATATAGTCTGCTTTTTCAGATTCTGATAATGCAATTGGTATATAGTAATGATTGGCAAGATATTTAATTTTCAATTTGTCATTTGGGTAATATGCTGTTTCAATCTCTTTAACAATATTGGTAGCTATATTTTCTATTTCAGATGTGTATTCATTAATATTAATTTCATTGTTTTGTAGCTTTTCTTTTAACTCTTTCTTGAGTGTATCTTTATCCTTTGCTTTTTTTACTTTTTCTATTTTTTCTCTTAGTGAATTTAACTTATCGGCTGTAATGTTTATTCTCTTGAAATGAATAATTTCTTCATCAAGTTTCTTAAACGACTGAAATTCTTTAGCTTTATTTGAAAAATGCTTAAATATATTTTGCAATAAAAAATGAGGATTACTGATTTTTATTTGGTCTTTTGTCACCTTAAAATAATCATTTTTATGTCCATTAAAAGCTTCTTTTATTTTATTTAATACTCTTACATCGCAGTCATATTTAATCAATGCCACTTTTTCTCCAATATAATTAAAATAATCTCTTACCATTTTGTAATCATTAGCATTGATTGGGAATTTTACAACATCATTTTCTTCTATAATTATTTTGTCCGAATCACGATAAACAGGTATGAGTAAGTCTTTATCTTTAACATCGGGATTGATTTCGAACAAATCGCCAAGTAAAACTTCGGGTTTTTCTTGTTTTAAAGTTTCTACAACTTCTTTTAAGTTATCTGCTTTTGTTCCAAAGACAAATAAACTTTCAAGCGGTTCGATATAATCTTTTATGTTTTCAAAAATATCTTTATCTATTTCTTGATTATTATAAAGGTAAACAGCTCTTTTTCGTTTATTTGGCAATGGTTCTATTCTTACTCCTCGCCCAATAGATTGAAGAACAAATTTTTTGGCATCTGTGCCTTTTCCAATATTGATAAACAAAATGATATTTGGTCTATTGCTGTCCCATCCTTCGTAGAAAGAACGAGATCCCATTAATATTGAAATATCTTCGTTATTATTGATATTTCTGAAAATGCTTTCGTTATCAAATTTTTCAATTATTTCATAATTGTTAAGCTTTTTTTTTATCCATTCTGTAATATCTCCTATTTTCATTAAAGCAAATGGTCTATCGGATGTAGCAAGTTTAAATATCAACTCTTGTTTATTAGATGGTATCTTTAAAACTTCAATTTTCCCGTTTGTAGATGAGTTAAAGACATAGCTTAAAATATCCGAATAATTTAAATTTTGAATTATTTCTTGTAAATTTTGATTTAATTGTTTTTCTTCAAACTCAAATTTTGCTTCATTAGAAGATAGTTCAGCAATAATTTCCTCTTTTGCTTTTTCCAAAATTTCTTTATTGCCATTGCCTAATGCAATTTTTTCGATTTCTTTGAAAAATATCTCTAAATCAGAATCATCTGTATTTACAGAATTAACAAGTGTAAGTAAAAGTGGTTTATGATATAAATCATTTGAAATTTTATTAATTTCTTCAAATTGTTTATTGATTGCTGCTTGTAAAGTAAATATTTTAAGCAGTATTTTTTGTTTTTCTACATCGGTGAGATCTTGTTTTTTTTCTAATGCCTTGATATTTTCTTTTGAAATATAAATATGTTTTCCATATCCATTCTCTATAAATCTTGCAAGATTGAAGTTATAGACACAGGTTGCATAATCTCTATCATCTGTAAACGTTGCAGAAAAGTTAAAAATAAAGCCATTTCTACTTAAAATAGAATAGAATGTTTGTCTTTTGCTATCTTCACGATCACCCTTGTGGGCTTCGTCTAAAAGTATATACCAGTTGCCGTTGTTATCATAGTTTTTATAATTTACAATTTTATCCTTTTGCTCATCAGAAATTAAATCGCTTCGGTAATAATAAACATCTATAGTATTGCCAAATTTTAAAATAGGATTTTGCTTATATGAAGCATATTGTTTTAAATCAATTAAATTAATTGTGATATTATGGCCAGCATTGTTAAATTCATCTATATGCTTTTGGAATTGATCAATTAAATCGTCTCTATAGGTTAAAAACAAAATATCTTTTCTAGGAATTTTGTTATTTTGCAAATAGCCAAGTAATTCCAAAAGTTTTACTATAACAAGTGTTTTACCTGAACCAGTTGCCATCCAAAAACTCATTCGATTGATAAAATATTCAAAAGATATTTTATCATTACTAATTGGATACTCTTTATCGTATTCCAGTAGGTATTTTATTGTTTTACTTTCTTTCTTTATATTGTAGCTTAAATCTTGATTTAGTCCATTGTTTTGATAATGCTTGTAAAAATCAGATTTATTTTCTTTGTATTGTTCATAATAAAGATATAACGCTTTTAATGCATTTTCCAAAGCTTTTTGTTGATAGTCAAAAAGCGATTTTTCTTTTGAAAATTCTTTAAAATCTACTCCAAGCCAATCGGCTGGCAGGTTGTTTTGATTAAAGTTTTCTACTATGTTTTGAAGGTATAGGTTCATAACTTAATCACCAATTTTTTTATTAATTATAGTTTAATTTTTTCCATATTTTAACATACTCTTCACCTGATAGCTTTGAGTTTGCAGGTAAAACTTTTTCCCAAACTTCAATTTTTTGAGAATTTAACCATTCGATAACTTGAGATGTCTTAGAATTATAAATTTCATCACCAAATTGTTGTTTATAAACTGTTCCTAAATTATTAGCTATACTTCGTGGTACATTTGCTTTTCTCATCAACACTCCTTCATCAGTATTTACACCATACAAAATATAAGCAGGAATATTCATCATCTTTTTCTTTTCAATATCAGTTAGATAATCCCAATCAATGCCACTTGTAGGCATTTTTTGTATTGCTGCAATTCCCCAACTTGCCATATTGGCTATAGCTTTGTAAATCCACTTTGTCGTTGATTCGATTGCTTTATTCTTGTCTTGCTCTTCTGGAAATAATGAATTTGCTATTTGAGAAATATTTTTTCCATTAACCCAATTTATTATCAAATTAGAAATAGTTTTTTGGTCTAAAGATTTATCACCAATCTTGATTTCTTCTAACGATTTCCTAATTTCGTAAATATTTAGCATAATACCAACCAGTTTCTGTATTGTTTTATTTTGTTCTGAAAAAAGCTGTTCTTTTTTCCAATCATTTGGAGAAATATTTGAAGTAGATAATTTTGAAATTATTTGTCTAACAGAAACAGTAGAAAAACCTGTTGAATCTGCTCTTTTCGCATCTTCTAAGGTGAGGTTTTGTGCATATTCTCTTAGCTTTGATATTAAAAATTTTCTTTTGCCTTCTTCAAGTTGACTAAAACCTAAAGTTGCTTGTAATTTTTCCTCTAAATGATTGATAAACTCATTTAGATCATATATTTGGCATCTTAAATGAGAAATATATTGCAAAATAGAAGACCATCGCTCATCTTTATAAAGCCATCTAGAAAAATCTTCATTTTCATCTTCCATGGCTACTTTTAAAGCACTTTCCAATTGCGAAATTAAATCTTGCGAGGCTTGTTTAACATATTTAGCAAGAACCTTCAAATCTTTATCATTTTTGCACGCAATTCCTACCCATCCCATAGATTGTTGTCCCACTCTCCCAACTCTGCCAGCAAGGTTCCAAAAATCACGAGTAGGCATAGGACCAGAAAAAGGATAAGTGTATGAGCCCATTATCACAGCCGAAACAGGGAAATTGATTCCTTGAGCTATTGTAGTGGTTGAAACTAATACCTGCAATTTCCCTTCAACCATCATCATTTCTATTAATTGTCGTATTTCATCAGGTATTGCTGAACTATGAATTGCTATTCGTTTGTCTAAATATTTTATTAAAGGAAAATCTTCACCCACTTCTGTTTGAATAAATTTTTTCAGCAATTCAATATCTTCATCAACCTCAAAATCTTGATTGCAGTTTTCGTATAAATAATTAGCCACAGTATAAGTTTCATCTATACCAGCAACTAATATTATAACTGGATTGTTGATATCTAAAACGTTCCGACCTACGAATTGAGCTAACTTTAATTTTGAATTAGAAATTTGCGATTTATACTCATTTAAATTTTTAATATTATCTGAAGATACTAATGGTATTTTTTCTGAAATTTGGTATGTCCCTTTTGTTGTATTTAATGTTTCTAAATAGACTTGGAATTTTTTCCCTATTCCTTCTACTTTTATTCCACCAATAACCCTTTCGTTGGGCTGCCACCAATCAAATTGTATATTTATTTCTTTTCCTCTTTCACCTCCAAGCCATTCAGCTATTTGCTTAGCATTTGGTATATCTGGCGTCAAAAGCAAAAAATTAGCTTCTTTACAATCATTCTTAATTGTAGCTAATAACAACTCTAATGAAAGTCCCCTTTGTTTTTCTTCAATATTATGTGCTTCATCTACAACTGTAAGTACAAGAGGTCTTTTTTCGGTAGTTCCAAGTCCTTGTCTGACCAAAAGATTTAATTTTTCATAAGTGGTAATTAAAACATCAAAATCCGTATTGTCGCCTTTGTCTTCAACTAAATATGCTTCAAATCCATCTATTTCTGCAACACCGCTGGCTTTTTCAACTTTTAAACCTATTTTACTCAAATCTTGATTTAAACGAACATATATTTGATTCACAAGAGCCTTAGTTGGCACAATGTATGCAACCCATCCGCCCCGTTCTTTAAATTCATTTAGTGCCTGTAAAATCTTGTATTCNGCAATTAAAGTTTTTCCACTGGAAGTTGGCAAACTAACTACAATAGATCTATAAGATGGATTTAATAATTGACCATTTATAATAGTGTCTTTTTGTGGATATAATAATTCAAAAATGGGGTTATTTTCTTTTTTTGTAATAAATTTATTAAACGTACTTACCCAATGATTTACACCTGTTAATGAATACCAAATAGTGTTTCTAATAAGTTTGATGCTAAATGCCTCTACGTATTGATACAATAATTCAAGCATTATGTTACCAGAAGCATTGGCAAATTCTTTTGCGATTCCTAAATGGTATTTTACCTTATTCTCAATATCAAAATCATTGTTTGGTGTTTTCCCTTCTAAAAGATATTGACCTAATATTTCAGATGTTTTTGCAAAGTGATAAAGAGAAACAAGCTCTGCTGCTCCATATGGTCGACTTTCTTCTCCTAATTGATTTAAATAATTTTCTTCAAATTCTTTTTGCTCATCTCTTAATTGATTGATTAATTTAATTGCTTGTGAAATATCTTTCCAGGATTTTTTTATAACTAAGCTTACTATAACTTTAAAGATATTGTTTAATAAACGACTATTCCATTTATCTGTAACAATTAAATCTTCTATTTTTTGTTTTTGTTGATTCAAAAAATCTTTTACAAAATGAGAATGTTCCCCCAAATACCCCAAAGAAATTATTTTTATAACTTCGTAAATATCTTCTTCTGTCTTTATGTCAAAGTTTAATAATGTTGATATATCAAAATAAACAGAACATAATATTTTAAATTTTTCATCATCTTGATTATGCCATAATTCTAATATTTTTAATTCACAAAGTTCTTTTGCTTTAATTATCTCGGTTTTTTTATTTGCATCTAATAGCAATGTATTAAATCTCTTAGATAATTTACCCTTTTGAATTATTTCGGAAATTCCCTGAAGCAAATCGGGAAAATATTCTTCAAGTATTTTAAATTTTTCAGTTGCTAACATTTTTATCTCCGTTTATAATTTTTAGCCACTGATTTTTAGGTATTGAAACATAAATTGCCAATAACCTTAATCCTATAGGGTCAAGTATTTGATTTTTTAATTTATTATAACTAACCCTTACATCATTTTCGTTTACATCTGTATCCCTAACTAATATTCCATATAACATATATTTACCTTCGTTTTGCCTGTAGTAATTTAGTATTGCATTATTAAAATCATTCTGGAAATTTCTATTCTTACTCAACCCAATTTTATTTTGAATGTAGCTAATTAGAATACATCTCTTATTTTGATCTCTATACAAATCTCTTAATTGATTTTCAATTCCTGTTGGATTAGTCATTACTTGTGGTGGGCTCTTTTGCTCGGAAGATGTTTTAACTTCTCCAAATAAAAACAATATTTCATTACCTATTTCTATAAATCCCACTAAATCTGCACCTGTTTTATTCCCTTTTGGATTTCGCGCGTCCCTAAGTTCATTCCAATAAAAACGACAATTAAAATGTTTTTCCAAACAAACTTCAGCAAACGCCTCGCCAATTCTAAAATCTTGTACATCTACTTTTGGGTTTTGTAAATACTGAATATCAATTAATAATCTTTCTGATACTTCAAAGCCAGTTTCTGATTTAAGTGCTTTAAGATTTGAAATCATCTCATTTCTTTGCGGTGTATCGAGTAATTTATCTTTCACTTCATTTTTTAAAAGTTCTTTATATTCGATATCAGAGAATGAAACACCTTTATAATGTTTAAAGTCCGATTCTATGTATTGATATTCTACTTTCATATCACTCCCACCAAATTAGCGGCTTTATTAATTTATAATCCAAATCTTTTATATTGACAATACTGCCATCGGCAAACTCAACTTCATTTTCTCTTATCTTCTTAATCCACTTGCCTGTTAGGTTTGATATTGTCTCGGCAATGTCGATATTTTCGTACAACTTACTCAAATCTACATTTACTTTTTTGTTTTCATAGTCAATTTCCAATGCTTTGAGCATTTTTTCATCTTTCAAAAATACATATTGCTCATAAGGTGATTTATCTCCAATAACAAGCATATCGTGATTTTCATAAACCGTATTGGCAAGTGTTTCTTCGTATTGTTCCAATTCGTAGTATTTGAAGAAACCGCCGCCTTGATATTCTTTTACTTCTTTTGAAATTCCCGATTTATCGTAAGCCAAAACCTTTTTCATTCTTGGCAAAACTACCGTGTAAAAATGCTCTCCCATCTCCACGCCAATCCATTTTCTGCTAAGTTTATGGGCAACTGCTGTTGTTGTGCCTGAGCCGAGGAAGAAGTCGAGGATTAAATCGTCTTCTCTAAATGAAGAAGTTCTAATAACTCTTTCAATTACTTTTTCGTTATTCTCGGTAGCAAACCCCCATATTGAAGAGTAACCAACCCAATCAGTCCAGTTATCAGTTAATTTTTGAGTTTCTGCTTCTTCGGTTTGCGGTTCTCCCTTATCATTTAACTTAATTTTCCCCT
>RCNO01000011.1 GCA_003731685.1 Bacteroidetes/Chlorobi group bacterium MS-B_bin-24
CTCTCTCTCTCTCTACAGCTTGACAAATTGGATTAAACACAAAAGAAGGCTCGAGCAACAGAATTATTCCCTGCTTCGCAACATTAGAAAAGACATTTCGGCACCAACGCCAAAACATTTCCAAATTCTGCTGAAGTTCAAATAGCAATATACAAAAAAGTAAAATAAAATTTCAAAATTTTTTTAAACACTTTGGAAAAATTAGATTGCCAAGAGAAAGAGCATCAGCACAATGTTCAGTGAAGTATCCAAACATCGGATGTTTCAAAACATCCGATGTCTTTTCCCAACCAAACATCCGATGTGTGATTGTCAATAGACATTCTCCCCTTGTTCAGTATTCGAAATCGGCTTATATATTTCACAAGCCCAATAAAAAGCAAACCTTCCGAAGGGTTAATTGCCTTCGGAAGGTTGCTGAGACTTTTTGGAGCAATTGCGATAAGTTTATTGTTCGTCCATATTTTCGATAATTGCGCTTCCGAATTCGGATGTTTTGAGAAGGGTGGCGCCTTCCATAAGACGATGGAAGTCGTAGGTAACCCTCTTCTGTTTGATAGTGCGTTCCAAACCTTTAACAATCAGGTCGGCAGCTTCTTTCCATCCGATGTATTCAAACATCATCACGCCCGAAAGGATAACAGAGCCGGGGTTAACTTTGTCTTGGTTCGCATAGCGAGGCGCAGTTCCGTGTGTTGCCTCGAAAATAGCGTGACCAGTGATGAAGTTGATGTTCGCTCCGGGAGCGATTCCAATTCCACCTACGATAGCTGCAAGAGCGTCGGAAATGTAGTCGCCGTTGAGATTCAAAGTGCAAATTACAGAGTATTCATTCGGACGAGTTAAAATCTGTTGCAAGAACGCATCGGCAATAAAGTCTTTGACAAGGAGTTTGCCTTTTGCTAATTCTTCGGATTGGATACGATTAGCTTCTTCTTCGCCTTTTTCTTCTTTAATCTTATCGTATTGTCGCCAAGTGAAGCATTTATCGCCGTATTCTTGCTCGGCAACGTCGTATCCCCAGTTCTTAAAGGCACCTTCGGTGAATTTCATTATATTTCCTTTGTGCACAAATGTGACCGAGGGCAGTTTGTTCTTTAGTGCGTATTCTATTGCAGCGCGTGCGATTCTTTTCGAGCCTTCCTCGGAAACTGGTTTGATGCCAATAGAAGAAGTTTCGGGGAAACGAATTTTTGTTACCCCCATCTCTTCTTGCAAGAACTTAATTACTTTTTTAACTTCCGGAGTTCCAGCCATCCATTCGATACCTGCGTAAATATCTTCGGAATTTTCACGGAAAATAACCATATTAGTAAGCTCTGGCCTTTTTACGGGCGAGGGAACGCCTTCGAAATATCGCACCGGACGGAGACATACATACAAATCGAGAAGTTGACGCAAAGCTACATTTAGCGAGCGAATTCCCCCACCAACAGGTGTTGTCAGCGGTCCTTTGATACCGACAATGTACTCTTTGAAAGTATCGAGAGTTTCTTGTGGTAACCATTCGCCTTTAAGTTTAAATGCTTTTTCGCCTGCGTAAACTTCGAGCCAGTGGATTTTTCTTTTGCCCTTGTATGCTTTTTCCACCGCAGCATCGAAGACCCTAACACTTGCACGCCAGATGTCGGGTCCCGTCCCATCACCTTCGATGAACGGGATTATGGGCTCGTCGGGAACTACGAGTTTCCCATCTTTCATTGTGATTTTTGAACCAGCCATTTTCTGTTTCCTTTTATGATACAAACGAATTTGCAATTTAAGAAATTAATTTTTTGTAAAAATCTAAACTTTTAAAAATTAAAAATATAGGTAGTTCCTAAGAGTGAAAACAAATTTTGAAGCAAAGATGTCTTTTTCAATTGCAATTTGCAAATGGCTGGAAAGTCACGATTTTTAAAGATGATTGCTTAATACAGTCCGCCTTATATTGGAGCTTTAAAAATTTGTCATAATTTGTTCTCTTGTTGGAGCAATTTATGAATTGCATCTAAAAAAAGCACACCATCGTACCAAACAAAACACATCGTCATAGAATGTAGTTTAAGGGGCAAACACATAGGGAAAGGAGGAAATACCCAGATTCGCCACTAAAACCTTGTAAATTTTCAGACATCGGATGTTTCGCAAACATCCGATGTCTTTGCGTAATGGACCCCGTTAGGGTCACCAACAAGGGTTTTCGTTCAAGCCACCAAATAATTTATGTCTTGTAGTGGCGAATAATTATTCGCCCTTAAAACAAAATTTTAATGAAATAAGTTGTGTAATTACCTAATTTTTTTGACCTGATATTGAGAATTAAAAAGGCTATCTCGGGATTCGAGACAGCCTCTTTTTAGAAATTAAAAATTTTGGCAATTATTCATCTTTGGCATTTAAGTCGCGATAAAGGAACCACCAATCGAAGTTTTGATATTTGGCTTTTTTGTATTCAGCAGCTTTGATATCTGTTGGCGGTGGAATAATCACTTTGTCGCCAATAAGTTCGTTGTTGGGCCAGTTGGCAGGGATAGCAACCTTTTGAGCGTCGGCGGTTTGCAAGCCTTTGAGCATGCGGAGGAACTCGTCGAAGTTTCGTCCTAATTCTTGTGGATAATAAACTATGGCGCGGATAATTCCGTTTGGGTCGACGAAGAAAACTGCACGAACTGTGTTTTTGCCTTTTGATGGGTGAATTAAACCAAGAGTATTTGCAAGTTCCCCACTATCGGCGATAATTGGGAATTGAATATTCACATTGAGTTTGTCTTTAATCCATTCGACCCACTTGATGTGCGAGAAAACTTGGTCGATGCTCAAGCCAATCAATTCGCAATTGAGTTTTTTGAACTCTTCGTAGCGATTTTGAAATGCGACGAATTCGGTTGTGCAAACAGGTGTAAAATCTGCGGGGTGGCTGAAAAGAATAAACCATTTGCCTGCCATATCGTTTGGCAGTTTCATCGGTCCGTGAGTGGTTTGGACCTGGACTTCTGGAAATCGGTCGCCGATTAAGGGCATTTTTCCTTCCATTTTAAACTCCAAAAAATTAAACAAAAAGAAATTTTAGAGAAGTATAAAAATAAATTTTATTGTAATTTATTTTGAATTGGCAAAACAATTGTAAATTTTGAACCTTTGCCAACAATGCTCTCAACTCGAATAGTTCCACCAAAACTTTTGATTATATTGTAGCTTACAGATAAACCCAAACCTGTACCTTTGCCCACTGGTTTTGTTGTATAGAAAGGCAAAAAAATCTTGTCCATTTGTTCTTGTGAAATTCCACAGCCAGTATCCTTAACGGAAATATATACAAATTCACCATCTTGGAAAGTTGAAATTGTGATTTTGCCTTGACCAGTTATTGCATCCTTGGCGTTGTTAAGCAAGTTTAAAATTACTTGACGAAGGGAATTTGCATCGACCCAAACTTTTGGGAGATTTGGTTGTAGGTTTTTTTCTAAAGTAATGTTCGAGACAAATAATTCGTGTTCGACAAAACCTTCCAACAGTTCATTAATAATTTGATTAACGTCGTAATAGTCAAGTTTTAAGTCGTCTCGGCGGACAAATGTCATCAATTTCCTTGTAATATCTCGGGCGCGAAAGGCACTTTGTTGTATGTTATCGAGGTGTGGTATTAAATCGGAAAAAGTAATGTTTTGCTTGAAGTCGGGATTTATAAGATCCTTAATCAAACCAGCCTCGCTGGCGATTATTGCAAGTGGGTTGTTAATTTCATGAGCAATTCCAGCTGCAAGTTCCCCGACGGCAGCAAGTTTCGAGGCGTGTTCAAGTTGAAGCCTTGCAAGTTTCTTTTCCATTTCTGCGATTTCTTTCTCTTTTTCGAATTCGACAATTTTTTTTGCACGAACGAAAATGACAAAGGTTAGAAATAGAATTGTGAATAAAGAAATAATAAGGGTTGTCTTTTGGAAACTTGAGCCAACAATTAAGTTTTGCTTTTCGCTCGAGGCAATAACACACCAGTTCGTTTGTGTTAGCCAACAGTATCCAAAATCGAAAGTTTTGCCATTGATTATTGCTTCGCTAAACCCAACTTTTGGTTCTTGTGGGGGGCGGAAAGGTGAGGTTTCCAAAACTTTCCCCAAACCGGGATTGGTTAATTGAAATTTACCCTCTTTGTTTACAAGTGTAATCAATACATCGCGAAATACTGTTGTTGATAGCAAAAAGTTGTAAATTTTAATTGGTTCTAAAGTTGCCCGAAGGATGGAAATTTTTCCGTTAGAATACTTTTTTACCGCAATTGTGAAATGCGGTAGATTCCTGAAGCCAAGGTATATGTCGGTTATTACATATCTTTGTGAGTTTGAAATTAGGGTTTGGAACCATTGTTCCTTAGAGTAATTAATATTTCGAAGGTTTGGAAAGGGACCGGAGTAAAGGTTTTGTATTCCAGACGAATCAAAATAACCGATATCGATAAATGCTTCACTATCCTTTTTTAATTTGTCAAGAAATACATCAATGTTGTTTTTCAAGATATTTTCTTCGAATCTTGGGTCATCGATGAGATTTAAGAGATTCACCACGCGTTCTCGAAGGAATAGGTCGAGTGTTTGAGCTTGGGTTTCGGCAGTCGATTTAAGGTGCAAAATTGTACTTTCTTTATTGATTTTATCATACTCAATTTGAAAAAATAAAATCAGCAATAACAATGGGAGAACATAAGTAAGAATTAGTCGAAAAATTTGGCGTCGGTAGAGCGTTTTATACTTTCCTTCGTCAATTTCAAAGTTCAGGGTATTTGGATTTTTTGTGTCGGACATCTTTGGTTTATTTTTCCTCGTCGTCAAGTTTTTTCAACTCTTCTAAAATAGCGATGGGACTATTTCCTAAAGCAATTTGAAAGATTTTATCCATTTTTTCTTTGTCGTCGCGGAATTTCTTTTCCAAGCGAGCTTTGTAGACTTCTTTAAGTTTCAAAATTAAATCTTCCAGTTCGTATGGTTTAGGTAAATAATCGAAAGCACCCAACTTAGTACACTCGACGGCAGAATCAAGCGAACCGTGGCCAGTTAAAATTATTACTTCGATATACTTATGTTCAGATTTTAAAATTTCTAATACCTGTTTACCGTCGAGACCGGGCATTTTTAAATCCACGAGTGCAATGTCGAATTTCTTTTTTCGGGCTAAATCGATAGCTTCTGTTCCGTTAGTTGCTTTTGTAACTTCGAAGCCCCGTAGTTCAAGTCTTTTAGTGATTGAGTCGAGAAATTGCACCTCATCGTCGACAACTAAAAGTTTGATTTTTTTCTCTTCCATATTAAAAACCAATTAATGGCCAATAAAACGAAATTATTAAAGAATAAACAAAAACACAGGCAATAGCCCAAAGTATTGAAACTTTAATAAAATCTACTTGACTAAAATATCCTGTACTATAAGCAATAATTGATGGGGGACATCCTATAACGAGCCAAATGAAAGAAGTAGCTGCGGGGAGAATTAAAGTAATATGTTTTACGCTTAAACCCAACTCTGCCGCCATAGGATACATTATTGGTAAACAAAGAGCAGTTGCAGCAGAGTTAGACATAAAGCTCGAAATAAATGAGCTAAAAATCCCTATTCCGAAATATTGGACTAATTTGCTTTGACCATACAATAGAGGAGCAAATTGATCGGCAAGCCATTTCCCAGCACCAGTATCGAGCATTGCAACACCAAGGGAAACACCAGCGCCAAAAACCAGCCAAGCGTCCCAAGCAAATTTTTCGATTATAGTTTTAAATTTCACATAACCGAGACCACAAATTGCGATGATAGAGAGTGCAGCAATTACACTTACGTGTAGGTGAGTTAAGTCGCCTAATGACCAAAAAATGAAGGCAAGAGCAAAGATAAAAGCTACCCCTTTTTCTCGTTTGGTCATAGGTGGCAATTTTGCAGATTGTATTTCCGACGGGAGTTCAGTGAGTTTTGGTGGAAAAATTAAGTAACAAATAATCCAAGTGGTTAAGGAAACAAAAATGACAATTGGTAATTGGCAAATTAAAAATTCAACAAATCCAATATGTATACCCATATGTTTTTCTAAAAATTCAACAGCTATTGGGTTCCTGCCGCCACCAAGAATTGTTCCAAAGCCTCCTGCGCTTGCACTTAAAGGTATTAGTATTGTCATAAATTTTGAAAAATTGTTACTTGTATACGGGGTAATGTTTAATTTGTTGAATATTGGAATCATTGAAAACAGAAATATAATTGTTATTGTTGCGTCGTGGAAAACAGATGACAGAAGAGAAGATACAATGCAAAGGAAAAGTGAGAATGGAATAAGTTTTCTACCCCCAATCTTTAAAATTCCGTAGAGGATTCGATTAGTTAATCCAACTTCATTAATAATAACACCAAACATAATAATCATCATAACAAACATAACAGCAGGACTTGCAAAAGGGCTCCAAGCGGCTTCTGGTTTTTGGATACCAAACAACACTAATCCACCCCCGACTAACAATGCTGTAACACCTATCGGAATAGCCTCGGTAATCCAAAGGAATATTACGCTTAATAAGAAAGCAAGGAAACGATGTCCTTGAGGAGAAAGCCCTGCAGGTGTTGGAAGCAAGTATATAAGTAAGCCTACTCCAATAGATAATAACAACTGGAAGACTATTACCTTTGCAGGCTTACCTTTCTTTCCTTTTGTTTCGGCGATAAGAAAAGTTGCTTTTGATCTTGCTTTTTTGAGAACATCGATTAATTTTTCTAATTCGACAGGTTTTTGGAGATAGCTAAAAGCGTCCATCCTTGCCAGTTGCACAGCACTTTCTGTATCCCCGTGCCCGGTAAGAATTACAACTTGAACTTCGGGTCTCGTTTCCTTGATTCGCTTTAAAACCTCCTCTCCATCCATATCGGGCATTTTTAAGTCGAGCAGAACGACGTCAATAGATTCGTCCTTTTTAATCAGTTGCTCAACATCTTTTCCGCTCGTTCGAGTTATTACGTCGAAACCTCGCAGTTTTAATTGGGAAGAAATGCTTTCCAAGAAGACTTGTTCGTCATCAATAATTAACAACTTATTCATAAGTTTCCTTGTTTTTATCCAACTTCACACATTCTTTCAAAATGCAGTTTTCAATTTCGTTTATCAGGTCTGAAGTTCGAAGGATTCCAACTACTTCGTTGCCACGCTTAACTAATACAGATAAACATTGCCACATAATAATTTTGTGGATTGCCATTGGCAAAGTTTCATCTTCGTCAACGCTTTCCTCAATAGGTTGCTTAATGTCCAAAACTTTAATACTTGAAGCAACTGAACATAAATCCATAGGGATTTCGTGCCAAAGCGAAAATTTTTCGAATAATGTTTCGATAAATTTAGAGCTTAGATTAACTCTCGAAAGTTTGTCCACATCGAAAAGATTCTTATACTTTGGTTCCAACCCTTTTAAAAAGGCGAAATGCCCAACTTTGCCTATCACTTTACCGTCTTCGTCCACAACCAAAACTGCACGAAAAGGGGGGAACTCGGGAGGTGCGGTTTTTACGGCTTCGTGCAATTTTAATATAGCTTCGACCATTGTAGCATCTTTGTGGATTGTTGGATATTTTTCGATTGGAACCATTATCTCTTTGACTTTTTTTGTTGTAAACATTTAATCCTCAAATTTTTTTGAAACAAATCTAAAATATTAAAAAACAATTCCCAACTAGTCAGTTTAAAAAACAAATGTAACTTTTGTGTTGCTTTGTCATTTTGGCTTATTATGTTATTTTTTGTCATAAATTTTGTTCTGTTTCGTTTGTTATTTTTTTGAATGAACTATGAAGCAGATTTTCGAAAGGATAAAAAGGATTATTAAATCGAATTTAAACGAATACTCATTGTTTAATGAATTTGAGTATGTTGATTTAGATGAATCCGAAGATTTAAAAAGGCAAATTGATGAAGCTTTCCAAAAGAAATCTAATTTAAAGATTGATGAAGATGATGCTTTGAAGAATTTGACTCTTTCCGAGGTATACAAAATCCTTGAAGTGGAGCCAAATGCTTCGATTGAAGAAATCAAAAAAGCTTATAAAGCCAAGGTGAAACAATATCATCCCGATTTGGTGCAGAATTTGGGTCGGGAAATTCAAGAACTTGCCAATCGTAAGTTGCTGAAAATTAATTATGCATTCAATTTGATTTTAAAACAACGGGAAATGTAATATGAACAAGACGGATTGGAATAGGATTTTTAAGGAAGCTTTGTTTATTTTGTTTGCTTCGGCTTTTATTGCCGTGGTGTACAATTGGCTGAATCCGCGAGGCATAAACTTATTGAAAAAGCCAACGGTTGCTTCCGATACACTAATCGAGAAATTTTTAACTGCCGACACCTCGATTTCCGATACGAATGGAACAATCGTATTTAAGCCTGTGCCCGATACTGTTGCCCACTCGAAACAAGTTGAAAAGGAGCTGGCAGAGAATAAACCAACCTCGGGAAATGAATTAGCAAGCAAACAAGCAACTTCAACAAAAACAGAGGGTCATCAACTGGAAGAAACAAGTGAGATTCCAATTGTAACTTACAATCAATTAGTGAAATTATTGAATTCTAAAAAATTGATTCTGATTGATGCACGCTCTCCCGAAGATTATAACAAAGAGCATATAGCAAATGCGATAAATATATTTGCTTTCGAAGAGGATTTGAATAAATACTTTGAATCCTTGACACGAGTTCCTTTGAGCAATGACAAAATCATTATAGTTTATTGCGAGGGGGGCACCTGCGATGCCAGCCATAAAGTTGCTGGCGATTTGATTAAGCTTGGTTATCGAAATGTGTTTGTCTATGCTGGTGGTTGGGAAGAATGGACAAGAAATAGGAAGAAGTAAGAATGGAAAACGAATTTGAATTGGATAGTTCAACACTCGACCTTTTGAAAAACCGCTTTGGGCTTGTAGGGGCATCGCCCAAAATGCTTGAAGTGTTCAGAACAATTCTTCGAGTTGCCCCGACGGATTTAAATGTGTTAATCACGGGTGAAACTGGCACGGGCAAAGAAGTGATTGCCAATGCAATACATCAATTAAGTAAGAGAAAGAAATATCCATTCATAAGTGTCAATTGCGGTGCAATTCCCGAGACATTGCTTGAATCGGAACTTTTTGGGCACGAGAAGGGTGCATTTACCGGCGCCTACGAACAGCGAAAAGGTTACTTCGAAGTTGCAAATCGAGGCACAATTTTCCTCGATGAAATCGGAGAAATGCCCGTTGGCACACAAGTCAAATTGCTTAGAGTTTTGGAAACTGGGGAATTTAATCGATTGGGCTCGACAGAAGTCCGAAAAGTTGATGTTCGGGTTATTGCAGCAACAAATAGGATTTTGGAGGAGGAAATTTATCGTGGAACTTTTCGCCAAGACTTGTTTTATCGCCTGAAAAATTTGCATATAATTTTGCCGCCGCTACGAGAACATCCCGAGGACATACCTTTGCTGGCTGAATATTTCGCTCAAAAGACCTGTGAACGGCTTGGAATACCATACAAAGGCTTTGCAATCGACGCGGTGAACTTCTTGCGTGGTTTGCCTTGGCAAGGCAACGTTCGGGAGTTAAGGAATTTAATCGAAACGATTATTCAATTGGAAAAAACGGGATTTCTCTCCCTCGATATTGTCAAAAAGTATATTCCTCCAGCTCTGCCTCCGCATATCGTAGTTGAACAGCCCAAGGAAACTTCCCTTTTAAGAATCGAAACAGCCAAAGAAGCTCAAATTGGGTTGGAAATTGTTCTTCGAACATTGTTTGAACTTAAAAAAGATGTTGATTTGGTAAAAGATGCTCTTAATGAGCTAAATTCTAAAATCGACAGCCTGAATTCAAACGTAATGGAACTTAAGCCAAATTCCTATCAAATTGTTGATGCCTCGGATTCCCTTTCCTTTGATAAAGATAATTTGAATCTCGAAGAAATCGAGAAGAATTTAATTTCGTTTGCTTTGAAGAAATTCAAAGGGAATCGTCGGTTGACTGCAAAGGCTCTTGGAATTAGCGAAAGAACTTTATATCGGAAAATCAATCAATACAACTTGGATTGAAATGGTTGGGTTATATATTCATATTCCTTTTTGCGAAAAAAAGTGTGATTATTGCGATTTCTATTCTATTACAAATAAATCATCATTAAATAGATATGTCGATTGCTTAATAAGAGAGATTGAACTATTCTGTTCTAAAATTCAGCAGAATAAACTATCGGTGCAGACCATCTTTTTTGGTGGCGGAACGCCATCGATACTTCCGATTTCACATTTAGAATTGATTGTAGAAGCGATTGAAAGGCACTTCGACCTCTCGTCCTTGAAAGAGTTTACGATAGAATGTAATCCCGGGACAGATTTCGTCCGAAATTTACAGGTTTACAAAGCAATTGGGATAAATCGAATTAGCATTGGTGTTCAATCTTTCGTTCCCGAAGAATTGAATTACCTCGGTCGGATTCATTCGGTTGAAGAGGCAATAAGGTCGATTGATTCGGCTTTGAATGTTTTCAATAACGTTTCCATCGATTTGATTTTCTCAATTCCTGTTCAAACGGAACAAACGCTTTCGAGAACGATGGAAATGGTTAAGGCATTCGACTTGAAACATATTTCTGCTTATTCTTTGATTTACGAGGAAGGCACCAAACTTTACAAACAAATGATTGAGGGGAAAGTCCGACCACATAGCGAGGAGAAAGATTATCGATTTTATAAATTAATTTGCGAGTCTTTGCAGTCTTTGGGTTTTGAACATTATGAAGTATCGAATTTTGCCAAGCCGGGATATAAGTGCAAACACAATCTTCGCTATTGGAAAGGTGAGGAATATATTGGGTTTGGACCATCTGCCCACAGTTACTTTTTGGGGCAAAGATATTGGAACTTTCGTTCGCTTTCCCGTTATTTTGAACAAGTAGAGCGGGGCTTGCTTCCAATCGAAGGGAAGGAAATGCTCACAGAGAAAGAGAAATTGACCGAACAGATTATGCTTGGATTGCGTGCCGAAGGAATAAACTTCGGTGATTTTCGAGCCAAATTTGGAATTGATTTGTTTCGTACTGCCTGCAGCATTTTTGAATTGTGGCAGGCTTCGGGCAAAGCCAAACTCAACTCCGAAAAGGTTTCTCTCACCGACGATGGTTACTTTGTTTGCGATAAATTAACTATTGATTTGTTAGACAGAATTGAAAATATCGCAAGCAAAAAGTTTTCGTCTATGCAAGTTCAATTGTGAAGTTAATTCTCTTGATAAATTCAACAATTTCTATGTAATTTAAGGCGTTTGGTATTGTGATGTAGCTTGGATTTTCGCCAACCGAAAGAGTTAGTTGATTCAGATACAAAAAGCCAGTTAGTGCAGAAAGGAACGCATCAATCAAGTGTTTATTCAATTTTGCAGGTAGTGTAGAATTAATTAAACTTTGCAAGTTGTTCCTGTATTCAACGATATTTTTTGAATAAACTTTCAAAATTTTTGCTGTTCCCGTTGGGAAAACTTCGATAATTTCTTTTTTACCGATTTTATAAACCAAATTAACGGCTCTCTTTGCAAGCAAATTTATCGAAGGTAAGTTTAAAGGCATAACGCCGAGATATTTTAACTGCTTATCTCATAATCGATTGTCGAAAGACAATGGTGCATCGATTGCAATTAATTCTGGTGAATTTTGCTTGATTTCTTCAAGAATTTCTTCATCTGGATAGACAATTTTTAGCTTTGCCTTTGCAGATTCGAGAAGGCAAAGACCAGTAGGATTATTTTCTTTGCCTGCTAAATCGATTCCAAGAATCATAACATCTTGAAAATCATTTAGACAACAAAAATGATACAAACATAAAACCACAAATATGCAAAATTTTATATTACCTAATTTTGCTAATGTTTAAATTTTTGAGGGATAGAAATGCTAACAAAGACTGCGGAAGAAATAATGATACCTTTATACAAGTATCCAAACATACCGAAATGGTTTACTATTAGGCAAGCGATTCAATTAATTCAAAGCTTTTCATCAAGGTTGGAGAACGTGAGTCTTTGCCCCGAGCAGTGCTTGTTACCGACGAAAAGAACCAAGTTGTTGGAATGATTCGCAGGCGCGATATTTTGCGTGGCTTGGAGCCGCACGGTTTCTTTGGTAGGCATGCACACCATCCGAAGATTTTTGTCGAGGTTGAGCCAGATTTGAACTTAATCGAAGCAGCATTCGACCATTTTTGTAGCAGATGTTTGAAGCAAGCCGACGAACCAGTGGAAAAGTATATGATACCAATTGAACATACACTAAACCACGATGACCATTTGATGAAAATTATCTATATGATAGACTTAACTGGGCTTAGTCTTTTGCCTGTTGTTAAAGATAGTGAGGTAATAGGAGTGGTTAGAACTGTGGAAGTTTTGTCTGAAATTGCAAAAATGCTTGATATTGAATAAAATATGGTTACTAAATTGAAAAATAACAAAAAAAATTCCGTAGTTGTCCAAAAAAAATTTTTTTTCCGCGTGAAGTCCATAAGAAAATCGATTTCAAGCGGATATTCTTTATTTTGTTGGGAGTGGGGTTGTTCCTAATTTTTTACTTCATCCCACCCTTGCCGCCTGTAACCAACCCACTTGGGAAAACTTTTGTGCTTTCTCGTCAGCTCAGCTGGCTCTGGGACTTTTCCTTTGGGCAGGAATTTGGTGGGTTTTCGAAGTTGTTCCGATTGGAATTACCTCCATCCTTATTGGAGTTGTCCAAGTGATTTTTTTGATTCGTGAGCCAAGGGTAGTTTTTACTGATTACTTTGACCCAAGCGTATGGTTTATTTTTGCTTCGCTTGTAATTGGGATTGCTTTCCAAAGAACAGGTATTACACAACGAATGGCATATCGGATGCTAAGCATTGTTGGGGAGAAAACCACATACATTTATCTGGGTGCCTTTGGGATTATTGGAATTTTGACTTTGATAATGGCTCATACTGCTGTTGCTGCTGCGTTTTATCCAATTTTGATGACAATTCACACTCTTTATGAAGAAACCGAAAAGCCCACTAAATTTGGCAAAGGTTTGTTCATTGGAATGGCTTATACTTGCGGGGCTGGAAGTATTGTTTCTTTGTTGGGTTCAGCACGAGCACCAGCAGCTATTGGTATGTTCAAAGAGATGACCTCTTCTGCTGGTATGGCGGGACGCGAAATTTCGTTTTTTGAGCTGAGTTACTATATGCTACCTATTGGATGGTTGATGATTTTGATAATTTGGGGCTATATTTCCTTGGTCTATAAGCCCGAAAAATCGAGAATCGAAGGTTTGAAAGAAAGAGTAGATTTCCTGATTTCCAAGCAAGGGAAATTCACAAAAAACGAAATCATCACACTCATTGTGGTTTTGGGTTCTATTGGGCTGTTGGTAGTTCGCTCATTTGTTCCACAATTAAAGTTTCTCGATAAGAGCGCAATTATGCTTTTGCCAACAATTTTGCTGTTTCTTTTTAACATATTGAAAGTAAAAGACCTTGAGGATGTTCCTTGGAATATAATTTTGCTTTTTGGCGGGGCTATGTGTATTGGTTTTGCCCTTTGGCAAACCGGGGCGGCAAATTGGTTGGCTGTGAATTGGCTTGTTTGGTTCAAAAACTCGCCGTGGCTTGTTTTTATTCTGTCCATAGCTTTGCTTGTTTTGATTTTAACAAATTTCATAATGAATGTTGCAGCAATTGCTATTACTTTGCCAATTTCTTTGGTAATTGGAAAATACTTAGGAGTAGCCCCAGAAGTTATTCTTTTTGCTTCGTTGGTAACTGCTGGAATGCCTTTTCTCCTGCTAATTGGGGCTGCTCCAAATGCAATTGCTTACGAAAGCAAACAGTTTACAAGCGGAGAATTCTTCCGCAATGGAATTGTTATGAGTATTATTCTAATTGTAGTGCTTACCATTTTCGTGGGGCTTATCTGGCCACTGATGGGAATGCCTGTTTTGGTTAAATAATTTTAAAAAAAACTTTTTTATCTCGTTCAAAATTCTTATTATGCAATTCGCATAACGAGGAATTTTAATTTTCTTTTTGTAAGATGGGCAAAGGTAAATTTTTTAAGATTTTAAAACAATTACAAGCTTCACATTATCTTTTTTTAGGCTTCATTGTGGTTGGTTTCTATCTTTTGCTTTTTGTTCCAACGCTACCAATGAAGCTGCTTGGGACAGGTATAGTTGTTTTGTCTTTTATTGGTTTGGTTATTTCACTTTTCCGGGCAGGGGAAGTTTTTGGCAGAACTGAATATTCCGAGCTTCGTAAACCATCGGAGGATTTGCCAGAAGATTTACTAGTTGAAACTAAAGAAACCGCAGTTGGCAAGGTTCAAATATTTAAAACTTTGAGCGGTGTTCAAGCTGAACAAATCGAAAAAGCCCCGAAGCCTAAAAAAGAGCCAAAACCACGGCGAGATTGGCTCCGAAAGTTTCTCAACTTTGTTTCTAATGCCGATGAAGTGCAAATGCATCCTCTCGAACAAAAGTATATTTCCGATTCAAAGTATTCGACTTCAGTATCCGAACAAAACATCAACATAGAAGAAGGGGGATTTAAAGTCATTAGAGAGAGGGAAGGGTCGATTTCCAAAATCGATATGCTTAAAAGAACCGAGCCAGAAACGCTTCCCAAGAATAAAATTGAACTCCCCGAGCCCGAGGTGCCAGAGAAGAAGGAAATCGACAAAGCTGTGCCTTCCGAAATAATCGTAGCAAAAGAAACACCACCTGCCGAAGAGCAGCCTATCAAACCCGAAACGACAACTACAACCACCACAGCTGCATTTAAAGTGTCTGTTACTGCAACCGATGTGAATGTGAAAGCAACCGAAGAGTTGGAACCAAAACCAAGGGAAATAGTTAAGGAACGAAGGATTGAAGTTGATTTTTCGGAACTGGTCGAAGAGGAACATCGGGGCAAAGGTGAACCGATTAAAGAAATGAAGATTTTGTTCGAAAAGATGCTTAACGTAATTCGCACAGTTACCAAAACCCAAACAGCTGCTTTCTTCCTTGTTAATCATACGAAACAAGAACTTGTCTTGCAGGCGATTGTTTCGGAGCGAAAGAATGAACTTCGGCAGGAAAGGAAAATCCCGCTCAATGGTGATTTGGTTAGTCAATTGGTTCATCGAGGTAAACCCGAGATTGTAGATTTTATTAATCCTAATGCTGTTGTGGATTTGATACCATACTATGCTAAACAAGTCAAAGTCGAAAGTTTCATAGGTGTACCAATTTCATATAAAAATTCGATAATCGGGATACTTTGTGCCGATACGGATGTAAGCGATGTTTACGACCGCTATACTGTAAACTTTTTTATGCATTATTCCAAATTGTTTGTATTTCTGCTCGAGAGTTTCACAGAAAAATACGAGCTTTCGCTCGAAAATAAAGTTTTAGAGCAAATCGAGGATTTTAAAAAGTTTCTTTTTGCAGAAAACTTTAATATAATCGAGCCTTTGAAAAATGCTGTGAATATGATTTTGAACAACTTCGACTTTGTTACCGCTGGGATATGTTTTTACGATTACGATGCAAAGTTTTATCGGGTATTCGAAATTCGTTCGAAAAAGAATATTGATTTGAACCTGAGGATGAAGAAGGTCGATTTGCAAAGGTCGTTGATGGGGCGAGCTCTTCAACAAGGCAAACCGATTAGTGTTGAGTTTGACGAGCGAAAGATGAGAATCAATTTCAACGAAACAAAGATAAAAAAGGGTTACTTCACTGCTGTGCCAATCAAAGCACGCGTGGGAGTTTATGGTGCAATCTTTGGAATTGCCGATGAACAATATCCAATTGAATCGCAATATATCAAGATGCTCGATAGTTTGGCGTTGGTTTTGGGATTGATGTATGAAAATGTCATAATGCAGATAAAATTAAATGCGAAGATTGCTTTGAAAGAACGCGACTATCGGTTTGACGAGCAAGCTTTTATGCATCGTTTGGAAGAGGAATGCCTTCGTTCCAGCGATTACGGGCAAATTTTTTCTGTATGTAAGATTTCAATAAATAACTATCTTTATAGCAATTACCAATCGCCCCAGTTCGAAATCGAAGCCAAGAAGGTTTTGTATGAGTATTTGCGGAGAGTACTTAAAACCTACGATGTCGTTGGTGAATTCCAAGACCAAACCATTTGGGTGATTATGATTGGTCGTTCGGGAAAAGATGCGAAATCGTTGATGGAAATGGTGCGCGAGAAAATAGCCCAAACGCAGTTGAAGATAGAAGATGATGTTGTTTATTTTACAATTTCTGTTGGTATCGCTCAATTTTCCAAAGACATAGACGTCAAACAACTTTGTGATAATTTAAATAAAGCTTGGGAAATTTCCCAATCAAGAAAAAATCAAGTTGTTCTTTATTAAGATTTCATGGATATTAACAAGATTGAACAAAAGGTAATCTCGATTCTACGAGATACAGGCGGACCTATGCGTTTGCAAGAAATTGCAAGACGCATTAACATACCCGCAAAGACCCCTTTATATTCAAGTTTATTAAAAGCTGTTGAAAACTTAATCAGTTCGGGAATTATATCGAGGTCGTCGCGTCGGCGTTACCATCTTCAAGAATATTTGAACGACACTCTAATAACTGGAATATTAAAAATTGAACACAACAAAGGCTTGGTTTATTACGATAAAAATAAGCAACCGATTACAATCAAAAGGAAAAATCTATATACTGCTTTCGATGGGGATAAAGTCCTTGTTAAGCTCTTGGGTGTGAAAAATAAGAACAGGCAATATGGCGAGGTAATTGAAATTGTTTCTCGCGCAGAGCATAGGATTATTGGAACAATAGAAAAAGACGCTGGGCTGTATTTTTTGGTTCCGTCAGACGATAGGTATTATCTTGATTTTGTGGTTCCAAGTAAGAAATTGAAACGGGCTACCCACGGCAGTCGAGTTGTGGCTAAACTTGTGGAATGGGAAGACCCTAACAAAAGTCCCATAGCCGAAGTTGTTGAAGTGCTTGGCAATGTAGGGGATATTGGCACAGAGGCGGAGCGGATTATCTACGAGTTCCGTTTGCCAAAGGAATTTCCCGATAAAGTCATCGAGGAAGCGGCACAAATTCCTGAACGAATTCCACAAAGCGAAATCAAGCGGCGAGTTGACCTTCGGGACAAGCTGATAATAACCATCGACCCAATTGATGCTAAAGATTTCGATGACGCTGTTTCGTTGGAAAAGATACCCAATGGACATTATCTGCTTGGAGTCCACGTTGCCGATGTGAGTTATTATGTTAAGGAGAAAAGCGAAATCGACAAGGAGGCTTTTCGACGCGGGACAAGTGTTTATCTCGTTGACCAAGTCATTCCTATGCTTCCCGAAAAGCTTTCGAACGACTTATGTTCTTTGCGACCAAACCGTGTTAGGCTTACTTACAGTGTTTTGATGGAGTTTGACCCTAAAGCTTTGAAGCTTGTTAAGTATCAGATAGTCGAAAGTGTTATTAAAAGCAAGAAAAGGTTGAATTACGACCAGGTTTACGAATTTCTAAAATCTGGGCGAGCTCCGAAAAACGAAATCGAGGCTCTTTTGCTCGAGATGAACGAATTTGCTCAAAAGTTGCGAAAGAAGAGGTTTTCGGAAGGCGGAATTGAATTTGAAACTGCAGAAGTTCGTTTCGTTTTGGACGAAAACAAAAATCCATTGAGTGCATTTTTGAAAGAAAGCACTATTGCGACCCAACTTATCGAAGAATTTATGCTTGCTGCAAATCGAACTGTTGCAAAGCATATTCAAAAATTAAAAGTGAAACATAAATTAAAAAGCGAACTTCCTTTTGTGTATCGTGTGCACGACCAGCCCGAGCCCGAGAAAATCAAAAGTGTAGTGAACTTCTTCAAAAGCCTCGATATCCCAGCAAGGAATTTGGTTAGCGACAAGGCAATTAACAAGTTTTTGAAGTTGTTCGAAGGGAAACCCGAAAAGCCAATCGTTCACCAGTTGTTGATTCGTGCGATGCAAAAAGCAATTTATTCTCCCGAAAACATTGGTCACTATGGTTTAGGCTTTCAATATTACACTCATTTTACTTCGCCAATAAGGAGGTATCCCGATTTGGTTGTACATCGACTTTTGAAAAAGTATAGCGCTGGTATACCCGATGAGGATGAGTTAAATCGATTGAGTCGCATCGTGGATGTTGCGAGCGACCAAAGTTCCGAGCGTGAAATAGTTGCAATGGAGGCGGAACGGGAAAGTGTCCATTTGATGTTGACCTTGCTTGCCAGCGAAAATGTTGGTAAAGAGTTTACAGGAACTATTTCTGGTGTTACAAATTTTGGCTTGTTCGTAGTACTCGATGGTATTTTTTCCGAAGGATTGATTCCCATTCGCGACTTGATAGATGACTACTACATCTACGACGAGAGAAATATTCGCCTTGTTGGTCGACGCAAAAAGAAAGTCTATAAGTTCGGCGACCGCGTTGTAGCACGGATTGTCGAGGTAGATGTCGAAAAGCGTAAGACTTGGCTTAAATTAGTTGATTATTTATCGTAAAGTTACAACTGTAACACCTGCGCCCCCTTCTTCGATTGTACTTTCTCGGAAACTTTCCACTTGGGGATGAGTTTCAAGAAATTGGTGGAGAGCAGTTCGCAATGCACCAGTGCCTTTCCCGTGAATAATTGTAATGTTCGAAATATTGCTCAGGATTGCTTCGGAAATAAACTTGTCGACTTCCCGAATTGCATCATTGGCACGAAGCCCGCGGACATCTATTCTTGTTTTGCCCGAAAATTTTACATAACTTGTCGGAAGGGCTTGGGAGTCGATATTTTGCGCATAAATTTTTGTGAGCCGATTTAGTTTTGTTTTAAATTTAAGACCGTTGAAATCGACGAGAGCTTCGCCTGTGTCCTCGTAAATTTTTAAGATTTGACCAGTATTTGTGGGATTGTCCATAGAAACAAAATCGCCCTCGCGAAGTGGAATTTGTTGGCTAACGCTTTGCAGTAGCGAATCGAAAACTTTTCGAGCTTGCTCTTCCAACTCCTTTTTTACTGCTTGGAATTCGCTTTTGATTTGGGCGATAGGTTTCTGTTGTTGCCGAATTTCGCGAATGGTATTTTCGATAAGAGCATTGGCATTGCGTATAATTTCGTATGCTTCGATTTTTGCATTGTCCAAAAGTTCTTTCCTTTTGGATTTTAATTCGTTTAGTTTTTCTTCATATTCTTTTGTTAGGTTGCGAAGACGAATTTTTTCTCTTTCCAATTCAGCTTTGAGCCGTTCCGATTCTATTTTAAGTTGATAAATTATTTTCAGTTGTTGTTCAATTTGGTTTTCGGTAACGGAAAGGTAAGAACGGGCTCT
Organism: Bacteroidetes/Chlorobi group bacterium MS-B_bin-24; assembly: GCA_003731685.1. Lineage (GTDB taxonomy): Bacteria > Bacteroidota > Ignavibacteria > Kapaibacteriales > UBA2268 > Naka2016. Next base: position 19,370 of record RCNO01000011.1, read on the forward strand.
GTCGATGATGTGTTTGGGCAAACCAAGAAGCTGAGCAAGTTCAAAAGCGTAGCTACTTCCCGGTACGCCCTCAAGAAATTTATATGTTGGTTTCAAATTCCATTCATCAAATTCAAGCGAATCATTTTCAATTTCTTTATGATTCAAGGAAAAAACTTTTAGATAAGATTGGTGTGTAGTTACAGCAAAGAACAGGTTCATTGTGATAAAGCTTTCCAGAATTGAAGCAGCGAGCAGAGCTCCTTCGTGAGGGTCGGTTCCAGAAACAATCTCGTCAATTAGAACAATTGAATCGGCGTCAGCAGTGTTTAAAATGTCTTTTAATCTTAATATTTGGGAACTGAAGGTACTAAGGTCGTGTTCAATCGATTGCAAATCCCCAATAGAAGTGTAAATTTTAAGGATTTTGGTTTTGCAATAGCCGTGAGTAAAGAAACCAGACATTGCTAATGCAAGGTTCAGCCCTATACTTTTTATTGCAACAGTTTTGCCCCCAGCGTTTGGTCCCGAAACAACGTGTCCCCTCTTTTGTTCAGTGAAAGAGATTGTCAGAGGGACAACGTTCTTAATACCTCGATTGTGAACAAGGATTGGATGGCGTATGTCTTGAAGAAAAATTTCCTGATTTTCCCAAAACACGGGTTTCTGGCAATTAAACTTGATGGCATATTTAGCACGAGCAAGCAAAGAATCGATATGGGTTAGAATTTCGACAGAATGGAGAAGTTGCTGGGCAACACTGCCAATTTCTTCGGTAAGATTTTGAAGTATTCGGTAAATTTCCCTTCTTTCCTCGTTTTCCAACAAAGAAAGTTCATTGTTCATTTCAATGATTTCGGCTGGTTCGATAAAGCAAGTTTGACCACTTTGGGAAATTCCGTGAATAATCCCCGAAACTTTGTTTTTGTTTTCAATTTTGACGGGGAGAACAAATCTGCCTTCGCGAATGGTGTAGAATTCATCTTGGAGATATTCTTCTTGTGCAATACTTTTCAGGATTTTCTCGAGTCGACGGCGAAGTTTTGCAGATTTTTCGCGTATTTCCCCGCGAATCCTCAAAAGTTCCTTGCTTGCAGTGTCGCGAACTTGCCCTGTTTCGTCGATGGTTTCCCGAATATGCTTTTCCAAAATTCTGCTTTCGAATAAATCGTTTGCCAGTGCAGAAAGCAATGGCAATTCTTCGCTCTTCGAGACAATGAATGAACGAAAAGTTCGGGAGTTGACAATAAAATGGTGAATTTCAAGAATTTCGGATGTAGTCAGAACAGCGTTTTCTATTTGCGATTTGTATATTTTGGGCTTGATTTCGCCAAAATTTTCGAAAGGGATTGAGGATTCGGTTTCTAAAAGTTTAATGCATTCTTCAATCGTGTCGAGTTCTTTGGTTAGGGCATCTTTATCGTCGAAAGGCAACGAGGCGAGAATCTTTTGTTTGCCATATTCTGTAATTGCAAAGTGGGATATTTTTTCGAGAGCAGTATGAAATTCCAATTGCTTCAAGGAATCCAGATATAGTGGGTCGGTGTGGCTCATATCTCATTGACTTGATTGTGAAAGTAATTCTCTTGCAATCGATTGGACAAGTGAACCATCGGCTTTGCCTTTTAGTTCTTTCATTGCTTTGCCCATAACTTTTCCCAAATCGGCGGTCGACTTTGCACCAATTTCTTGGATAAGGTTTGTCAGGTAGTTGCGGATTTCGAGTTCGGACATTTCTTCGGGCAGAAATTGTTTGATTATTTCCATCTCCTTCCGTTCTTTTTCGGCGAGGTCGGTTCTACCGCCTTTTTCGTAGAGTTCTATTGCTTCTTTTCTCTTCTTTACAAGTGAATTAAGGATTTTAATTTCATCGTCGTTTGTGATTTCACGATTTAATCCGCTCTTTTTCAACTCGAGAAGGCTGGCTCGGATAGAACGCAATGCATCCATACGGGTGCGGTCGCCTTCTTTGATGGCTTTTTTCAGTTCTTCCGAGACTTTTTCCTCAAGGTTCATTACTTCCTCGAAAAATGTAAAACAAAACATCCAAAATTAAAAGATTAATGGCAATTTCATAGGTTCGAGATTTTGAGGTAAATTTGTTTTTTGTAAATATTGCAACAAGTGAAATACGGGTTGAAAACGAAAATAGTTCTGCTAATTTTGATTTTTTTTGCCGTTTCTTTGTGCGATGCGGTCGTTTTCTCCGCTCCCAAGAAGAGCAAGTCTGTTTCCGTAAGTTCGAATAAAAAGAAAAAAGAAATTATTTCAAAAAATAAAAGTTCCAATAAATCCCAATACTCGAAAAAAGAAATTACTTCGAAAAACAAAAGTTTTCAAAAATCAAAATACTCGAAAAGTGCCAAGAAGAAGCGAAAACCAAAAATTTATGTTCGTAAAGTTGCATTAAATGAAATAAGTATTCTCGAAACTAAAAAACTTGCAGAGGGAGTGGAATATAAGAAAGTTCAATTTGGCAAAGACCCTTTGAAAATCATTGCTCATTTGGTCGAGGCAGATTTCGACTCTACTCAAAACAAAGTTTGTGTACTAAAAGCACGCAACAATGTTACGGGTTTAGACTATTTAAAAAACATTTATGATGATTATCATTTTGAATTGACGAGAATATACGAAGGAGACCTGCTCGCTTTGGTGAATGCAAACTTCTGGTCGGCTTATCTTAATTACCCTATTGGACTTTTAATCTCCGATGGCGAAGTAATCTCGATGAAAAAGTATAAGGAATGGTCTTCTGTTCTTTTTGACAAAGAGAATCGTCCCTACATCGACAATTTTGAACTTTTTGGTGAAATTATTTTCCCAAATAAAGAAAGGATAGAAATAGATAATGTTAATAAAAGGACTGAAAACGATAATGTGGTTGTTTACAACAAATATTTTGGAGATTCATTACCCAAAATTTATGTTCGAGATTTAGAGAAGATGGTGGAGCAAACAATTAAAAATATGACTTTGGGACAGAATGACTTGGATACTTTTGAGATTGAAATAGATACCAATCAAGTTAGGAATCAAATTCTAAAAGAACTTCAATATGAATCGAAAGAATATTCTACTATTAAATATGCATTTCAATATTTGGAAAAACCTATTATAAACGAGAGGGTTAAAGTAAAACTTTTGCAGATTGATACAGGTGTTGTGGCAATACCATCAGATGGGTTTGTGTTAAGTCTTCCATTGGATTTTAAGAGGAGCAGGTGGAAAGTTGGTGATGTTGCAGAGTTGTTTTTTTACACCAACAAGTTGCGTTATATTGAATTTGAGAATGGGGTATCGGGAACTCCCCGATTGGTTCGCAAGGGAGTTGCACGGCACGAAGCATATCAGGAAGGTTCTCGAGGTTATAGGTTCATAGGGGCACAACTACCACGAACCTGTTTGGGCACAAATATGTCGAAAACAAAGTTGTATCTAATCTATGTTGAGACCTCTCGGTCGAGCGGTAGTCTTGGTGCCAATTTGACCCAACTTGCAACAATTGCAAAGAAATTGGGTTGTTACGATGCGGTAAATTTAGATGGGGGCGGTTCATCTTCGATGGTTATCAACGGGGAAAAAGTTGCGGGAAATGGAAATTCAAATGGTCGAAAAATTTCAGTTGCTATCGGAGTTTTAAAAAATTCAAAATAATTGTAACCAAATCGATAAGTTTTTTGTCTATATGTTTGAGTTTTAGGTGGAAATGTGAAAGGATTCGACGAGCATATTTATGATGAAGAGCAGTTGAGGATAGCCTCGGAGGATTTCCGTCGGGGAAGTGCCGAAGCCTTTCACATACTTTACCAACATTATAGTCCGAAAGTTTATAGATTTTGTTTGCGAATGCTTGGTAATCGAGAGAAAGCCGAAGATGCTTTTCAGGAAGTTTTTACAAAAGTTTTCGAGAATGCAAGGACTTTTCGTGGTGAAAACTTTGGTGCTTGGTTGTTTACAATTGCTCGACATATATGCTTAAATGCAATAAGGCTTGAAAAACCATATCAGAATGTTGAAGAAAACTCATTACATTATTCGTATGTAGTCAGCGATGATATTGGAATGCGGGACTTTGTACAAAAAGCAATAATGCAGTTGCCCGTGAGTTTGCGCGAGGCTTTGATTTTACGAGAATATGAAGAATATTCATACGAAGAGATTGCAAAAATTTTGGGTATAGGATTATCGCTGGCAAAAATTCGTGTTCATCGTGCCCGATTGCTTTTGAAAAAATTATTGGAACCAATTGCAAAGGAATACTATGGGAATCGATAAGTTTATTAATGATTATCTCGATGGCTCGATAACCCCGGAAGATGACAAAGAGTTCCGGGATATGCTCGAACGAGACCCTTTGGCAAAAGAGGAGTTCGATTTGATGATTTCAACTCACGCTCTGTTGAAAAGCGATGCGGAGTCTATCCGCATTCCAGAAGATTTTCAGAGGAAAGTCGAAGAAAGAATTTTGGCTCAATATCTTCACATTGCAAATGTGAATTATGGTAGTAAAACTCGGAAATATGCATATTCTGCACTAGCTTTGTTGTTGCTCTTTGTGTTTTCTATTTATTCGATTAGTGATGGTAAACTTTCGTCCAACTATTCCCTTTTCTGGTCGGAAATTGCTAAACAACAGGATTTGCTGGTTTCCCAAGTTCCTACGCTCGACGAGCAATGGATAATCTCACAAGGGAACATTAAATCGCCTACATCAAGCTCTTATTTTTCTAATAACATAAATGAACGAAATCGAAAAAATTCCCAGCGTGTTGAAATTTTAGAACAAAGTCGGACAATGGTTGAAGCAAAATCCGAAAGCCCTTTGGTTAACTCTTCAAAAGTTGTTTCTCAAAGCCCTTTCTTGAAGTTGAACAGCATTGCATTTTCGACTAATGATTTTGTTGACAAAAACAATTTAAAGGTAGCTTCTGGGAATATTTTTGTTCAACCTTTGAATAATTTATTTTTGACAAGAAACTTTCAAGGTTCATCTGAATTTGATGGTAATTCTGTTTTCCCTGTGCAAATTGTCGGGAAAGGGACTTTACCCTACACGGAATATCCAACCANGGGTGTTCTTTTGAGTGGTTTTTCGTGTTTGCCTTTTGCAAAATTTGGCTTTGCCGATGTGAAGCTTAAATCTTATTCTGCTTTTTCGCAAAGTTTTGGTTACAAGATTTCCGACAATTTCCGTTTGGGATTGGAATTCGGATATTTCGATTTCGTGTTTGAGCATCCTACAATGATTCTTGTCCCTGCAACAATTGCAGAAGCAAAAGAGAGCAAAATTTATTCTCGAATCGATAAAGATAAAAGACAAGAGGAGAATTTACTAACAAACGGAAACGATTTTTCTAATTCAAATTATGTTCAGGTGGTTGTGCCAATCGACCGAAAGTTTCAAATCTATTGGGGGAGTTTGTTCTTTGATTACATTTATCCTTTGACTGAATATTTCTCGCTTGCTGGAAGGGTCAATGTTGGAGCAACAAATTCGGGAGCTTTGGGGAAAGTGATTTTGTTCACCGAATTTCAACCTATAAAAGGATTAGCTATTAATCTTGGGGTGGAAAATAAATCCTATTGGCTGACCTTGCCTTCGTCGAGTTCTTCATTCAAAAGTGAATTCGGTTTGGTTTATGGCGTAAGTATCAAGATGGATTTTGAATAAAAAGTAATGGTGTTTTTTTGAAAAAAAAGTTTAATTTTGTTTGAATATGTTTAATATGTTTAACAAAATTGGAGTTAAAAATGAACAGATTTGTACATTTTTTAGTACTTATTGTTCTTTTTGCATATTCTTCGCTGTTTGCATCGGAACAAATAAGTAATACGAAAATTCTTGCAAAAGGTTTCAGGGGGAAGGAAATTACTCCATCTTTTATTGTCGAAAAAATTTTGAAATCTTTGCCCGATAAGCCTTGTTCGGTGAATTTTCAGACATTAGACTCTCTTGCCAATGCATATTCTTATTTCACAGAATCGCAACAGCCTTTTGTTTATATTCCCGAGTTAGGACAACTTATTACAATCAAGCGTGGCTTTTGGGATATTGACCGCTATCCTGGATATACAGGGGATAATACAAAGAACAACTTGTTCATCCGTTATTCAACTGATTGGGGTCAAAGCTGGTCCGAGCCGATTCTCGTCTACAAAGTCCCTGTGGGAACTCAATTTGGGAACTGGTGGGCTCGTTACCCAAGCGTATTTGCTTTTAATTACGATGGCTCGCCTGCCTATGTTTATACCGCACCAGCAACAAATGGTTCTGGTTGGGTGGGNTTCATTAACGGCTTGTATTATCAAGATAATTTCTTCAGCTCGTTCTCCCGTTCCTTTACTTGGAAAGATGGGAACCGCTACAATTGGGGCGGCACCGATTCCCGTATCGTTGGCGGAATGGATGGTGGCGAACCTTTCGCAATGGCTGTTGGAACCATTATGATTGAAGGTGGATTGCCATTAACTTTAACAAGCCATCTGGGTTATCGCCGAACAACTGATTTTGATAAGTGGACAGAAGTTATTCCACCACAATGGGAAGCAAGCAATTTCGTTGTTCCATCATCTCCTACTGGTGACGATAGCCTTCGAACTTCTACAATTGCTGGGTTTAAGTTTGCCGACGATGGCAATCTGTATATGGCTGCTTATGCCAATTTTGCAGCAATTAGTAGCTTTAACCGATTCTATTTTGGGGTATCAAAATCTACTGACCTTGGTAAAACTTGGTCTTCTTTCGATATAGCCCCTACCAATTTATTTGATGCATATCTCCAGCAATATGGCTTGTCGGTTAGCAATGTTTTTTGGCAATTGCCGCAATTTGTGCCTCTTGGAAATGATAATTATAGCTTCCTTGTGAATATTAATGAAGACACTACAAAAACTTTTAGACCATATGAGCAAGCATTGCATCAACTTGTTGAGGTTTACAAGCAAGACGGTGTTTGGGGCGTCCGCAAGGTTGCCGACTTAAGTGGCTATGTCCTTGCCTATGTTGCACCAACCAGTACTAATCAGCTTGGTGAGGAATCGCAATTAGTTCGTACTGACGATGGTAGAGTACTTGTTGCAAAATGGGTTGACTTTGTTGATGTAGTTGTTGGCGATACTACTTACAAGCGTGCTACGAATGACATTTTCGTTGCAGTTCGCCGAACCAAAGATAATTTCTGGTCCTCGATAAAAAATATTACCGAAAGCTTCGATTACGATAGAATTACTTGGTTGCCCGATAGAGTTCCTAACAGTTTAACAAACATTCCGATTTTGAAGCTCGAATCAATACCATTGCCCGAGACTGATCCCAGATTGCGACAACGAATGTTGGATACTGTTCCCCAATATGTTAAGCTGGGGTTCTTTGATGTAGTTGACATTCTTGGCGTTGACGAACCCCAAGCAAATTTCGATTTAACCAATATTAAAGTTTATCCTAATCCAATGGATGATTACGGCTTCGTAGAATTCTATACCGAAGGGTCTGTGAATTTACGAATTGAAATTTACGATTTATTAGGTAGGAAAGTTAAAGATGTGTTCAATGGATTAACTTCGGCTGGTTTCCAAGGAGTTTCTTTCCAAACGAACAATTTGCCCAACGGAAATTATACACTTGTTATATCTCATAACTCTCAAAAAATTGTTAAGCAGATTACAATAATGAAGTAAAACAAAAGAGGGTGTGTGTTATGAAAAGAATAGTTTCTATCTTAATGCTGTTTTTATCGATTATCTTGCTTCCACACGTTTTGGAGGCAAGCAACTACGGGACTTTAAAAGGGAAAGTGGTCGACCAGGATGGAAATCCCGTAGTTGGTGCGTCTGTTAGAATTTTAGGGACACGTCTTGGAGGAGTAGTTAAATCCGATGGACGTTTTATCGTTGTAAGTATTCCAGCAGGTTCGTATACGGTGAAAATTACAGCTGTTGGTTATGCACCTTATGAGGCAACGGTTAGAATATCTGCCGATGACGAGACCGAAATTAATGTTGTTTTGAAAGAAGAAGGTAAAGTTACCGAAGAGGTGATGGTAGTTGCCGAGAAATTGGTATCGCATAAAGATATTGGTGTTAAGCGGCAGTACGAAAATCAGCAATTAACAACAATTGCACGCGAAGGATTGCAGGCTATCATTGGGTTGAGTGCTGGTGTGTTCAACGCCGGCGGTGGTTGGATAATTCGAGGGAGCCGAACCAACGAGAGCCAAATCAGGGTCGACGGCATCGATATTAGCGATAAGTTCACTGGTGGGTTTGGTATCGTCGGAGCAACTTATTACCCAATGGTCAGTGCTTTTGCGACCGAGGAAGTTCAAGTTCTGACTGGTGGCTTTTCCGCTGAATATGGAAATGTCCTCGGTGGCTTTGTAAATACTACATTAAAGACAGGGCGAACCGACCGCTACGAAGGCTATGTCCGTTGGCGAACGGATGTTCCTGCTTTGTTTGGGCGTCAACCACACGATTTGAAGCTTATCCGCGAAGGCGACCGTTACAAGGCAATCGATTGGGGCGAGGGAAGGAAATTGCAAGGCTCGAAGGAACATACTTTTGAATTTGGTATCGGCGGTCCTATTCCTTTGTTGGATAAGGCAACATTTTTCATCGCTGGAAATTACTTCTATGAAAAGTATCGCTCTGCCAGGTACGATATTTACGACCCCGTCCACATAAATAATCTTGGTCAGGTTGAACAAAACAATCTCGGTCAAATTCCAAATAACCAATCTTGGAAAAAGAGTGTTCAGGCGAAATTGAAATTCCCCGTAACAAAGGATATCGACTTGGTTCTGTTTGGCAACTGGGGAATGACTAATCTGGAAACTTTGAATTGGGATTGGCTTTATGCTATCGAGCCCGGGAAGATTCCCGGACTACCTTCCTACGGAGTTGAAGAACGAAGGGCGAAATCTCCTGTTTTCAACCAAGTTGCTCTGAGTGCATATGTTCAGATTCAACATCGTTTAGGTTCTAATAGTTTTTATGAGATAAAGATTTCGAATACTTCGAATAATAGCGATGCTTCCAAACGGAAATCTTTTGACGACCCCGGATTTTTCACAGGTTTCGATGTTTGGTATCCACAGGATAATTATGCTGTGGCGATTGGAAAGCTTGAACCCGGAAAGGATAAGATTCTTGACCAGTATGCACCTGTTTCTCAAATTCAGAACTCCAAGGATGGATTTATTAAAATGGATATGCCAATAGTGAATCCNCTCACTGGATATATCGAAGGTAGTTCAAGCACACAGCAAGCACAAAATGCTTATGGATTAACCGGTATTTTCGATTTGCATGGCAACGAAAGAACTTTTGAATTCCGCCGAAGTAATTACTGGCAGATTGATGGCAATTATACACTTGCTGTTGAAGGTGAGTTTAGCCATATGTTTAAGACTGGTTTTGAAGTTCAATTTTATCAGCTTCGACGCCATATGAATAGCTTGCCTTGGGATGCAAACCCATTCTTCGATGTATATACAGACGATTGGGGGGGCAACTTGTATGCTGATAACCAAAAAGTTTTTGATAAAACAAGCAAACCTTATAAGCCCATAACTGGTGGACTTTATATTCAAGACCAAATTACATACAAGGGCTTGATTATCACTCCCGGTTTGCGTTTCGATTTTTATGTTCCTAATAGCGACTATCGAACAGTTGTTGAATATTTTGTTCCTATTACTTCCGACACTGGATTTGCCAAAGCAACTACGAAAACCCAAATTAGTCCGCGTATTAATGTAACTTATCCTATAACCGACCGCTCGAACATATCGATTTCCTACGGTGTGCTTTTCCAAATGCCGCCAATGCAGTATTTGTATGATGCTTTTGCTGTTGACCAACTTCGTGGTAATTCAATTCTTGGCAATCCAAATATGAATCCACAGAAGTCGAATATGTATCAAGTTACATACAATAATCAATTGACAGAGGACTTTGCTCTCGATATTTCGGCTTATTACAAAGATAACTACAATCAGGTTGGTCTGGTGTATGTTGCTGCTGTTCCAACTCCTTATTATATGTATACTGTTTCAGAATATGGTAGTGCCCGAGGCATTGAGTTTACTTTAAGGAAACGACCAACAAATCATATTCAATTGAATTTAAATTATAACCTTTCGTATGCTACAACTACTGGGTCGTCTCCGGGTTCAAACTACCTTGTTGCTGTCGACCCATTTACTGGTAAACAGGCATTTCCACTGGCTGAATTTCCGTTCTCGGCAGACCGAACCCATCGTGTCAATGCAATCATAGACTTTATTTGGGGAAGTAAGCAAGGACCATCGATTGCTGGTATTTATCCATTGGAAAATGTTGTGATTAACTTAACCGGATTCTTCCAAACTGGGACGCCATATACTCGATTGGACAAAGCCGGGAATGCAATTGGCGAATTTAATGCAGAACGAAATCCCTCGATTTGGAATGTGAATATGCGTTTGCAAAAGGGCTTCAAACTTCGCGATTGGTTCGGCGACCAAGCTGGTAACGCCCGAATTGAGTTCTTCGTCGATGTTAACAATCTGTTTAACCTGACCAGCGTGGCAGGGGTATTCGCTCGTACTGGCGACCCAATCGACGATGGTGTGAACTTTTATCGACCGGAAACAGACTTTAGCGCTATTCCATATTATCGAGAAGCAGATTATGCACGAGCGGAATCGTTTTCGACCGACCAATATACAATCTATGGCGATAGATTCTACAATGTGAACGCCGATTTCGACCGAAATGGAATAGTAACTCGAACAGAAAAATTCCAAGCTTTCACGAAGTATTTGGAAGATGTCCGACGCTTCCGAGGCAATTTCCTCGCTCCTCGAACAGTTTTCGCTGGTATAATGTTTAGGTTTTAATTAATTTGAAAAGTTTTACAATTAGGGGTAGATATATGAGAAGATTAGAAAAATTAACTTTGGTTTTGTTTTCGATTTTCCTTGTCCCAGCGATGTCTTTTGCTTTGCCAAAGGATTGGGACAAGAAAGGCAGTGGCGACGAACCTTTGCGAACTTATAATCAACTATTCGATTTGCAACAAAATACAGTTAGTAATATTCAGTTTTACACGACGAATTATGGAATATTTGGTTTGAATGTTGCCCAGAATCGTGGAGGTGGTTATTGGCCCAGAGGTTCGAATAATCAATACATTTTTGGTGGTGGGCTATGGATTGGTGCTGTTAAGCCACGTCCCGACGGGCAATTGAAAAAATATGTCGAAGTAACATATAACCCGAACAATGGTCGGTCTTGGATGGTTCCGGGAAGAATTACCGACGGCGACAGCAAGGATGTTTCCGACATTAAAAAATATCGAACATACTTTTCGACTGATTTCCGGAAAGGCGATGGAACTCCCTTGAACCCTGATCATGGACCCAACTGGCCTATATGGGATACAAGCCCAACAGATAGTTTGAAATATAATCGTTATTTTGGTTATTACGTTGATGATGTTAATCAACGAAGCAATTCTGTTTATCCAAAGGGACCTGCTTTTATTTCGGGCGAAGATATTTTTGCAACCTACAAAGATACCGATTTAAATGAATTCGATGGAGGAGCTGGATTAAGGAAAAGCCAAGGCTATCCTCTCCGCTTGCAGTTTGAACAAATGATTTATTCTTGGGGCTTTGGCGATTACAAAGATTTTATCTTTTTGAAGTACGATGTAATTAATTTTAGCAAGGATACTCTAAAAGAGGTTTGGCTGGGTTCAGTAATGGATATAGATATTGTTCGAGCTCCAAATTACTTTGGTGGTGCTGGTAACGATAGGGCTCGATTTTATAATGAAGATTCCACTTTGAATCTTGCTGTTCAATGGACAAATACCGACCAAGGCGAAAAGGGATTCGGATTTGGCTATCTTGGCTTCGACTTTTTGGAGAGCCCTGCTGTAATTAAATCCGACCGAAGTGATGTTACCTACGAAGTTCAAGGTAGCGATACAACGTATAGAATTACTGAATATATGTGCTTCGATAAGCAAATCGTGAAAGTACCTGTCTACGATAGTACAGGAACAATTATTGATTATCGCGACTCAGTTGCGTGTCTTCGCGAAGATGTTGTTAAAAAATGGGTTTCATTGCATAAGAAAACCGATACTGGGATGGCTGTAATAAATACTGTTGAATTTGATATTACTGGATATATCCGGAAAGACAAAAGATTTTACGCAAATGATGAACAACTTGGATTGAAAACCTTTAGGAACTGGCATATAAGCGATGATAAGAACGATGACGACGAGCGTTATAATTTTATGTCCTCCGGTGTACGCGATGGTGATTTTGGACCCGGCGACCGCCGTTTGATGATGGCAACCGGACCATTCAATATGTTGCCCGGCGATACTGCCCGCTTGGTTGTAGCTTTGATTTGCGCTTCGACTGCCGTTCGCGAGGATGCCGATGGTTCCACAGAAGACCTTGCTGAACTTGTTCGAAAAGATAAATTTGCTCAACAGGTTTATGATAACAACTTCCGTGCTCCTGCTCCACCCGAAAGAGCTAACTTTGTTTCTTGGACTCCTTTGAACAATGGATTCATAATTAAATGGGATAGTACTGCCGAAATTTCCAAAGACTTTTACGAAAAGGGGATGGATTTCCTTGGCTACCGGTTATACCGAGCGAGGAGAACGGACCTCGATACATTTGATGTGGACAATGTTTCTCCAACATCGCAATATCCTTCGGGTAAAGGACCTTTTGGTTGGAAGCAAATTGCTCAATGGGAAATCCCAACCCCATTCTATAAATCGGTTTACCGTGCTGGGACAGCGAATGCAAGCAATATGCCATTCATTGATTCATTGAGAATTGTTGGTCCTTATCTCGAAAACAAAGGTGGACAAGTTGTTATCGACTCGTTTGCTATCAGAGTTTTGCGTGTAGGTCGCGGTATCAAGCTTAATCCAACAAATCAATGGGTAATTCAAAACATTAATCCCTCGACCAGAAATATTTTCCCCGTCATTTGTGGAGTCGATACTGCATACTTCTCGAAGCCTTGGGGACCCTTCTGGGCATCGAAAATAAATATCTCCGCCCGGGAATTGCCAATTTATTACGACCCATTTAATGTAATAAATCCAAGACGCCATTATCTGCTCGATAGCGTGATGCTTGGTGTTGTGAAATTGAATCGTTTGTTCTTGCCTTATAATCCATTGCTCTGGCGAAAGGAAACTGTAAATATTCGCCCGCAAGATACACTTGGTTTGCCCGATAGAACAGGACCAAACCTCGATACAATTTACTTGAAGAAAACTTACCGCACTGCTGTTGTTAATGGTACGAATGTGCTTTTGATTGACCGTATGGTGCCAATGAATATCAATATGGTCCTGCGGGATTCTGTGCATATCGCACAAGCTTTGGATTCGATTTACAAATATATCCAACAGGGTCTTGCAAAAGTTGAATTTCCGAATTTTGAACAATCCGATGAAGCAATTTACAAGGTTATCGTTCCCTATATGGATAGCATTACAAATCATAGGACTTTTATCGATTTTGGGGATGATAACAAAGACCTTTACATCTCGTACAATGATAATCCTACCAAGACTGAAAAGATAATTAATAACGTTGACTATTATTATAAACTGTTGTCTTATGATGAAGGTGATTACCAACAACAAACTCCTCAAAAATTGAATGATGCATCTATTGGTTTACCTAATATGATTAATGTATTTTCGCGGTCAGCACCTGTTGGGAAGCCGATAGATTTCACCGTCACCTATGTTGATAGCGCCAGAATTGGTGGCTTATATAATTTCAAACTTTTCTCTGTTGATTACGACCGTGCAGTCCAGTTGTTTGCTGGTCACGAACTTGAGCTTGAATTCAATCCATATTGGGAGTTGGAAAGGATACAATTGCCGGGTCGTTCAACCCCGCTTACTTTTGGTCTTTATTGGCGAAGAATGACTTTGAAAGACCTTACTACAAATACTTTACTTTACAATGGCTTGACATTGTTGGAAGAGACACCCGGGGTTCTTAGATTTTCTGGCTCGCCAACCGAAAATGCTGCTTCTTATATCCTAAGCGATACTGCGGTTGTCGACCCAATTACAGGGAAAGTCAATACATTTGGCTTACCATTTAATAACGAAGTGATTACTCGTTCCGGAAAAATTACAACTGGAGATTTCACAATCCCCGGATATTATTATAGCTATGGATTTATGACGAATTATCCTTCGCCCGGACCTGCTTTTGGGACATTAGGGTTTAGTTTCGATTTTACGATTCAGCAATATGGTGGAATGCTACGACCCGACTCCTCTTCGATTCGAATGGACCCAGATAAAACTCCGATTAATATCATTTCGGATTTCTCGAAGGTTTACACTACCCGGCAAGTTGATTTTATGACATTACGACAAGAATTTCTTGGCTACACTGCCCAAGGTGTTCCTGTTTACCAAGGCTATGGACAACCTATTTATGGTAGCTTCAACAACGGTCCGGGAGACTTCGAGGTAACATTTATGCCCGGTGGCGAAGAAACAATGGAACTTGTTTGGGGCAAAGACCGTAAGAGAAATACTTTCAAAGTGAAGTATTTAACTTTGAAAGTTCGAAACTTGCTTTCCTACAAGAGACCTTCGGAGAATGGAAAGGATTCGGTTACGGTTTCTTATCCAATCGAATATACTCATATGGCTATCGATACTGCTTTTGGTGTTCTTTATCCCGACCCAACGAACCTTGGTAGCCGTTGCAATGAATTTATCGATAAGTATAACCTTAGTGCCTATGGCTGGGTGAATGGACGCGGGCAGAATTCTGCTATTAGAATGCGAGAACAACAAGCTAACCCCTCTTGGAACACAGGCTCAACTTCGTTGAACACTTTTGTTGGAACGCAAGGACGCTACTATCTCTCGGCAATTAGCGAGGATGGAAAAGATACAGTGGACTTTACCCACGTTCTGATAATTGGCGGATGCCAGTTTGCTCTCGATTATGCAAACAAGGGGCGTCGCTTTGGCACTGCCGAATGGGATTACATTCCAACGAATGAATACAAATTTGGTGAAGACTTCAAGCCCGGTGATAAGATAATTTTGAAGGTTCGTGGTGGCGCTTTTGGTTTGCCATTGCCCGGAGCGAAGGTGCGATTCAAGATTTCCGACTTCAAGCCCGAAAATGAAAATTATACCGACGAAATGCTCGATAAGTTCAAGGTTGTACCAAATCCATACTACATTTCGCATCAAGGGCAAAAGACCCCATACGATGCCAAAATATACTTCACCAAGCTTCCGCCTCGTTGTACAATTGATATTTACACGCTGGCTGGCGATTTGGTTCGAACTATTGAACACGACGAAACCAGTAGCGATGGTCCCGATAAACATTCTGTCGAGATTTGGGACTTGCTCTCTAAGAATGGTTTAAGAGTTGCAAGCCAAACTTTTGTGGCTGTTTTGAAGACCCCAAATGGTGCGACTGCAACTCAAAAGTTCTCTGTTGTTGTTGGTGGGTTCCGATTAATTCAATCACAACAATAAATTTAGTGGGTTCCCACCGCAGGTGGGGACCCGAACTTTAATTTAGGAAACAATATGGAGTGGGATATGAAAAAAGTAATAATCAATGTTCTGATAATCGGAATTTTAGGCATAACGAAAGCATTTGCAATTGGTGGGGCAGTTTCGGGTTCAACAACTGGCGAAACATTTGTTAAGGTTGGTGCTGCTGGGGCACAATTCCTGAAAATCCCCATTGGTGCGCGAGCAAACGGTTTGGCGGGTGCTTATTCATCGCTTTGCAACGATTTGAGCTCAATTTATTGGAATCCTGCTGGTCTTGCCGATGTCAAGGGAATTAGCGCCGATTTCTCTTACACTCGTTGGTTTGCAGGGTTTAACCATAGCTTTGGTGCTTTTGCTTTGCCAATTGGACGGAATTTTACCTCGGCGGTTTCGCTTGTTTCCTTGAATAGTGGAAATATCGAAATTACCACATTGGAAAAGCCAAACGGAACTGGCTTGAATTATCAAGTTAATGATGTTGCCATTGCTTTCACCTTTGCAGGGTATTTGACCGACCAATTCTCCTTTGGAATTACTGCAAAATATGTAAGCAACGCTATTTCGAACTTGAGTAGCCAAGGAATTGCATTCGATGTTGGAACGATGTATGAAACAGGGATACGCGGCATTCGACTTGGCTTTTCGATTCATAATCTTGGAGTCAAACAGGCTTATAGCGGTCAAGATTTGAACTCCTCGAGAAAGCTTTATGATGCTTTGAATGCTGCTCCGCTCGATATAGCCTACATTGCAAGTAGTTACTCTTTGCCTTTGATTTTCCGTGCTGGAATTTCCACAGAGGTTTGGAAAGCCCAAGACCACAGAGTTGTTGCTGCTGCCGACTTTATTACTCTTTCGGATACTCCCGAACATTATGCATTGGGTGCAGAATATACTTTTAAAGATTTTCTTGCATTGCGTGCAGGCTATCAATTCGGAACCGATATTTTTGGTCTTTCGGGTGGAATCGGGTTGAAGTATTTTGCTGGTGGTTTCGAAGGCGAATTCGATTACTCTATTACACCAACTAAAAATATTGGTCTGGTTAATCGCTTGAGTATTAAAGTTGCGGTTAAGTAAAATTTATTCTTGACTTTATTCAATCTTCTGGGCAAGTAACTTTCGCTACTTGCCCAGTTTTGTTTAATTTGGCTTTTTTATTCGATAATGTTGTGTAAAAATGAAATCTAAACTGCTTTTAGTTTTCTTTTTATGGCTTTTGAATTTGATTTCGATTGACTCGGCTACTACAAAGCCCATAAATATTTATGTTGATTATTGTGTTTACCGAAAAAGCAATACCGAAAATATTGTCGAAATTTACTATGGCTTTCTCGACACGGCATTAACCTACCGAAAGCAGGGAAATCAATTTACCGCTGAACTTTTTATGCAACTGAAATTCTTTGTTGGCGATTCCTTGGTGGACTCCTATGAATGGAATGTTTTCCACCAGAAGGAAAAGATTGATTCAAATGAAGAATTTCAAAGCCTTTTAGTTGGACAAAAAAACATCCAAATCGAAAGCGGGCGGAATTTGAAATTTTCACTGTTCTGCGTTGACACAAAAGATTCCACGAAAAGATTTTACCGAACATTTGAAGTTGAGAATATCAGCTTTGGTCGAAACAATATCGAGATTAGCGATATTCAATTTGCTCAAATGATTGAGCGTGCAGATACTTCGGTCATTCCTTGGCAAAATGAATTTCTAAAAGGGAAGTACTATGTAATTCCAAATCCTACCAAAGAAGTAATTGGCTCTTCACCGCGACTATATACTTATTTCGAGTATTATCTGCCAAAAAGCTATCTTTCGAAACAGTTGAAAATAGAATATAGAATTTATGATGCACTGAAAGAAGAAGCATTATATAAGTTCAAAAATGTAAAGGTAATATCAACGGAGCAGTTTGACATCGACGGGTTTGCACTCGATGCTTTGCCCTCGGGGATGTATTATTTTGAAACTGCGATTTGTGATTTATCGGGAACAATTTTGAGCAAATCCAAAAGCAAAAAATTCTATTTATTCAATCCCGATATTCCACCCAAACCAATACAGCACTATACAGAATCTGATCTTTTCGCAAAAAGCGTTTTTGCTACCTTGAGTGATTCGGCTGTGCAAATCGAATTCGAAAAAGCCAAGTATATTGCTTCGGATTACGAGAAGGAACTCTTTCAAAAATTGACTTCTCTTGATGGAAAAAGGAGATTTCTTTTCCAGTTTTGGCGAAGGCGAAATCCCGATACAAACTTGGTTTACAATAAGGCATACGATGAGTTTGTTCAAAAAATCAACTATGCGAATAGATTCTTTTCCGTTGGGAACCAAATCGAAGGATGGAAAACCGACCGCGGTCGAGTTTTAATTCAATACGGAGAACCAACGAACAGGGAGTTTTACCCGCGGGAAGGTAATCGGCGGAGTTACGAGGTTTGGTTCTACAGCGAACTTTACGGCGGGGCATATTTCTATTTTGTCGATTTGCTCGGAAATGGCAATTATATTCTTGTCCATTCGACTGCAATGAATGAAATTAGCAATGAAAACTGGTACACAGATTTTGTGACAGGCACCAACACCGAGCGAATTCAAAAAATGCTGTTGATTCGATGATAAGGAAAATTCGCTTCTATTTAGAAACTATTTTTGTTTTGCTTATTGGATGGGTTTCGAGTCGACTTTCCCCTTCGAAAAGGATGAAATTTGGGAAGTTTCTTGGGCGAATGCTCAAGTTTTTTTTGAAAAAGCGCGAAAAAATAGCCTTCGATAATCTTTCTTTTGCTTTTCCAGAAAAAGATGTTGAATGGATTAATGATAAAGTCCAAAAGACATTCGAAAATATGGGAATTGTCTTTGCTGAATTCCTTGCTCTCGGTCGGCTCGACGAAAACACAATCAAAGATTATGTTCGCTTCGAAAATGTTGAGTTAATTCGCCAGAAGTTCATTGAAGGCAAAGGTGTTATTCTTCTTTCGGGACACTACGGGAATTGGGAATTTTTGGCTTATTCGGTGTATGTTTACTTGAATTTGCCTGTTTTGATTGTTGTAAAACCTTTGTCGAATTATGTGCTTGATAAAGTCATTAACAAATATCGAACAAGGTTAGGCAACAAAGTTGTTTCGATGTATGAATCGGCTTTGAAGGTTGTTCGTACCTTGCGCAATGGTGGAATAATTGCTCTTCTTGCAGACCAAAGTGCTACAGAAGACCGCGACATTTACGTCGAATTTTTTGGCAGGCAAGCCGCAACTTTCGATTCACCTGCATATTTTGCATTGAAATATGATGTTCCCATCATTGTTGGGTTTGCCCGCAGGGAAAATTATTGGTACAAAGTTCGATTGATTGAATTAGACCATAGCGATTTGAAGTTCGATAAGAGCGGAATTTTTGAATTGACGCGAAGGTACATCAAACTGCTCGAAAATGTTATCCGAGAACAACCTGAACTTTGGCTGTGGACACATCGTCGGTGGAAACATTCAAAGAATTAACTGTGCTATTTTCCTTTTGTTTGATTATTGAGCCAAATATTTGATAATATACAAAAATTGTTAATTTTGTTTTTTTTGTAAGATGTGAAATGGGTCAAACAGCATTAGACAGGTTTTTACGATATGTTAAAATCAATACCCAATCGAACGAGGCTTCGCAGGAAACCCCAAGCACACCGAACCAGTTCGAGTTGGGCAAACTTCTCGTCGAAGAACTAAAAGCGATGGGAATCGAAGACGCAGAAATTGATGAGCATTGTTATGTGATGGCTACAATACCTTCGAACATTCCTGCCGACCATCCTGCTTACGGGAAAGTTCCGAACATTGGTTTTCTTGCTCATCTTGATACTTCGCCCGAAGTTTCGGGAGAAAATGTTAATCCTCAAATTATCGAAAATTACGATGGTTCGGACATTGTTTTGCCAAACGACCCGAGCGTTGTAATTCGTGTCGAAGAAAACCCGAACCTTAAAAAGTGCATTGGACATACCATTGTTACAACCGATGGGACTACTTTGCTTGGAGCCGATGACAAGTCTGGAATTGCTGCAATTATGACAATGGCTCAAACACTGATGGAAAACCCGCAAATACTCCACGGAACAATTCGCATTTGTTTCACCCCGGACGAGGAAATTGGTAACGGAACCAAGTATTTAGACATTAAGAAGTTCAATGTCCGGTATGCCTATACTGTCGATGGTGATCTGCCCGGTGAACTTAATAAGGAAACATTTAGCGCCGACCAAGCCACCATTACTATTGTTGGCAAAGATATTCACCCCGGAACAGCAAAAGGCATTATGGTTAATTCTATTCGTATCGTTGGAGAAATTATCACTCGTTTACCAAAGGATATGGCTCCCGAAACAACCGAAGGATACGAACCTTACATTCATCCTTACGTTCTCGAAGGTGGCGTTGGCAAAACTACTTTGAGGTTGCTTTTGCGTGATTTTCGAACTCCGGGCTTGGAGGAGCAAAAAGAAATCCTTCGGAAAATTATCGACGAAGTCAAGATGTTATATCCCAAAGCCGAAATCAATTTGGAAACCAAATATCAGTATCGTAATATGCTCGATGGTTTGGAGAAGCATCCCATTGTTTTGGACAATCTTTGGGAGGCTGCAATTCGTAGCGGTGTCGAGCCATATTGGAAGCCAATTCGCGGTGGTACCGATGGAGCCCGGCTTACGGAAATGGGTTTGCCAACACCAAATATTTATACCGGTGGAAATAACTTTCACAGCAAAACCGAATGGCTGTCGGTCGACTTTTTGAATAAAACAGTCGAAACCCTTGTCAATTTAGTTCAAATCTGGGTAGAAAAATATTAACACAAAATAAGGAGCGATTATGAGTGGAGAAACTACTCAACTCAATAGTTCTATTCATTTACCCGAAAATGCCCATCGAGAACTTCGCCCGGGCGAAGTCTATCGTCCAATCCTACAACCGGAGTATAAGTTTCCCGAGGTAACGTCTTATTCGGTGTTTCTCGGCTTGTTGATGGCGATAATTTTTTCTGCTGCCGCAGCATATTCGGGCTTGAAAATTGGACAAGTGATGGAGGCAGCGATTCCGATTTCCATCATTGCAGTTGGTATTTCCGCAGCTGCAAAGAAAAGGAAAGCCCTTGGGCAAAATGTAATCGTGCAGTCAATTGGAGCATCCTCGGGTGTGATTGTTGCTGGGGCTGTGTTTACAATCCCTGCTTTGTATATTTTGAAACTTAATGCAACGTTTTTCCAGATTTTCTTTGCTTCGATGCTTGGAGGATTTCTGGGAATTTTGTTTTTAATACCTTTTCGCAAGTTCTTTGTTAAGGAAATGCACGGGAAATTCCCATTTCCCGAAGCTACCGCAATCACTGAAATACTTGTGACAGGGGAGAAAGGAGGCAAAAGCGCCGGAGTCCTCGTTACAAGTGGTATTCTTGGGGGAATTTACGATTTTATGTTTTCTTCGCTCCATCTTTGGAAAGAAACTTTTACATCGCGTGTGCTTCCCTATGGAGAATTGATTGCCGAGAAGGCGAAGATTCTCTTTCAGCTAAATGTTAGTGCGATGATTTTTGGTTTCGGTTATTTGATTGGACTAAAATACTCGTTGATTATTACCATTGGTTCTTTTCTTTCTTGGTTTGTTTTCGTTCCGTTAATCAATCAGATTGGGGCGATTGTAGCAAACGGTGGAACGAATTACTTTGCATCGATGCCGCCCGAACAGATTTTTTCGCTTTATGTTCGCCCAATTGGCATTGGGGCAATTGCAATGGCTGGAATCATTGGAATTATAAAGTCATCGAAGGTCATTGGCAATGCTTTTTCGCTTGCCTTTCGTGGTTTCGGCAAAAAAAGGAAACCGTCGGTAGAATCTCCCGAAGATTTGCATCGCACACAGAAAGATATCCCAATGCATATTCTCCTTGTTTTGATAATTCTTACTATTGTTGCAATCTTTTTGTTTTTGCTGTTGGGAGTGAATATCACCCCGTTGCAGGCAATAATTGCTTTGCTAACGGTTACAATTATTTCGTTTTTGTTTACCTCTGTTGCAGCTAATGCAATCGCAATTGTTGGGACAAATCCAGTCTCGGGAATGACTTTGATGACGCTTATTCTTTCTTCTTTGATTTTGACCCAAGCCGGGCTTTCGGGCAAGGAGGGAATGATAAGTGCTCTTATCATTGGAGGAATTGTTTGTACGGCATTGTCGATGGCTGGCGGTTTCATCACAGATTTGAAGGTTGGTTACTGGATTGGTTCGACACCGATTAAACAGGAAAGCTTCAAGTTTCTTGGGGCAGTTGTTTCGGCTGCAACAGTTGGGCTCGTCATCTTTATCCTTAATGCTTCCTATGGTTTCACGAGAGAGGATTATGTCCGAAATCAAAACATTTTCACCGCGGAAGAATTGTACAAAATAGAAAATAAGATAGCGGATAAGGCTTTGCTTGAACGATACAACAAAGCATTGGCGTCGGCAGAGCCACTGGTGGCTCCCCAAGCAAATGCAATGGCAGCGGTCATTCAGCCTTTGATGTCGCCCCAAGCAAAAGTCGATTGGATATTGTATCTTGTTGGTGTATTCATCGCTTTATTTGTGAATTGGCTTGGGATTTCGCCTTTGGCTTTTGCTCTTGGAATGTATTTGCCTTTGCCATTGAATACACCGCTTTTGGTTGGGGGGCTTGTTGCCCATTTCATTCAGAAAACAAAGGACGAAAAGCTTCGAAATGCCCGAATACAACGAGGAACTTTAATTGCTTCGGGATTTATGGCTGGGGCTTCGCTTTTCGGCGTAATTGGGGCTTTGCTTTTGTTCTTTAAAGTTAGATTATATCAATTTGTTGGTGAATGGGAAAGTTCCGCTGGTGCCGAATATCTATCGCTTGTTATGTTTGCTTTGTTAGTTGTCTACTTTGTTTGGGATACATTAAAAGCCAAAACTGAATAGGGGAATTTTGGAGGCAAACAAACAGAAACAAATTTCTTCGTGGAGAAAATTCCTTACCTATTTGGTTTCGTTTTTGCTTGTTATTGGGCTGGTCTATCTTTCTATAAAAGAAGTTGACCTTGCTTCGTTTGGGAAATATGTAGTTGGAGCAAACTACCTATGGGTTTTGTTGTCAATCCCAGTAATGTTAGCATCCCATTGGGTTCGTGCTATGCGCTGGAAAACAATGTTGAAACCAATTGTCAATCCTAAATCGACTTGGAATTTGTTCTCGGCTGTTATGGCTGGCTATGCCGTGAACAATTTGATTCCTCGCGGCGGTGAGTTGATTCGTCCATTTTATTATAGCAGAAGGGAAAAAATATCCTTCACGATGACCTTTGCAACAATTGTTGTGGAGCGATTTATCGATTTAATTTCGTTGCTTTTAGTATTTGTGATTACGTATTTTTTTTTCAGGGAGCAACTTAAATTAGCATTGCCCAATCTCCATATCGAAAAGATAATTTACCCTACGATTGCATTGATTATTGTGGCAATTTTAAGCTTTTACAAGCGATGGGTAATTTTTTTGCTCGATAAATTAATTAAGCCAATTTCGACAAAAGTATATGAAAAGCTAAAAGACCTATTCGATAAGTTTTTTCTTGGATTAACCGTTATCAAGCGACCTTCGCAATATTTTCAACTCGGAATTGAGTCTGCCTTGATTTGGTTGCTCTATACAGTTCCTCTTTATCTTATGTTCTTTTCGTTTAGTTTTGCATACAAGTTTAATCTTGGCTTCGATGACGCAATCCTTTTNATTATAATTTCGGGAATAGGTTATACTGTTGCCCCGACGCCCGGAGCCATTGGCTTCTACCATTTTCTTATCCAAAATGCATTGAACAAACTTTATGGCATTAGTCTCGAAGAATCTCTTGCCTATGCTACCGTTACTCACGGGATAAATTTTCTTTCACAAGTTGTTGTTGGCGGAATTTTTATCATTCGAGAAAATTTAAGTATTTTTCCAAGGATTAACTCTGGCAAAACTGGAAACGATGGAGAAGGTTCGTCTTCGAGCGAATAATATACCCCGCGTAGAAAGCGGACACTTGTGGATTTATAGCAATGAACTTGCAAAAGTGCCGTCGTTGGAGCCCGGCTCGATTGTCGAAGTTTTTACAAACGATGGCACAAGTCTGGGTCTTGCTTTTTTCAATCCCCACAGTCTAATTGCTCTTCGCTTGTTAAAAATTTCTATCGTACAAGATGTTTCGAAGGTGTTCAAATCGCGAATACTTAATGCAAAGCAGTTGCGGGAGAAGATTTTTCCCACCGAACACTGCTATCGGCTTGTTTATGCTGAATCGGATTGCCTACCCGGTTTGATTATCGATAAGTATGAAGATTACTTTACTTTGCAAGTCAACTCTGCGGGAATGGAGAAATTTATTGAGAAAATAGTTGAAATTCTTTTGGACATTTTCCCGAAATGCAAAGGAATAATTGCCAAAAACTCGACCCATTTCCGCACACTCGAGGGCTTGGAGCAATACGAAAAGGTTCTGTATGGCGAAATTCCAAAAGAAGTAATTGTTACCGAAAGCGGAATAAAATATAAAGTAAATTTGCTCGACTCGCAGAAAACGGGATTGTTCCTTGACCAAAAACTAAATAAACGATTTATACGAAGGATTTCGGGGAACTTGCGTGTTTTGGATTGCTATTCGAATTTTGGTGGCTTTGGTTTAAACGCTGCGTTAGGGAATGCCAAAGAAGTTACGCTGGTTGATATTTCGAAGAGCGCAATCGAAACTGCCCGCGAAAATTTTCAACTTAATGGCTTTAAGAACGGAAATTTCTTTTGTTCCGATGCTCTTGAATTTATGAAGAAAGAATTTCAGGATGGGAAGAAATACGACCTTGTTATCCTCGACCCGCCGTCGTTTACAAAAAGTAAAAAGAACATTCAAAACGCAATTGCAGGTTATCGGCAAATAAATAAATATGCAATGCGAATAGTCGCTCCGCAAGGATTTTTGGCAACTGCAAGTTGTTCGATGCACATCGACGAGGCAACTTTTATGAAAATCATTCAGGATGTAGCATATTCACAAAAAATTAATTTGAAAATGATTTATCGTGGTGGTCAATCCCCCGACCATCCAATTTTGATGTCGATGCCAGAGACTCGCTACTTAAAGTTTTTTGTTTTTCAATTATCGTAGGTGCTAATTGGAAATACTTTATGCAATTATAGTTGGAATAGTTCAGGGTTTGACTGAATTTTTGCCCATAAGCAGTACGGCACATATGACCATTGTAGCCAAATTGATTGGGGGAAATTATTTCAGCGACCCCAAAATCTGGACTGCCTCGATGGCAACAATTCAACTTGGCACAATGTTGTCGCTGCTTTTTTATTTTCGCAATGAATTACTTGCTCTTTCGAAAAGTTTTGCTCGGGAAAACATTTTTTCCTTGCCAAGAAACATTGCCAATCAAAGTTATAATTCTCGTCTTGGTTGGGCAATTGGGTTTGGTTCTATTCCAATTTTTGTAATTGGATACCTTCTGAAGGATTTTATCGAAAGCGATGCAACCAAAAGCCTCTTTTCGATTGCTTTGGCTTTGATTATTGTTGCCGTTTTTATGCTCATAGCAGAAGTTACTGGAAAGTTTGCCAAAACCATCGACAAAATAACATTTTTTGATGCAATTCTAATTGGCTTGGCGCAAACGCTTGCATTGTTCCCGGGAGTGTCACGTTCGGGAGCTACAATAACTGCTGGTTTGTTTTTGGGTTATCGGAGGGAAGATTCTGCTCGGTTTTCATTCCTTTTAAGCATTCCTGCTGTTTTGGTTAGCGGTGTTTATGAATTTATTTCGAATTATCATAATATTACGAAGGAACAAATCATTTTTGTTTTGATTGCAACATTTTTTGCGTTTATTTCCGGAATATTTGCTATTTCTTTCCTTTTAAAATATTTACAAAAGAAATCAACTCTTGTCTTTATCGTTTATAGATTTTTGCTTGGTATAATCATTTTATTATGGCTCGTGTAGGACTTATCTACATTTTGCTCTTGGGGGTAAGTTTAACTTTTGCCTGCTCGTGTAGTAGGACAAAAGAGAAGGTTGGGGCTCGTAGTTCAGCCTCGCTCGATACCAACGATAAGAACTACCGCGAGGCAGTTCCTGTTTCTAAATTGAAATTCGACATTCAGGTGAATCCCGATTCCATAAAAATAACCGAATATGCAATTTTGAGGACCAGTTTTGGCAACATAACCATTGCTCTGTATGGGAATGATGCACCAAAGACAGTCAAAAATTTTATTGGTTTAGCACGAAGTGGATATTATAATGGAACTTTGATTCATCGTATTGCAAAGAACTTTTTGATTCAAATGGGAGATGGGAGCACCCGCTTCCCTTCGAAGAAAAATGAATGGGGGAAAGGAGGCAAAAGCATTTATGACGGATATTTTCCCGACGAAATCAACCCAAATCTTTTGATTTACAAAATTGGCTATACCTACGGAACAGTAGCAATGGCAAATAGCGGTCCAAACAAAAACCTAAGCCAATTTTTCATTTGCTTAGACGAAGCTCAGTATTTAGAAAAAAAATACACAATATTTGGTAAAGTTGTCGAAGGTATGGATGTTGTCGAAAAAATCTCCGAGCAGGAGATAATTCCATATAAATTCGACAGCTTGGATGGAACCCCGAAGAATCCCATAAAATTGTTAAAAGTAGAAATTTTCAAGAAACTCCGATAAGTTTTTCAAGATTTTAATTACTTAACTTACTTTTTGAGCAAGCTTTATTAAGTTTTTAATGTTTTCTTTTTCGCTGCTGGGAAAAGAACATTGTTTAAAATCAAGCGGTAACCGGGTGAGTTTTTGTGCAGGCTCAAATCGGTCGGTGGGTCTCCGACTGCGTGCTGGTAATCTTCGGGGTCGTGCCCGCCGTAAAAAGTGAACATACCTCTTCCAAAGTTTCCGTGCAAGTATTTCACTTGGTCGGTTCCTTCCTTAATTCCCATAATTGTAACATTTTTC
Source organism: Bacteroidetes/Chlorobi group bacterium MS-B_bin-24 (assembly GCA_003731685.1). Lineage (GTDB taxonomy): Bacteria > Bacteroidota > Ignavibacteria > Kapaibacteriales > UBA2268 > Naka2016. Next base: position 45,962 of record RCNO01000011.1, read on the forward strand.
TTGATTTTGTCCAAATGGAAGGCAGTTGTTTGCCCCAGGAATCCTTTGATGACATTTACATGGTTTTGAGTAAGCATAGAAGGGACAGGGTCGAACTTGGCAGAGAACTCGAAAAGGGTAAAGTAATCGTTTTCGGGGTCGAGCGCATAAATATTAGGCGGACAGTCGATATCTGAGAATTCGTAGATAAATGGGTCGAGTACTAGCTTGAAATTTTCGAAGGCAAGAGTTTGAGAGTAGTCAAGTTTTGAATTTGCATCGGGGTCGGCAGGGTCCCCGTCAAACATAGATTCGCAAATGTCGGTGTTTTGTGATGCCAAAGCTATATCATAGGTATCAGTTGCACTACACATTGCAAACAGGAAACCACCATTGGCAACGTATTCGCGGATTCGTAGGGCAACTGCTCTTTTCATTTCCGATACTTTTGCAAAACCAAGCTTTTTTGCCATTGCTTCGTTGATGGTAACCTGTTCAATATACCAAGGAGCATTCGAAAAGGAAGCCCAAAATTTTCCGTATTGCCCTGTAAAATCTTCGTGATGAAGATGGAGCCAATCGTATTCAGACAATTTGCCTTGCAGCACTTCTTCGTCCCAAATGACATCGTGGTCAATCCCGGCATAATTTAAGGCAAGGAGCACAGCATCGTCCCAAGGTTGTGTTCCCGGGGTGGCATAGAGGGCAATTTTAGGTGCTTTTTCCAGATGGATTAGTTCCATATTGACGTCGTTGCTTTGGACTTCGGCGTAAATTTGGGCGGCTGTGGCTCCGTCGATAATTTCGAACGATACGCCGCGGATGCGCGCCTCGGTTTCGACCTTCTCGGAATAGTCGGTCATAAACGAGCCACCGCGGTAGTTCAATAGCCAGTCGACCGTTTGCCCATGCTTTAATGTCCAATATGCTAAACCGTAGGATTTCAGGTGGTCTGTTTGCGTCAAATCCATTGGGATTAGTATTTTTTGGGAAAATAAAGAGGAATTTATCCAAAAAATTGAAGCCAAAATTACAAGAAACGCCCTTTTCATATTACAATCTCCTTGAAATTAAAGTAACGAAAAGGCAAAGGAAATATTTAGTTCGCGGTGATTACTCGCGACATTCCATTCAGTATTTAAATCAAACAAATATTTTGTAAGGGCAATTTATAAATTGCCCCTATAAAACATATCGTCATAGAATGTAATTCAAAGAGGGGAACATATAGGTTCGCCCCCACAAGAATTAAATTTGAACTTAAAACTTTATGATTACAAAATTTATTTATTTTGTTTAATGTTTTTCGTTATAAGTCATTAAAATTTATGAAATTTACTAATTTTTTCAATTTTAGAAATTTGAGTTGTAAACATTAATCATTTTTCAACTTCAAAGCAAATTTATAAATTTATAGTTTTAAATTGATACAAAATCGAAATGATAAAGAAAATCCTTGTTGCAAATCGAAGTGAAATAGCTTGTAGGATTATCAAAGCTTGCAAGGAACTTGGCATCTGCTCCGTAGCAGTGTATTCCGATGCCGACAGAAATGCGTTACACACTCTTCTTGCCGACGAAGCTGTGTACATCGGGGAATCCCAACCGTTGAAATCTTATCTTAATATGGAGGCAATAATTAACGCTGCAAAGCAAACGGGATGCGATGCCATTCATCCCGGATATGGCTTTCTTTCGGAGCAAGCAGAGTTTAACCGAATGGTAAGGGACGCTGGTTTGATTTTCATCGGTTCCAATCCCGAGTCGATGTCATTGCTTGGTTCGAAAGTGCAATCCCGTCAAACTATGTTGAATTCAGGTGTTCCAATAATTCCCGGGATGAAGTCTGCAACAAAGGAAATCGAAGAATTCAAAAGATATGCTGCCGAGCTTGGTTATCCCGTTTTGGTCAAAGCCTCTGATGGAGGTGGCGGCAAAGGTATGAGAATTGTTCGTTCCGAAGCCGAACTCGCCGATTCAGTAAATTCTGCAATTCGTGAATCTATTTCTGCATTTAAAAGCGATGCAATTTATTTGGAAAAGTATATTGAATCGCCTCGGCATATAGAATTCCAAGTCGCAGCCGATAATTATGGTAACGCAGTCTATTTGTTCGAAAGAGAATGTTCGATTCAGCGTCGGCATCAAAAAATAATCGAAGAGACACCATCGGTGGCATTGGACCCCGAGCTTCGCCGTCGTATGGGAGAAACTGCGGTCCGAGCAATCAAGGCTGCTGGGTATACGAATCTTGGAACTGTTGAATTCCTTTTGGATAAAGATAAAAATTTTTATTTCCTCGAAGTCAATGCCCGTATCCAAGTTGAACATCCAATTACCGAGCTGACAACAGGAATAGACCTTGTCAAGCTTCAAATCCAAATTGCAAATGGCGAAAAGTTGCCATTTACGCAGGAAGAGCTTCGCCAGAATGGTCACGCAATCGAATGTCGAATCTATGCCGAAGATGCAGAGAACAATTTCTTGCCATCCAGTGGGAAAATTTTGTTCCTGCGCGAACCGACTGGACCGGGAATTCGCTTCGATTTAGGTATCTATCAGGGTTGCGAAGTTCCCGTTTTCTACGACCCAATTATGGCAAAATTAATTGTTTGGGGAAGAAATCGCGAAGAAGCCCGAAAAAGAATGATAAATGCTTTAAAAAATACAGTAATTCTTGGAACCAAGACATCGATTGGGTTTATGATTAAAGTTTTGGAACATCCTGAATGGATTGCTGGCAATACTTATACTAATTTTATTGAGAAGCATTTCGAAGGAAAGCATTTACCCAGTCCAGATTTAATCGACTTTGCACTTGCTGGTGCAGAATTCGCATTCAAATCAAAGCGAAAGGTTGCTCGAGTTTCGAATGTAAAAGAGGAAATACCTTCGCCTTGGCAATCGCTTGGGCATTGGGAAATTGCAATGGGTAAAAATTAAGGAGCTTTTATGGATTTGATTTACAAAGGGAAAAAGTATCAAGTTGAAACAAACGGCGAGCAGATTGTTATCGATGGCAACTCAAAGAATGCAGAAATCAAATCATATTCCGACCATATCTTGAAAATTAGAATTGGCGAAGAAGAGAAAGCAGTTTACGTTGCAACCGATGATAAGTTCGCTTATGTTTTTATTGATGGTGAACAATTTGTTATTCAAAAATCGGATGACTCCGAGACAAAGATTGAACTCGAAGAAGAAGGGAAAGACAAAAACATCGAACAGATTAAGCCGCCGATGCCGGGAAGTGTTGTAAAAGTTTTAGTCGAAGTTGGGCAAAAAGTTGACGAAGGAGCTCCAATTATTGTTGTCGAAGCGATGAAGATGGAAATTACTTTATATTCATCAATCGAAGGTGTAATTAGTCAGATAAATGTGGAAGCTGGACAGCAAGTTGATTCCGAGCAGGTGTTGGTTGTTATCAGCAAAGAGGAAATTAAATAATTTTGTAGTTTTGAATTTGTCTCATTAAAATAAACAGATATTATGAAAATCCACGAGTATCAGGCAAAGGAATTATTGAAAAAATTCAATGTTCCTGTTTTGTTTAATCGAGTTGTGTTCTCGGCATACGATGCTGGGCAGGTTGCATACAACGATTTTGAATCGCAAGGCAGGCAAGTTGTCGTCGTCAAGGCACAGGTTTTTGCTGGGGGGCGTGGCAAAGGAATTGTTTACGACCCAGAAACAAATGCCCCTGTCGAACTTTTTGGCAAAGAAGTTCGTGGCGTCAATGTAGTTTCGGGTGAAAATCTTGCCGACAAAGTTTACCAGTATGCTGTTAAAATGCTTGGGAAAAAGCTTGTAACGGTTCAAACCGGGCAAGCCGGGACAATAATTCGCAAGCTTTTGCTCGAAGAAGGTGTTTCGATTGAAAAAGAGTACTATGCTGGTATCGTGCTCGACCGAAAGAATGGACGAAACACGATTATGGTTTCGACCGAAGGCGGAGTGGAAATTGAAAAAGTAGCCGAAGAAACCCCCGAGAAAATCATCAAAGAATGGGTTAACCCTGCAATTGGATTCCAACAATACCAAGCTCGCCGTTTAGCTTTTGGGTTGGGTCTTAAAGGCGAGCCGTTCAAGAACTTTGTTTACTTTATAACGCAGTTGGTTAAAGCGTATGAAGAACTGGATTGTAGTTTGCTCGAAATCAATCCACTTGTTTTGACCACCGATGGCAAAATGATTGCGCTCGATGCCAAGATGAACTTCGACGACAATGCTTTGTTCCGCCATCCCGAATATGCCGAACTGCGTGATATTTCCGAAGAAGACCCACTCGAGGTCGAGGCTTCGAAATACGATTTGAACTACATTAAGTTGGATGGAAATGTTGGGTGTATGGTCAATGGTGCCGGCTTGGCGATGGCGACTATGGATTTGATTCAGCTGTCGGGAGGTAAACCCGCGAATTTCCTTGATGTTGGCGGTGGTGCCAATGTCGAGAGAATCGCAAATGCATTCAAGATAATGATTTCTGACCCAAATGTGAAAGCGGTGTTGATAAATATTTTCGGCGGGATAGTCCGATGCGATAAGGTTGCAAATGGGATTGTCGAGGCTTTGAAACAAGTCGAAGTGAAAGTTCCCGTAATTGTTCGGCTCGATGGCACAAACGCCGAAGAAGGTCTTGAAATTCTTCGAAATTCAAGCTTGAATTTCAGAGTGGCAAAGACATTCGAGGAAGCTGCAAAAACAGTAACAGAAGTTGTTTCATCGCTGTAAAATCAAACTAGATAATTCGCTCAGTAGTGAAATTTTTATGAAAAATAAAAATTTTACATTTTAAAGTCCCACAATAGCNGATTAAAACATTTGCGAAAGAAAAACAATCAACCTTCCGAAGGATAAAATCTACGGAAGGTTGTTTTATTTTTAAGTTTTGCACTGCGAACCGCAACAAACGGAGAAACTATGCCTTAGTATTCGCGGTCTTTGGTGAAATCGAGCCGCAAACTTGGTTGAATCATATTTTCCGGCTTCAAGATTTCTTCTAATTGTTCCTTCGAAAGAAGTTTTTTCTCGAGAACAAGTTCGTAAGGGGACTTTCCAGTTTCCAAAGCCTCTTTTGCAAGTTGTGTTGATGTTTCATATCCAAGGTATGGATTTAAAGCGGTAACTAAACCAATAGACTTTTCGACATATTCTCTGCATTTTTTCTCGTTAGCAGTAATTCCTTTAACGCATCTATAATTGAACGTTACGATGCCATTCCTGAGCATTTCGATTGATTCAAATATGCTTTGTGCAATAACAGGTTCAAACACATTCAATTGAAGTTGACCCGCTTCTGCAGCAAGGGTAACCGTCAAGTCGTTTCCATTAACTTTGAAAGCAATTTGATTTACAACTTCGGGTATGACGGGGTTAACTTTCCCGGGCATAATCGAGGAGCCGGGCTGCATTTTGGGTAGGCTGATTTCGTTCAAACCGGCGCGCGGTCCTGAACTCAAAAGCCTTAGGTCGTTGGCTATCTTCGACAATTTCACGGCAAGCCTTTTAATTGCAGAGGAGAACATCACGAATGCGCCCGTATCTTGGGTTGCTTCGACAAGGTTCTCCGCTAAAACAAGCGGTAAGCCAGAAATTTCGCGAAGATATTCCAGGGCGAGTGTTCTGTATTGTGGATGAGTATTTATTCCAGTGCCGATAGCAGTTCCACCGAGATTGATTTCCAGCAGTAAATTCATATTTTGTTGGATTCTTTCAACTTCTTCTTCGAGAGTAACTGCAAAAGCCTCGAACTCTTGGCCAAGGGTCATTGGAACTGCATCTTGAAGTTGAGTTCTGCCCATTTTCAGGATTCCGGAAAATTCTTTTGCCTTTGCACGAAACGATTCGATTAAATCTTTTAGCACGGGCAAAAGTTTTTTGGTAGCATTGATGAAAGCAATTCTCAGTGCAGTTGGGTAAACATCATTTGTAGATTGGGAAAGATTGACGTGGTTATTTGGGTGACAATGTTGATAATCCCCAAGTTCGTAGCCCATAATTTCGAGTGCACGATTGGCTATTACCTCGTTAGCGTTCATATTGGTCGAAGTTCCTGCCCCGCCTTGAATCATATCGACAACGAAGTGGGTATGGAAGCGGCCCTCGATAATTTCCTGACAGGCTTGGACGATTGCGTTTTTAATGTTTTCCGGGAGCAAGCCAAGATGGTGATTTGCCAAAGCACAGGCATATTTAACTTGGGCAAGGGCAACAATTAGCTCAGGGAAATGGCTAATTGGAATCCCAGTGATAGCGAAATTCTCTAATGCTCGCAGTGTTTGAATGCCATAGTACAGCTCCGCGGGGACTTCTCTTGTTCCAAGTAGGTCGTGTTCAATTCGGACGCGGCCCGAGACGTATTGAGCGGCGGCGTTTACAACCTGGTTTGTTGTTTGTCTCATTCTTCTTGCAATCACCCGCGAAATCTCGGAGATGATTTTCGAGGCAGTTGCAGGGTTTTGTTGTAAAATGTTTGTGAATTTTTCCCGGCTTAGGAAAATCACTTTTGTTGGTTCTTTTGCAATTGCATTTGTTGAATGGGGATAATCGTCCAAAAGAGCCCCTTCGGAAAGGAAATCGTATTTACCGAAAAATGCAAGCTTCTTCTCTTCTCCAAATGGAGACTTTTTGTACAATTCAATTTTTCCATCGACAACAATATACATTCCCTCGCGGGGAGAATTTTCGAGGTAAAGATGTTCCCCGGGATTAAGCTCTTTGAACTCTATGTTCTGCAAAATTGGTATCAGCTCTTCATTTTGAAGATTTTTGAATAGGTCAACTTTTTTCAAAAAATCAAATAATTTTTCCATTTTTAGCCATTTTTTATTTTTACATAAAGGAATTTTCTTTTACCATATTTAATCAATTTTTTTTGCGATAAGTCTAACTGAAGATTAGAGTCGGAAACTCTGACACCATCGACGTAAACACCGCCTTGGTCGATGATGCGGCGAGCTTCCTTCTTCGATGGGGCAAGGCCGCTTTGCACCAGAATTTCGACAATATTCTGCTTCGGTTGCTCTGCTTCGATTTCAAAAGTCTCCACTTCATCGGGAATGTCTTTTTTTACGAAAATTTTTTCGAATTCCTGAAAAGCTTTTTCGGCAGTTTCATTGTCGTAATACAATGCAACAATTCTTTTGGCAGTTTCGACCTTGGCGTTTCTTGGGTGGAGAGAGCCATCTTTTAGTCCTTTTTCCATTGCGGAAACTTCTGCTTCGCTTGCAAAAGCAGCATATTTAAAGTACTTCACTATTAATTCGTCGGGAATCGACATTACTTTTCCGAACATTTCCCTTGGTGAATCAGTCAATGCGATGTAATTCCCAAGTGATTTGCTCATTTTTTCGACGCCGTCGGTGCCCTCGAGGATAGGCATAAGAACAACACATTGAGGTTCTTTGCCAAAGGCTTTTTGGAGTTCCCTGCCAACTATTAGGTTGAACTTTTGGTCGGTTCCGCCCAGCTCAACATCTGCTTCGATAGCAACCGAGTCCATTCCTTGTGCCAAAGGGTAAAGGATTTCGTGGATGCTTATTGGGATTCCGTTTTTATAACGCAAAGCAAAGTCATCTCGTTCAAGAATCTGTGCAACAGTGTATTTCGATGCAAGATTAATTACATCGGCAAAGGTCATTTTGCCTAACCATTCGGAATTGAAACGAACTTCGAGATTTTCGGGCGAAAGTATTTTCGTGGCTTGTTCGAGATATGTTTTCCCGTTGATTCTGGTCTCTTCCATTGTCAGTGGTGGTCGAGTTTTGTTCCTTCCCGAAGGGTCTCCAATCATTGCTGTAAAATCGCCAACGATAAGAATGGCTTTGTGTCCTAAGTCTTGAAATTGTCGTAATTTTTTTAAAACCACCGAATGCCCTATATGTAAGTCGGGCTTGCTGGGGTCACATCCTAATTTTACTTTTAAGGGCATGTTGGTTTTGATTGAGTTTTCCAGTTTGCGGACTAACTCGTCTTCGGGAAAAACTTCTTCGGCAAAGCTTTTGATAATGTCCATTTGCTCGTTGACAGGCGGGAATAATTTTTTTTTCATCATACTTTTAACCTCTTAGAAATTTCGCGTTCCATTTCTTTTTTCTTGATAGTTTCTCTTTTATCATATTTTTTCTTGGCTTTTACAAGGGCAATTTCAACTTTGACATAGGGACCAGAGAAATAGACCGAAAGTGGTATAATTGTAAATCCTTTTTGTTCGACTGCGACTTTGAGCCGGGCAAGTTCCTTTGCGTGAAGAAGAAGTTTACGCGGTCTTCGGGGGTCGTGATTAAATTGGCTTGCAGGTTCGTATGGGCTAATGTGGAAATTAACTAAAAAGAGTTCGTGAGATTTTGGATTTAGAAATGTGCAATATGAATCCTGAATATTGCAGCGTCCTTGCCGAATAGATTTCACTTCTGTTCCTTTCAATTCAATTCCAGCCTCATATTTTTGAATGATGTCGAAATCGTGATAAGCACGTTTGTTTTTTAAAACAAATTTTATCTTTCGTGAATTTGTATTTCCTTCTGCCAAGTTTTCCCTCTTGATAATTTTAATTTAACGAAATCTTTGGGAAATTGTTTTTTATCGGAAGGATTTTGGTTCGATAAATTATTGAATTTACATAAATTAAGGCAATTGTTAATTCCATCTTGTTGTTTTTATGACAAAATCACTTCTCTATAATAACCACTGCAGTAGAATGAGTATTAATGTGAGACAAGCTAACAAAAATTTTGAAATCACCCCATTTTTCTTTGAGTTCGCCTAAAAGTTCGATTTCGGGCTTGCCATTGGAGTTGTTGACAATGCCAACGCTGTTAAGTTTGAATCCTTGTGTAAGCCCTGTTCCTATCGCTTTGCTGAACGCTTCTTTTGCCGAAAATCTTGCAGAATAATGAACATACTTGTTTTCTTTAAACTCCTCGCAGTATTTTATTTCATTTTCTGTGAAAACTCTTTTCAAAAAACGCTCTCCGTAATTTTCAATCGCTTCTTTGATTCTTGCAACTTCGATAATATCGATACCAATGCCGACAATCATAACATTCCTTTTGCTTGTTTGAGCAATTCGACAATTCGCGGGAGACTTTTTGCCGAAGTTTCAGCGATTTTGTAGTCTACATAAGGAGATAGCACTGTTGGGTTTGGATTGACTTCGACCAGAACTGCACCCGACTGTTTGGCGATGTATGGGAGGTTGGCAGCCGGGTAAACTTCTGCAGAAGTTCCAATGCTGAAGAAGACATCGGATTCGCGTGCAGATTGTTCAGCTGCTTCGAGTGCATCCACTGGCAGCATTTCGCCGAACCAAACAACAGAAGGTCTAATCAATCCGCCACAAACAGGGCAGCGTGGTATTGTCCCACTCGACAGGTCTATTTCGACTTTGTATGGTGTTTTGCAATTGAAACAATGATTTTCGATAATGTTTCCATGCAATTCGATAACATTCGTGGAACCAGCCTGTTGGTGCAGTCGGTCAACGTTTTGGGTGATTAAGGTGAATTGGGGGAAAATTTTTTCCATTTCGACAAGTGCATAATGCCCGGGATTAGGTTTTGCTTCGTGTATGATTTTTCGCCGATATTGGTACCAATCCCAAACTCGTTGTGGATTCGACATAAATCCGTCGATACTTGCCAACTCCATAGGATTGAATTTTGCCCAAAGTCCGTCGGGGTCTCGGAAAGTCGAAATACCGCTTTCGGCGGAAATTCCTGCCCCTGTTAGAACAGCAACATAATTAGTTTTGCACAGTATTTCAATAAGTTTTTGAGGAATTTCCATATCGTCCTCCATTTATTTTTCATCTTTTGGTGGCGGCTCGCTAAGCAAAAGTTGACCGGGATTGATTGTGTATTCCCGGATGAGCTTTTGTATCATTGCATTCGAACGCTTCAAACCGTTGATTAAATCGTTAATAGTAAAAGTGAGCAGTTCTGCTTTGGTGCCAAAAACATAAACGAAGTTTGTTCCGAAATTTATCAAGCTGTCGGCTCTACGGAAAGTAGAATCAATTCGCGAAGCAATTCGGGCATCGGAGACTTCTTTTTGGAGCGAATCGGCGAACATTTCCAATTTATGTGTAATGGTTACAATGTTCTTGGATGCAAGTTCCAATTCCATAATGATGTTTGAAGTATCCATTTTCGAGGCGAAAGAACTTAAATGTTCAGTGGTTTGCTGAAGGTTGCGGATTGTAGTTAGAAGCTCCTCGTTTGTAAGGAAGTTGGAAGCATCTGTTAGGAATTGGACAATTTTTTCCGAGACTTCGCGAAATTGGAACTCCATCAGTCGATTAACTGCTTCACGAACGCCTGCTTCGAGCGTTTCGATGCCCGAAGGTGCCGAGTTAATCAATGTAAACAGTGGGGTAAAGGTTAATTTTGGATGCCATTCAAGAATGTATGGGTCGTTTGTATAAAATAATTGTAAAAATCTTCCCCCTGTTAAGCCCGAAAGCTCAATCTTAACTCTTAAACTATCTGAAATTTTGATAGTTTTTTCGATGACCATAATAACTTCAATCATTCGTCCGTCGGGGGCGACACGAATTTCGTAAACACTTCCAACTGGAACTCCAAGATATTTTACTGGTGTACCTTTCGAAATCCCTTCGACTGAACCTTCGAAGTAAGTAACAAAGTAAAAATTCTCACGGAAAAGTTTTGAAGTCCCGAACCAAATAATAGCTACTGCTACGAGGATGAATCCCGCAACAACAAAGAGCCCAATGAAAAAGTTTAATGTAAATTTAGATTTTGCCATACTATTTAATGTTTTAACAAACAAAATTAAACAGAAATTTATAATTATGGTTGGCTTTTCTTTAAAACGTTTCTATTGAACTTTGCCAATATTGCAGTCGAAATGATTTCGCCAAATTCGGAAATTGCAACTCCAAGAAGGATTAGAAATGCACCGAAATATTCGATGGCTTTCAGAATTTCGTTGAAAATGAACAGAGCAAATATGCTTGCAAAAATTGGCTCGAGCGAAAAAATCAAACCTGCTTTGACTGGGGTTGTATATTTTTGGACGCTTGTGTGAATCGAAGTTAAAACAACAGAGGCAATGATTCCATTATATAAAAGTGCAATGATTAACTTGTGGTTGAATTGCAATGTTTCGGGCTTTTCGAAGATTATAGATCCAATGAGACTGCAAGCAAAGACAATTAAAAATTGAGTAATTACCAATTGGGCAGTTTCGGAGAAATTAACAATGCTTTCAGTAAATTTATTCATATAAACAAGATAAAAAGCCCAAAAGAAAGTTGAAATCAGGGTCAATAGGTCTCCAATGTTTATATTGCTTATTTCTGGGTTTGTGAAAAAGTATAATCCAACAACAACGAAGAAAATGCCCAACCACTGGTAAAGAGTTACTTTTTTCCTTTCAATTAGTTTGTATGCAAATGGAGTAAGTGCGACGGATAAACCAGTGATGAATGCAGATTTTGTAACGGAAGTAAATTGTAAGCCAAGAGTTTGCAAAATAAATCCGCCAGCATAAAAAAGACCAAGTATCGAGCCATTTAGGAAGTTGGTTTTGTTTATCTTAACGAAACTTTTCCACCAAAGTAAAAGGGACAGTATCAATGCAATTGCAAATCTTAAAGTAGTGAACTGAAAAGGAAAAGCGAATTCCAGTCCAATTTTGGTAAAGGAAAAAGTCGCTCCCCAAACAATTGTAATAACAAACAATAATAACTCTGCTTTCCAAGCTTTCATAATTTGAAAATTTTAAAAAGAATTAAGAAGAAAAATGAAAATTTTTATTTAATTTTGATTTTTGATTTGGGGAAGTAGCGGGGTAAAGTTGGTTCTGATTGAAACACATTTTGTTCCAATTTCTTTTGATTTTAACAGCATAAATCAAGAAACAATTGCAATCGTAGGAGTTGATATTTTGCGAGCGGGCACCACTTTGTGTTTTGCGTTGCATAATGGTGCTAAAGAAGTGATACCTGTAACGGATTCGAACGAAGCGATGACAATTTACAACAGACTGGACAAAGAGAATGTATTGCTTTGCGGGGAAAGAAATTGCACTAAAATCGAAGGTTACCATTTTGACAATTCGCCTTACAATTTCACTTTTGAATTTGTTCAAGGAAAAAGCTTAATTTTAGACACTACAAACGGCAGTGCTTTGTTCAAAAAAGGAGTTGGTGTTAGAAATTTTTTCATTGGCTCATTCTTGAATATATCTTCGGTATGCAAAGTAATATTGGACAAGTTAAAAATAGGTTCAAAGAATAGGGTAGTTTTAATTTGTTCAGGTAATAATCTGCGTTTTTCATTCGAAGACTCTATTTTTTGCGGATGTTTGGTAGATTTATTGAAACAAGGGCTTGCAGAAAGCGAGGAAATTCATTTAAATGATGCCTCGGTTGCGGCTTTGGACTTGTATCGCTTGCATCGCGATAATCTGCTTGATTTCATCAAAACCACAGACCACGGCAAACTGCTTATTCAATCGGGCTTCGAGCGGGATATTGAGTTCGCTGTAGAATTAGATAAAGTTTCTGTTGTTCCTGTGTCGAATGGCTTTTCTTTTGTTAGCTTAAAATAAATGGGCAAGGACGATAACATCGAAATTCAGTACAGGAAAAAAACGAAGGCGGAAAAAGCTAACAGCTCTTCGACAGAGTCCCGCTCTGCCGAAGATTTGCGAGCTCAAATCTTGCAAAGATACCAAAGGGTGATTCGCATTGTATCTATTTTTACTATTTTTTTGAGCATATTTATTTTCCTTGCTATCATTTCTTATTCTCCCAAAGACGAATTTGTTTTTGGTCTTACTCTGAAAGACTATTTCGAAGCATTAAAAGGAACTGGTCCTGCATTGGGTAAAATCAAAGAAATATCCAATTGGCTCGGACCTGTTGGGGCACTTGTTTCTAATTTTTTCATAAATAAAACTTTTGGTTTCTTTTCGATTACTCTGCCTATTCTTTTGTTGTTATGGTCGGTGAAGTTACTTATTACCCAGAATTTTCGTGGGAAATTGGTCAATTGGACGGTCTATCTTTTGCTTTTCTCTTTGTTTTTTACAAGTTTGCTTGGTGCTGTAAATCTTTGGCTAAATCTGAATATTCCGTACTATTGGGTTGGCTTAATAGGAACTTACCTTGCTACAATGACTTCAAACTTTATTGGTCTTGTTGGTGCATTCATCTTCTACCTGTTTGCCCTTTCGGTTACTCTTATCTTTGCATTCGATATTAGCGTGGAAAAGTATTCCAAAAGCCTCTTCCAAAAAGTAATTTCCACCTTTAAAAGTCCGAAACCTGATGTCGAATATAAATCAATTCCAACAATAGATAAAAATGTTGACAAAGGGGAACAATTAGAGGAAAGTAAGATTGAACCTCGAACAGCAGATGATATAGACACAGCGAGAATTTTACTTGAGAATTTCGACAAAGCAAGGGATGAAAAAGAAAATAAAGACTTTGAACCTATTGAAAGTGATAAAAGGGAAGAATCATTTAACGATTTTGAGGATGAAAATTTTGTTCGTAATAACGAAGAGTCAAAGCCAACAGAAATTCCAAGAACAACTACTGACTATATTCCGCCGAGCGAAAGAAAACTTACCGTTGTTGTCGAAGAAACAGAAACTCCCGAAAGCAATGGCGAAACAAGCAATAAGACACAAGCATTTTCGCCAATATCGACTTTGGCTTTAGACGAAAAAATACGCTATATTCCTCCGCCGATTGATTTGTTGATTGATGATGAGAGCAAGTTTCAAATAAATGAAGAAGAATTAAAGTTAAATGCTCGACTTTTGCAGGAAAAACTCGAGACATTTAAAATCTACATCGAAAATTTAACTGTTACTCCCGGACCGGTGGTCACTCTTTATGAATTTGTTCCAGCGCCGGGAATAAAGCTCAGTCGAATTCAAAGCTTGGCAGACGATATTGCTCTTGGTTTAAAAGCCAAAGGTATTAGAATCATTGCCCCGGTTCCCGGGAAAGGAACCGTCGGAATAGAGATTCCCAACCGCAAGCCATTAGTGGTTCGTTTTGGAAATTGTTTGAAGAATGCTCGTGTTAACCCGAACTATAGATTGCCGATAATTTTGGGTAAAACAATTTCGGGAGAAGTTTTTGTCGAAGACCTTGCAAGGATGCCACATTTGTTGATTGCTGGCGCTACAGGTTCAGGCAAAAGTGTTGGTATCAATACTATTATTGCTTCAATGATTTATAAAATGCATCCCAAGAATTTGAAATTCGTAATAATCGACCCGAAAAAGGTTGAATTGACACATTACCAACAGCTGTTATATCATTATCTTGCAGTCTCGCCCGAGATTGATGATGCAATAATTACGGAACCATCGGATGCCGTTCTGGTTTTGAAGGCTCTTGTTGCCGAAATGGAAAGCAGATATGATATTCTTCATTCGGTACAGCAGAAAAATATTGTTGAATACAACAAGAAAGTTCAAGATGGCTTGTTTAAAAACGACCCCGAATTTGTACATCGGCAGATGCCATATATTGTTACGATTATCGATGAATTAGCAGATTTGATGCTAACCACTGGGAAGGAAATCGAGGCTTTGATAATTCGTTTGGCTCAGCTTGCCCGAGCTGTGGGTATCCATTTGGTTGTTGCAACGCAAAGACCCTCGGTAGATATTATCACGGGTTTGATTAAAGCAAATTTCCCAGCACGAATTGCATATTTGGTTGCTTCGAAAGTTGATTCGCGAACAATCATCGATACTATTGGTGCTGAGCAGTTACTTGGAAATGGCGATATGCTTTTCCTTCCGAACGGAAGCCCGCATCCAATTCGCATTCAAAATGCTTTTCTTTCAACCGAGGAAATCGAACGAATTTGCGAGTTCATCGGCAATCAGAAAGGATTTTCTAAACCATATTATTTGCCAAGTGTAGAGGACAACAAAGACTCCAGAGAGGATTTTGACCGCAGTGGGTTCGACACTTTGTTTGTCGAAGCGGCGCGTTTGATTGTTCGATACCAACAGGCTTCTGCTTCGATGCTTCAGCGTCGATTAAAGATTGGCTACAATCGCGCTGGAAGGATAATGGACGAGCTGGAAAGGGTGGGCATTGTTGGTCCCCTTGATGGCAGTAAAGGTCGAAGTATAAAAATTTCCTCCGAAGAGGAACTCGAAAAATTCCTTCGTGAAAAGGGAATTCTATAAGAAAGTTCATTTGCTTTTGTGAATATAAATGTGAGCAAAATCCCGCACTAATTTTCTAATGGAGGTTTCGATGATATTTTATTAATAGATGATTATTCAAGACAACCCACCCAATAGTTTTAATTATTTAAATGGTTCTTGTAGGGGTAATTTATTAATTGCCCAACATTGCCACAATAATATTAACAATGCGGACCTATGGGTTTGTCTCTTTATAATGTTATCTTATGGTGCCAAAAATGTAGGGGCGACCGGCCAGTCGCCCCAACAAGCTATTTCAGACATCGGATGTTTCGCAAACATCCGATGTCTTTCCACAAAGAAGTGGGCGACTGGATGTTTGCCGCTCCAGAACAATTGTTAAAAAATAGATTTAACCCGAATTATGCATTAGAGACATCCAAAGGGGAGAAAAATTATCGATATTTTCAACGCAAACAATGCTGATATTAATCTTAATCTTCTTCACGGACT
>RCNO01000012.1 GCA_003731685.1 Bacteroidetes/Chlorobi group bacterium MS-B_bin-24
CTGCTCAACTTTTTTAGTTAATTCTTTCATCCCTGCAACCTATTATTTTTGTTAAAATTACAAAAAATTAAATCTTTTAATTGCATATTTCGGGTTAAATTTCTTTTCGAAAACAACTTCGCCAAGTAAGCTCACCACTGCAACTTTTATCCAATTGGAGTTAATTGTTGGCGTGTCGAAGTATAATTCTCCGCTTGATTCAAGCAATGTTGGATAAAGTATCGATGAATTTTCCGAAGCAAAGAAGCTTAATCTTATGTAATTTGTATCTAAAATCGTGTTAACGTTTGATGATTCCATACCCATTTTCAAAACAAAAGTTTTGTTTTGGTAAAAAGGCTTCCTTCTCTCCCGTCCATCAGTTGATTGGGCGACAACAAAGTATTGAAAGATGGAGTCCCCAGTGTTGGGATTTAAATCGAAGTAATACAAATCATAGTATTCAGAATAGTTCATTTCGTGAAGTTTAAAATCTGATTCAGATTCGCCTTTTAAAAACAAGTTCACCTTTCGAATAGGATATGTGTATTTTGCTTTAAAAATTATTCTTTGTCGATTGTTGATGGAATATGTGATAGGATAAGAAATTAAAATGTCGTAATTAATTGCAGAGGCGAAAAAGTCGGGTATTCCCCATCCAAGTGTATTATTAGGATGTTCTTTGTTGGAAGCAAAACTTTTCAGCAATGAAATAACTGTGTCGGGGGTAAGTTCTTCGAAAGCCGAGAGTAAACAAACAACCCCACCAGCAAACAAAGGAGATGCAACAGAAGTTCCGCTTCCGTAGAGTAGAGTGTCGGGATTAACGGCTGAGAATGAAATTACGGATTTGCCTTGTGCAAGGAAATCGGGCTTAATTCTTCCGTCGGCGGTTGGTCCACGGGAAGAGAACTTTAGCACAGTATCGCCCGTAGGAGCAACGGCTCCGATTGCAATTTCACTTAAGGCTTCTGCTGGGGCTTGTATTGTTGAATCTCGGGGTCCCTTATTGCCAGCGGAGGCAACAAGGCAAATCCCAAGCCTTTTCGCAAAGTTTGCATAAGCGGAAACCAGTGTGGTTTTTCCATCAAGTTCATCAAAATCGTAGCTAATTTCAGTTGAATCAAATTGGGAATATCCTAATGAAGAGGTAACAACATCAACACCCAAAGAGTCGAACCATTCCAAGGCAGAGGCGAAACAATCTTCTTCGAAGTGGCTTTCGAAAGGGATGCTTTCGGTTTTGGCTAATGCAAAATTGGCAAATGGAGCAGAACCTATTAACTTTCCGGGTGAAAAGCCAGCAATTATTGAGAAAACCATAGTTCCGTGTCCATCTTGGGATGGAACATCGTTTGCTTCGTTTCCTGTGATTGTATCATTGTTGAGAAAATCAAATTCTGCAGCAACATTTGAGTTTTTTAAACCTTTGTGTGTTTTCCATCGAAAACCAGAGTCGAGTATTCCCAAAAGAACATCTTCGCCAAAGATTCCGTAAGAATGAAGTTTATCGATAGCAAGCATTCGCAACTGGTTGTAACTTTCACCATATTGCAGATTTTCGGCAATGTTGAGAAAAATTTCTTTTTTCAAATCAATTTTGCTTTCCTGATTTACAGAGTTGAAAAGTAACTCACGAGGTACTTTGTTGCCAATCTTTTGAACAAACTTAACGAACGGCAGGGATTGGATTTTACTTATCTTCTGACTATCGATTTCAATAACAATATAATTTAGCCATTTGAGTTTAAGTTTAATTTCTGCTCCTTGGCTTGCAATTGTTTTTATGTATTCGGGGTTAATTGGCACATCTTGGGAAGTAACAAGAGAATCTTTTGGGAAAATTTTGGCTCGGCGGATTTTGCTTCTTTCGGAAATTGAATTTTCGGCAAGTTGGAACAATGTAGTTCCTTTGTAAAATTCTCCTTCGCCTTTATCTTTGAAGAAAACTCTATATTTTTCGGCGTAAATGTTGGGCGAAATCAAAAGTAAAAAAATAAGAAATAACATTTTTAAATTTGTTTTTACATAAAATTTAAATTTAACACAAGTTAATAGAATAATGTCATTGGTATTGATTACAGGAAGTGGAAGAAGAATTGGGAAAGGCTTAGCAATTGAGTTTGCACGCAAGGGTTGGGATGTAATTATTCATTACAATAAGTCAGAAAAAGAGGCAGAAGAAACCGAAAAGTACATTACCAAAAATTTCGGTGTAAAAATTCATAAATTTTCTTTGGATTTAAAGGAAACGAAAGCAATAGAAAAGACATTCGAAAATGTTTTTAAGGAGTTTGGCGTTCCAGATGTGCTTGTTAACAACGCTGGCATTTTTCCTTTGCGGTTTGCTTTGGACGAACTTGAGGAGCAAGTTTGGGAAGAAACAATTGCGATTAATTTAAAAGCGTATCTTTTCGTTGCAAAAGTTTTTTCGAAATTTGCACGGGATGGTTCCAGAATTATTAACATTGGTTCACTTGGCGGGATTGAAACTTGGAAGGGAAGAATCCCTTATAACATTTCTAAAGCTGGGGTGATTCAACTGACAAAGTCTCTTGCGAAAGAATTAGCTCCCAGAATAAGTGTAAATTGTGTAAATCCAGGAACAATTTTTATTCCTTACGAACCGAATCAAATTGATTCTCCTATGATTCCCCCGAACAAAATTCCGATGCAACGATATGGTACTATATTAGATGTATTCGACGCAGTTTACTTCTTCGCAACCTGTTCAAATTTTATTACTGGACAAGTCATCAATGTTGATGGTGGCTACCATTTAGACCGATTTTAATCTAATTGGATTTCCCCCTTTGCGATTTTTTGTAGGACTTCGGGATATAATTTATGTTCTTGTTCAAGAACCCTTGCAGACAAGGTTTCGACGGTGTCGTCGGGATAAACGGGGACGACCTTTTGCCCAAGAATTCGTCCGTGGTCGTAAATTTCATCGACGAGGTGAACTGTACAACCCGATTGCGTTTCACCAGCCTTTAAAACAGCTTCGTGAACGAATTTCCCATACATTCCTTTGCCACCAAACTTTGGTAGTAGGGCAGGATGAATGTTCAAAACACGATTCTTGAAATGTCTTAACACTTTTGGACCAACTTTTTTCATATATCCTGCAAGGCAAACAATGTTGACATCGTGCTTCAAAAGGGTTTCGAGAATTGCATTGTCCAGTTCTTCCTCGGTTTCAAAATGTTTTGAACTGATGTGATACGCTGGAATCCCTTCGCGTCTGGCTCTTTCGAGAGCAAAGGCATTGGAGTTGTTCGAAATGACCACGCAGGGAATTGCATCTAATTCTCCTTTTTTAATTGCATCAATTATTGCCTGCAAATTGCTTCCATTGTGTGATGCAAGAAATCCAATTCGAAGCTTTTCCATAATTCTCTTTGTTTAGAAGCATTTAAAAACAAAAATAATACATTTTCTATTAACTTCTTAATTTTGTTTTTTAAAAAATTTCAGGAAGGTGTTTTGATGAAGAAGCAAATATTAATCCTAAGCTTGTTTCTTTTTGCTATTGGAAACATATTCTCTCAGCCTTTGATGAATCCTGTGTTGGATTCTATACTTCATTCAATGCCGCCCGACAAGGTACCCTATGTTCCGTTCTTTATGATGAATCAGGATTTAGAAAAGCTACAAAAAATGAATCGAAAGGAGTTGTTAGAACTATTTAATGTGAAATTCAGCAAATTTATTATTGATTCTGGATGGAAATATTTCCCAATAGAGCCATTGTTCATTTATAATGGCCAAATTACTTTTACACCTGAATTGTTACTTTCCTTAAAAAGAGTTGGAAAGCCCAAAGTATCACCCAATGGAAAGTATCTTTTGTATTCTGTTGGAACACCAAACATAAAAGAAAATACAATCGAAACCGACTTGTTCATTTTGAACTTAGAGACAGGGGAAAAGGAAAATCTAACAAACGACCCCAAAGGCTCTAAATCGGATTATCAATGGGATAAAACAAGCGAGAATGTCTATTACATTGCCAAAGCAAATTCTACTGAGCAAATTTTTAAAATCAACATAAAAACCAAAGAGAAAAAACAAGTAACATCATTTGAAAATGACATTACAACTTTTAAAATTTCACCTGATGGAAAATATATAGCTTTTACTTCTGATGTTAAGGTTCAGCAAAGCATTCAGGATAAGTACACATTTTTGAACAAAGCTAAGGTTCGTATCTACGATAAATTACCTGTACGGCATTGGGACACTTGGGAAGATGAATATAAGTCCCATCTTTTCATTATGAATCTTGAGAATGGAATTATTGAAGATATTATGCCAAACGAACCTTTTGATGTTCCAGACCCACCATTTGGAGGGAATGAGCAGTACGACTGGTCCCCCGACTCGAAGGAGATTGCTTATACCTGTAAAAAAGTGAATGATTATGCTTTGAGCACAAATACGGACATTTACATTTACAACTTAGATACAAAGCAAACGGTAAATATCACCGCTGGTATGCCCGGTTACGATAAAGACCCCTTGTATTCGCCCGATGGGAAATGGATTGCTTTTCATAGTATGAAACGTGCGGGTTTTGAGAGCGACAGGGTAAGATTGATGCTTTACGATAGGCAAACAAAGAAAATCACTGAACTTTCGTGGCGATTAGACCAGTGGGTTGGGGATTTTGTATGGCATCCTAATAGCAATAAGATTTACTTTTCTGCCGAAGACGGACCCACCGTTCAAATTTATGAAATAGACATTTCGGACGGCTTTTGGAAAATTATCACCAAAGGTTATTTCAACTGTGATGGTGGTTTGGATATTTCGCCCAATGGCGAGAAAATCTTCTTCGGACGAAGAAATATGCTTCGTCCATTTGAAATTTTTTCTCTCAACTTGGTCATTCCTAATGCTCCATTGTTTCAACATACTTACGAAAACGAAGAAATTTATCGAGAACTCAAACCTGTTCGGGTTGAAAACTTCTGGATTAATAGCAGAGATAAAAAGAAGATACATACCTATGTTCTTTATCCACCAGATTTTGATTCAACGAAGAAATATCCTGTAATTGTTTATTGTCAAGGCGGTCCTCAATCGACAATAAGCCAGTATTTCAGTTACAGATGGAATTTATATTTGTTTGCTTCGCAAGGGTATATTGTCGTAGCACCGAATCGTCGTGGTGTTCCCGGATTTGGCCAGGACTGGGTCGATGCAATTAGCAAGGATTGGGCAGGAAAGCCAATGCAAGATATTTTAGACGTTGCAGATTCAATAAGCAAGTTGAGCTATGTTGATTCACATAGGAAAGCGGCTGTTGGGGCAAGTGCTGGTGGCTATGCTGTTTTCTGGCTCGCTGGAAATCACAAAAAGAGATTTTCTGCATTTGTTTCGCATTGTGGTGTTTTTAATTTGGAAAGCAAATATGGCTCGACCGAAGAATTATGGTTTCCCAACTGGGAATTTGGCGGACCTTACTGGGACCCCAAAAACAAAGAAGTTTACGAAAAGCAATCGCCACATAAATTTGCACAAAATTGGGACACTCCAATTCTTATTTCAACAGGGGAAAAGGATTTTCGTGTTCCATATACGCAGAGTTTAGAAGCATTCACCGTTGCTCAATTGAAGGGAATTCCATCGAAGTTGATTATTTTCCCTGAGCAAGGGCATTGGATTTTAAAACCCCAGGAACAAATTCTGTGGTATAAAGAAGTTTTTGATTTCCTTGATAAATATTGCAAGAGTAATAAATAGCCGCCGCCGATTTTATTTCGGAACATAGATAATTTTTGACCAAAAGTCAGGATTAAGATAATTAAAAACAAATTCATTCAGTTCATTCAATTGAATGTTTTCAATTAATGAGATTGTTTCGTTTAAATTGTCATAAGTTCCATAGACTAATTCGGACTTTATTAGTGATTGCATTCGTTCAGAAAGATTTTCCAGAGAAATTATAGTGGAAGCTTTTAATTGTTCTTTTGCGAGATTTAGTTCGTTAGGTGTAAAGCCATTTTTGTGGATTTCAGTGAGTTCTTTAAGAAGTATCTCGTAGCTTCGGTTTTGCTTACGAGGATTCATAGAGGAGTAGATGTGGATTGTTGAACAATCGGAATATGTTGTGAACGAAGAAAAGACATTGTAGACCAAGCCATATTTTTCTCGTAATGTTTTATATAAACGGCTACTTGCAGATTCTCCTATAAGAAGTGAAGCTATGGAGAGCAGAAGCCTTTCCTTTTTATCGAACTTTGGCAAGAGAATAGAAAAAATCAAATGAGTTTGATAGAATTTACTTGAAAGCGTTTTTTTAAAGCCTTGATTTATTATCGATATTTGTTCTCTTTGATTTTTATCATTTTTGAGCTCGCCAATCAATTGTTGGTTTCGACTGACTAATTCTAAGATATAGGAATGCTCAAAATTCCCAACGACAGAAATTGTGATTTCACTTCCAGAGTAGTATTTATCGTAAAATTGCACAAGGTCGTCAATTTGAATTTTATTTAAACTTGTGATTGTGCCAAGAATCGGATGACTTAGTGAACTCGAACCGAAGAGTAATTTTTCTGCATAATCAAAAGTAACTTCCTCGGGGTCTTCGTTGTAAGACCGAATTTCCTCTCGGATTATGGATTTCTCTTTTTGAAGGTCGCTTCTTTCAAATTGAGGTTGGAAAACAATTTCATTTAGCAAATCCCAGATGTTGAGGAAATTGTGTTTCAAACCTCGAACATAAAACAAGGTGTATTCCTTAGTTGTAAAGGCATTTGCATAGGCACCATTTTTTTCGAAAAGTTCGTTTATTTCGCTCGAAATGTGTTTCTTTGTTCTTCGGAATACACAATGTTCAAGAAGATGTGCAATCCCTTCTTTGCCAATAAAATCATCGCGGGAGCCAACTTTGATTCCAATTCCAAGGGCAAATGAGTTAAAATAGGGAGAATTCTCTGTTATAATTGTTAGCTTGTCGTTTATTTTAGTCAGATTGCTAACTACTTTGATTGAGTTGCTATTTGTAGGTTTATATTTGAAGATTTTTCCTCTCTTTGCCATTATTTTATCTCCCCACCAGATTTTGAATAAGCTTCCAAGTATTCAAAACATCTTCAGAAGTTGTATTTGTTTGACCAATTGAAAATCTCAAAGTGAACTTATTTTTCAAGGTTGTATGCGAAAGGAAAGCAAATCCACTTGCATTAATTTTATCGAGCAAGTTTTTGTTGATTTCATTCAGTTCCGAATCAGTAAGATTTGCATCGGTAGGTTTATAGCGAAAACAAATAGTATTGAAATTGACTGGTGCAAGTATTTCGAAGCGACAGTCGGAACGAATTTCTTTTTCGAGTTGCTTTGCCAAAGAGATATGGTATCGTAATTTGTCCTGTAAGCCTTTTATCCCAAATGAACGGAGAACGAACCAAAGTTTTAAGGCACGAAAACGGCGACCAAGCTGAATTCCCCAGTCACGATAATTATTCACTTGCTGGTCGAAATCGGTAGCAAGGTAGCTGGGAGTCAATTGAAAGGTTTCGAGAAGTGCACGTTTATCTTTGACAAAGAAAGCCGAGCAATCGAAATTAGTGAAAAGCCACTTGTGTGGATTAAAGACAAAGCTGTCGGCAGTGTTTATCCCTTTTAAGTAGTGCTGGAATTCGGGTAAAATCAAAGCAGAACCAACCATAGCGCCGTCAATATGGTACCAAATTCCGTAACGATTTGCTATTTCACCAATTTGTTCGAGTGGGTCGACAGCAGTTGAGCCAGTCGTTCCGAATGCTCCAACAATACAAATTGGCTTGAAACCGTTCTGAACATCCTCTTTGATTGCTTGTTCAAGCAAATCTGTTTTCATCGAGAAGTTTTCGTCCACAGGAATTTTTCGTAAATTATTGCTTCCGATTCCAGCGATTTTTACCGCTTTTTCGATTGAAGAATGGGCTTCTTCGGAACAGTAAACAGTAAATTTTTGATTAGAAAAGCCATTTTTATTTATTTCGAAATCCGTGGCTTTTTCGCGTGCAGTCAAAATTGCAACAAGAGTTGATGTTGAAGCAGTATCTTGAATCACGCCGTGAAAATTTTCGGAAAGGTGCATCATTTTTTTCAGCCAATCCATTACTTTTTCTTCCAGTTCAGCCGCAGAAGGGGAGGTAATCCACATCATTGCTTGAATTCCAAGAGCAGATGTAAGGAATTCGGCTAAAATCGAGGGGAAACTTGTGTTTGCTGGGAAATATGCAAAAAATCTAGGATGTTGCCAATGAGTTACACCTTTGAAAATTATATTCTGGAAATCCTCGAAAATTTTTTCGAATGGTTCAGGCTCTTCGGGTGGATTTGTGGGCAACGAGTCGAAAATTTCCCGAGGTTTTACTTGCGAAAGAACTGGAAAATTTCGGATTTCTCGGTAATGATTGGCAATCCAATTGGTGATTATTTCGGAATATCTCTCAAAGTCTTCTATTTCCATTTTTATTCAACTTTTTCTGGATTCCAAGCAACTCTGTAACCTTCGGAAAGGGAATTAAGTTTTGCCATATCTTCGTCGGAAATTTCGAAATCGAACACGGAAGCATTTTCGATGATTCTTTCTTTCCGAGAGGATTTAGGTATTACAATTGTTCCAATCTGCAAAGCCCAGCGAATTAAAATTTGGGCAGGTGTCTTTTGGTACTTTCGAGAAAGTTCAACCAACAAAGGATGGTCAAATTTTCTTCCACGAACCAAAGGAGAATATGC
Source organism: Bacteroidetes/Chlorobi group bacterium MS-B_bin-24 (assembly GCA_003731685.1). Taxonomy (GTDB): domain Bacteria; phylum Bacteroidota; class Ignavibacteria; order Kapaibacteriales; family UBA2268; genus Naka2016. The sequence continues at coordinate 8,716 of RCNO01000012.1, forward strand.
TTCGATGTATATATTATTTTCTTCGCAAAATTCTTTGAGTTCCTTTTGGTACAAGAATGGGGAAAACTCGACTTGATTTACAACAGGGATTACATTTGCATAATTAAAAAGTTCCTGCAAGTGGGCTATTGTGTAATTACTCACACCAATCGCAGCAGAGATGCCCTCGTCGTAAACTTTTTCGAGTGCTTTCCAAGTTTCTTTTCTCAATCCGGGGACAGGCCAGTGAACCAAAATTAAATCGATGTAATCGAATCCGAGCTTTTTCAAACTTGTTTCGACAGCACGAAGAGTTTTATCATACCCTTGGTCATCATTCCAAACCTTGGTCGTAATGAAAACATCTTTTCTATCTATTCCAGAATTACGAACAGCTCTTCCAACATCTTCTTCGTTGCGATAAAACGACGCTGTGTCGATATGGCGATAGCCAAATTCCAATGCCCAACGGCAGGCATTGTATGTTTCCTCTCCGGGTTTCATCAAATAGGTTCCCAGCCCAAGAACAGGAATCTTAACTTTGTTGTTTAGTGTTATTTTAGTTTGCAAATTCATATTATTCCTAAATATTTTTTTGAAATTTCGTTATTATAACTTAACGGAAATAGTTTTCGAAAATTGTTTAAAAGGAAGATATGAAGAAAAGTCATTTTAACGCTTTATTTTTTATTTTTTTCTTTTCAATTCAATATCTTGCATCAAGTCATTTGATTTTTCTTAACGAGCGGTCATTTGTGGAATTCAATGGATATTTTCGAAGTAGCTTCGCTAAAACTTCTGATGAGCCTTTAGAAGTCCAAAAGCGTAATTATGATGTTCTAAGTTATGATTTATACCTTGACTGGTACAATGCTTTGAAGAACCCCAAATCTATGGACTCGACCGATATTGTTTGGTTTGGAAGCAACACAATTCTGTTGAAGGCGGAAGTTGAAAACCTTTCGAGCGTTGTGCTGGATGCAGCTTCGCTCCTCATCGACTCCGTTTTGGTTAATGATAATGGGATTTGGAGAAAAGTATTACCAACGCCCAAGATAGTTGCTCAAAAACTTACAATTCCACTGCTTCGAAGTTTAAACACTGGCGACAGCATATCGATTAAGGTATTCTACACATACAATAGATTTGTCGACGAGAGCCAATATCGTGGTTTTTATCTGTATCCAAAAGGGAAATATGTCGGGCGTTTGCCAGCTCCTTTTTATGATTCTGTATTTGTTGAGGAGCGACTGGCGTACACGATGAGCGAACCAGAAGATGCCCGCTACTGGATGCCTTGCAACGACGCACCATACGACAAGGCTGATGCTAAAATTACTGTTAGAGTTCCTACGGGATATGTTGTGGCTTCCAATGGCTTTCTTTCGAAAGTTCAAGCAGAAGCCGATTCTGCAATAGTATATTTCTGGGTCAGTGATAAACCTATTACAACATATTTGATGGCTGCTACTGCTTCGAAATTCCATAAATATTCGGATTGGTACAAAAAAGTTACAAATCCATTGGATTCAATTGAAATTCAATACTACGTTTGGGAAAAGGATTTTAAAGCAACAAAAACAGATGGCTCGCAATACAATGCTACAAACACTTTCAAAACTACACCCGAGATGGTAAAGTTTTTTTCTCAAATTTTTATCGAATATCCATTTGTAAAATACGGAATGGTTGCACTGATGCCATTTAATTTTGGTGGGATGGAACACCAGACAATCACTTCAATCAATAGAGTTTGGCTTAGGCAGAATACCCAATTTGGAATTGCTCATGAGCTTGCACATCAGTGGATAGGAGACCTTGTAACCTGTGCTACTTGGAAAGATATTTGGTTCAATGAAGGCGGAGCAACTTGGAGCGAAGCACTTTATGCAGAAAAACTTTGGGGGAAAAATGGCTACAATGCTTTTCTACTTAGCTCAAGAAGTGCTTACTTGAAGAAAGGAGGAATCTCTTTGCCGCCAATTTACGACCTTCCAGTTAATACAATCTTTGGCGATTATGCCATTTTGGTTTATCAAAAAGCAAGCTGGTTTTACCATATGTTGAAAGAAATGCTGGGCGATTCACTTTTCTTCAAAACTTTTCGCTCCTTTTTGCAGGACTATTCTTTTAAATCGGTTACAACAGAGGATATTAAAAACTACTTCAAAAATAAGATTTCTAATCCACAAGTAGATTTCGATACATTTTTCGACCAGTGGCTTTACAAGGCAGGGCATCCAGTTTACACACTATCGTCCATTGTTCATAGTTACACAAATGATAGTGGATACTTCGATGCTAAGATAATTCTTTCGCAAGTTCAAACTGGGAACAATGTTCCAGAGATTTTTGTTACCCCTGTAAAAATCATTTTTAAAGCGGGGGATTCGACATATTCACAAGTTTTTTTGAATAATTCGAAATTCCAAGTTTTCGAAACTTCTTTGCCTTTTTTCCCTGATTCTGTTTTCATCGATACAACTTTTGTTCTTTGTGAAGTTGGCGATATTGTATTAACTGCGTCAGAAGAAAGAAGCTTAGAAGAATTTAAAGTCTATCCAAATCCACTTGGGAGTTCGCAAGGTTTGAATGTATTGGTCGCTTTGCCTAAAAGTGGATATTTCGTACTTGAAATATATGATGTTCTTGGCAATAATGTTTATCGCAAGGAGCTTGGGTACTTGGGTAGGGGAGAAAACCAATTTTCTATCTTCGACATTCCCAACTTATCAACAGGTGTTTATCTGATTAACTTAAAAACTGAGGGAAGGACATATAAATCGCATTTTATAAAAGTGCCTGCTGATGCAATCGGACAGTAAGGCTTTTGCCTATGGCATTCTTGCAGTAGTTTTCTGGTCGACCGTTGCTACTGCTTTTAAAATTGCTTTGCGGCAGGTAAGTTATCTTGAACTTCTTGCTTATTCTTCATTATTTTCCTGTTTCGTTTTGTTTTTAAGTATTGTGTTTTCGGGCAAGAGCCGAATACTTTTTGAAATCAACTTGAGAATCATTTACAAATCAGTGTTAATTGGCTTTTTGAATCCCTTTTTGTATTATCTTGTTTTGTTCAAAGCGTATTCAATGTTGCCAGCACAAGAAGCTTTGAGTTTGAATTACACTTGGGCAATTGTTTTGACTTTTCTATCAAGTAAATTCCAAAAGAAACGAATTGGATTAGTTTCGTATATGTCCTTGCTAATTAGTTTTTTCGGAGTTTTGGTGATTATTTCAAAAGGAAGAATAGTAGAACTGAAACCCTCCGACCCAATTGGTGCCTTATTGGCATTGTCCAGTGCATTTATTTGGGGATTTTCGTGGATTCTGAACGTTTTATCCAAAACAGATGATAATTTAAGAATGTTTTTGAATTTCTTTTTCGGTGCAATTTTTTCTTTTGTCTATTTATCTTTCAGCGTTTCACCTACTTTTCCAAATTTAGAGGCTCTGATTCCAATTTGCTACGTTGGTTTGTTTGAAATGGGAATTACTTTTCTCATTTGGAATAAAGCCTTGAAATATTCCACCAATCCTGCAAAGGTAAATAATTTAATCTACCTTTCGCCTTTGCTTTCAATTGTGTTTATAGGAATTATTCTAAAAGAACACATTGAGTATTCTTCGATATTTGGGCTTCTATTGATACTATCGGGAATAGCAATTCAAAATTTATTCGCTCGAAAATAGAGCATCTACACCATTTTTGTTCTTTCCTTCATCAAGGATTAATATTTCCTGATTTTTCGTATTTTGGAAAAGTATGATGTTTTTAGTTGAAAAATACGGATTTTTGCTTTTGTTTTGTGTTCTGACACTTATGGGTTGTGCAACTCAAAGCAAGCGAAATTCTTTGAATGTTCGGAATGATTTTTTCAATCAAACATTTCTGCAAGCAGTAAAGAATTTGAGCTTTGATAAAATTGAACCATCTGAACTCGACGCAAGCCACTTGGATTTGCTCGGTGTTGTTCAATTAGTGCTGAAATCTCAATTTGAACAAGTAGAAAGCAAAGTAAAGCGAATAATTTCTGAACGGAATGATTCACAGTTTTTGGCGGAGTATTTTCGACTTTTGTCATTTTCGTTGATTTTCCAATCGAAGTGGAAAGAGCTTCTGCCTTCGAGTTCGTATTATTTCTTCGACCCCGATAGTGTATTTTTGTTAGCCCGTGCTTTTTCGCAAATCGAAAAGGATACAATAGTTTTTTGGAAAGAAGCCGATACATTGAGTTTTTTTACAGCACCTTCGGGAGCGATAATTGTTAAAGTTCTGGTAAATGGGAGAGCCCGAAATTTTTGGTTCGACACAGGCACAAACTACACAATTGTTTCATCCAAAACAGCCGAAGATTGCAATTTGCCCATATTGTCCACTGAAAAGAGCAAAGCAATTACACTTACCAATTTTCGTGTTGATGTTATTCCAACGTATATCCGCTCTTTAAAAATTGGAGAGATTGAACTTTTAAATCAGCCCTGTTTGATTGTTGATGATTTTAATTTGAAATTGCGGCTTTTTGCTTCGAATATTTCAACTGAAATTTACGGAATTTTGGGCTGGAAATCCCTACAAAATTGTAAGTTTACGATTGATTATAAAAACCGTACCTTAATAATTCAAAAACCTCGTTATGAATATAGAAAGGAAGGAAATTTTTTCTGGTCTGGTGTGCCAATAATCATTGGGAAATTTGACAATGTGAATTTGTTATTCATTTTCGATATTGGAGCCGAAAAAAGTTTGTTAACAAATAACATATTTAACAAAATTGATTTTCAGAAGGTTTATACACAAACAAAGAAAATTGGTTCTGTTGGCGGATGGAAATTTAATGCTGGAGTTGTTGTTCCATATTTGGAATTTAAAATTGGAACATATAAACTTACGCTTGAAAATATTCAAACCATCGATATTCCGAAAGACTACTTTTTCAATATTGATGGAATATTAGGTTACGACTTGATTCAAAAGGTGAAAATTTCGTTTGACATTGCAAATTCAAATTTTGAAATTCTGGAAGTTTATTGATGGAATTAATTATTTTTCAAAGTTTTACAAAAGTTTTAAAAAAAATTTGGATTTTTAATTTCTCTTGTGTAATTTGATTTGTGTATTAAATGAAAAGTGTGTAAAGTTGTTATTAAGAGATTACATACGAGTTCTTTTAAAAAATCATTCCTGTTTAATTCTTTTTTTATTAAAAATCATAAGGGGGTTTTATGGGCAACAATATCGCTATTACCGCCAAAGCCCGAGACAAACCAAATTAGCCACTGCGTCGAATTTTTCTCGCATTTGTTTTTGAGGTCGGTCTTCGCTACATCTTTTTTAAATAATTGTTAAATGTTTTGTTAAATAATGGTTGTGGGAGTATGAAAAAGTTAGTTTATCTGTTTTTGGCAATTTTTATTACTACCTCGCTTGCATTTGGGCAAGAAAGGGTAGTGACTGGAAAAGTAACAGACGAAAGCGGTGCAGCGCTTTCGGGCGTAACTGTAATGGTGAAAGGAACCGCAGTTGGTACCTTTACTAAAAATGATGGTTCCTTTTCGATTCGTGTTCCTGCAAATGCAAAGACACTCGTCTTCCGTCGCGTGGGTATGAAAACAAAAGAAGTCCCAATTGGTACAAAGGACTTTTTCGCAGTAACTCTTGAAGAAGACAAACTGCTAACAGAAGAAGTCGTCGTTACAGCTATTGGTTTGGAAAGGGAAAAGAAGTCAATTGGCTACGCTTTCGAAGAAGTTGGAGGCAAAATTGTTTCGGAAGCCAAAGTTACAAATATAGTTAACTCCATAACAGGAAAGGTTGCCGGTGTGCAGGTTGTAAATTCAACTGGTGTACCTGGTGCATCGGCTTATATTCAAATTCGTGGACAGAATTCGTTTCTTGGCGGCAATCAACCATTGTTCATTGTCGATGGTATTCCAATTGACAACTCAATGTCGTACAGCGGAAATCCCGATAACGGAACAAACAATCTTTTGGCTAGTGTGGCATATTCAAACCGTGCTATCGACTTAAATCCTGATGACATTGCATCGGTAACGGTTTTGAAGGGTCCTGCTGCAACTGCATTGTATGGAATTAGAGCAGCCAATGGAGCTATTGTTATTACTACCAAAAAAGGACAAACTTTGGCTCAAGAAAAAATTAATGTTACTTTCTCGGCGACAACTTCTTTCGAAGAAGTAAATAAGTTACCAAGTTATCAAACGAAGTATTCTCAGGGCGTCGGCGGTAAATTTGCACAACCTGGTACGAACCAATCGCGTTCTTGGGGAGCTTTTATTGACACATTGTATTGGGATTTGCAATCACCAAATAAATTTAGCAAATACGGAAATCTTGTTGGCAAATACTTTGTTGATAGCGTAAATAATCCCTCGAGGTTCAAAAAGGTTGAGCCTTACGACAATGTGAACAACTTCTTTGTTACTGGTGCTACAAACACACAAAATCTTTCGATGGCTGGGGGAACGGATTTTGGTTCGTTTTATCTTTCACTTTCGAATTCTAAATCGTCTGGTATTGTGCCTTTAACAAGTTTTGGGCGTCAATCTATTCGTTTTAATGGCGAAGCAAGAATTTCATCCAAACTCAAGGCTTCTGGTAATATTAGCTACACCAACTCTGGCGGTCGCCGTGCCCAACAGGGAAGTAATACTTCTGGTGTTATGCTCGGTCTTTTGCGAACTCCCCCCACATTCGATAATTCTAATGGGTATGGTAAGGAAGCATACGACCATCCTGATGCTTATATGTTTCCTGATGGGACACAGAGGAATTATCGAGGTAGGCCCTCTTATGATAATCCATACTGGACTGTTGTAAAATCTCCATTCTTCGATGATGTCGATAGATTTATTGGGAACATACAATTGAATTATTTCTTCAATCAAAATATTGACTTAATGTATCGACTTGGTGCTGATGTATATTTTGATAAACGACGCCAAGAGTTTGCAATTTATTCAAGCACTAATCCAGCAGGCCAAGTTTTCAATCACGAGATTTACAGCAACGACTTAACCTCGGACTTAATCCTTTCATTTAATTATAACATTACCGAAGACCTTGTTGGGAAATTAATGATAGGTAACAACCTATTTCAATCCATTGGTAGTTCGCTTTATACGCAAGGTGATGGGCTAATTGTACCAGACTTTTATCATATTTCAAATACGACAAGCCAAATTGTCAGGCAATCTCGTGGAACGCTCCGCCGCTTAGGTTTCTATGGCGACTTAACTTTGGATTTTCAAGAATGGTTGTATTTCAACGGGTCGATTCGCAATGATATGTCCACCACTTTGCCAAAGGATAATAATTCATTCTGGTATGGTCAAGGAAGCTTTAGCGTTGTCTTTACAGACTTGTTGAAAGATGTTTTCCAAAATAGCTTTTTGAACTTTGGAAAACTTCGTCTAAATTACGCTGTCGTTGGTAAAGACGCCCCGATGTATGCTACAACCACACCATTTATCCAAGCTGCATACGGCGATGGCTATACCAATGGTGTTTCCTTCCCATTTAATGGACAGGTTGGATTTGTTACAGGTGATGTATTAGGAAGTGACAAATTAAGACCCGAGAAAACAACCTCTTGGGAGATTGGTTTCAATTTGGCATTCTTTAACAATTTATTCTCTTTTGACCTAACCTATTACAATTCTGTCAGTAAAGACCAAATATTCAGTGTTCCAATTGCACGCTCTACGGGGTATTATGCAGCAGTTTTCAATGCTGGAAAGATTTCGAACAAAGGATTTGAAGCAGTTTTGAATATAACACCAATTAATACAGCCGATTGGCGCTGGGATATGAACTTTAACTTTTCGACAAATAAGAATATGGTTGATGAATTGTACGAAGGTATCGACAATATCTTTCTGGGCGGTTTCGAAGGTTCATCTGTTCGAATAGTTGCGGGTAAACCCTATGGTTCGATATTTGGTTTTGGGTGGCTGCGCGACCCGCAAACTGGCGAAGTTATAATTAATGATGATGTGAACAGTGAGGATTATGGTTATCCTATTCTTGATTTGAACAACGAAAAAGCTTTTGGTAGTGCTAATCCTGATTGGTTGCTTGGTTTCAGAAACACCGTTAGTTGGAGAGGTTTGTCCTTGTCCTTCTTGATTGACATCAAGAAAGGTGGTAAAATGTGGAATGGAACCCGAAGCGCCTTGTACTTCTTTGGTACTCACGGCGATGTATCAAAACCTGAGGTGCGAGACCCGAACTTGAATAAGAAAGTTTTCAAAGGCGTCAAAGGGCATTTTGATGAAAATGGAAATCTCGTAACTTCTGGAACTAATGACATCCAAGTAGTTGCTGGCGAAAACTGGTATTCATTGGGCAATGGTAATGGATTCTTTGGTAGCAATACAGAAGATTTCATCGAAGACGCTGGTTGGGTCAGGCTTCGTGAGTTGAGTCTTTCTTATACTCTACCAAAATCTATCGTTGAATATACTCCGTTTTCGAACGTGATTCTTACCTTTACCGGTCGGAATTTGTGGTTGAGTACGAAATATACTGGTGTAGACCCCGAAACCAACCTGATGGGTGCCTACAGTGCCCAAGGTCTCGATTACTTCAATATGCCGGGTGTTCGAAGCTACAATTTCTCAATAACAGTTGATTTCTAATTTTAAGTTTAACAAGGAGGAGAAAAAATATGAAATCAAAAGTTCTTATAATTGCAATATTATTTGGCATTTTCTCATATTCTTGCGACCGTTGGATAGATACAAATTTGAACGTTGACCCCACAAGCCCAAGTAATGTACCATTTAAAACAATTCTTCCAACAACTCAAGTTGGTATTGCCTATGTTCTTGGCGGAGACATTGGTCGATTCACAGGTTGCTTTACACAACAATTTTATGGGAACAATCGCCAGCATCTTGGTATATACAACTATACTTTCAAAGAAGATGATATCAGCAATGCGTGGAACACAATGTATGCCGGTCCAATGGTCGATTTGTATTATATGATGCATAAAGCTCCTGAACAGCAATCTCCATATTATCAGGGCGTTTCAGAAATTTTGATGGCATTTAGTCTTGGAATGTGGACCGATTTGATTGGAGCGATTCCCTATTCCGAAGCTTTTCAGGGGACTAATAATCTCACCCCGAAATTTGATTCCCAAGAAGAGATTTACAACTCTATTCAAAAGCTTCTTGACTCTGCAATTACTCATTTACAAGCTACCACTAGCTTGTTCAAACCCGGTGCTGATGATTTCATTTACGGGGGTAAAACCTCGAAATGGATTAAAGCTGCATACACTTTGAAAGCCCGTTATTTCTTGCACTTAAAGAAATACAACGAAGCCCTTGCAGCTTTGCAAAATGGATTTACCAGCAATGACGATGATATGCAAGTGAACTTCACCGAAAAGGAGACCGAGGCAAACCCACTTTATCAATTTGATGTCCAACGTGGCGATATTTCTATGGGTCCAGCTTTGATGACTCTTATGAATCAATTCAACGACCCACGACGCCCATTCTTTGCTAAGAAAGATGATAAAGGTGGTTTTTCATCTGATTCTCCTCTCGGTCCTTTCTATGCAAGCGCTAATTCTCCTGTTCCATTCATTACTTATGCCGAAGCAAAATTTATTGAAGCCGAATGCCAACTTGCTAACGGCAACAAAACGGCTGCCTACAATGCATACAAGGAAGGCATTTTGGCTTCGATGGCAAAGGTTGGCGTTTCTGATGCCGATGCACAATCTTACTGGTCGCAAAATACTGTTGATGTAGGCGAAAATAATCTGACACTCAAGCATATTATCGAGCAGAAGTACATTGCTTGCTTCTTCTCGCCCGAAGTTTACACTGATTGGCGAAGAACAGGGTTCCCCGAGCTAACACCAGTAAAAGGAAATGCTATTCCTCGCCGTTTCCCATATCCACAATCCGAGCGTCTGTACAACTATAACAATGTGAAGGCTGTTGCTCCGAATTTCCAAGACCCCAACTTCATCTTCACGGATAAGTTGTGGTGGGATAAAACATTCTGGAACCCGTAAAATGCTTTAAAAGGGCTGTCGCATTTTGCGGCAGCCCCTTCTTTTTTATTCCAATTCTAATTTTTTTGCTGGCTTTTGAGGAAATTTCATACCAAACTTTTCGGTTGCTATTTTAATAATTCGTTCGGGGTCTTCAAGTTCATTCACTTCTTTGATTAGGAATATGTTTTCTTTTTTGAGATTCTCCAAATTCCTTTGTAATTCCGAATTATCTTTTGCCAATTGATTAATGGAAACAACATTGTTAACCGAAATAACAATAAAAAGTCCAAGTAGTAAAATTATTAGCAAAGAAATTATTTTTTTCATTTTTCAACAATTTTTTTGTAATTTCGTCTTTAAAAATGAACACAATATAAAAATTTATTTTTAATTACACAATAGTTTGTTTCTTTGATTTACTATGTGCTCTAATCTCTCCCTTAGAAAAACAAATATTATCAACAATACAAGGAGTTAAAAATGCCAAAATTGGATGGAAACAATACCACAGTTACAAAAGAAATGATTGACCTTGAAAGCTTGAAGTCCAAGAAAATAGCCGAACTCACTGCCATTGCGAAGTCTTTGGGAATTACAAATTTCTCGGACCTTCGGAAGCAGGAACTCATTTTGAAAATTTTACAAGCCCAGACTCAAAACAAAACAAAAGATACGACCGAGGAAAATGTGTTAAGCGCAACGGGTGTGCTCGAAATTCACCCGGATGGGTATGGATTTCTTCGCTCTGCCGATTACAATTATCTAAACTCGCCCGATGACGTTTATGTTTCGCCTTCCCAAATTAAGCGATTTGGTTTGAGAACTGGCGATACCATTCGAGGTCAGGTTCGGCCTCCAAAAGATGGAGAGCGCTATTATGCTTTGCTTAAAGTTGAAAGCGTGAATTACCTTGAGCCCGATATGCTTCGGGACCGTCCACTTTTCGACAACTTAACCCCAACTTATCCAGTCAAAAGAATTAATCTTGAAACAACACCCACTGAATATTCAATGCGAATTGTAAACTTGCTGTGCCCAATTGGCAAAGGGCAACGAGGATTGATTGTTGCGCCACCAAAGTCTGGGAAAACCATATTGCTTCAACAAATTGCAAACGCAATTGTAAGGAATCATCCGGAAATCAAATTGATAATACTTTTGATTGATGAAAGGCCCGAGGAAGTTACCGATATGGCTCGCTCGGTAAAAGCGGAAATAATATCATCGACCTTCGATGAGCCACCCGAGCGGCATATGCAAGTTGCCGATATGGTTTTGGAAAAAGCAAAACGGCTGGTCGAAGCAAAAATCGATGTTGTTATTCTTTTGGACTCGTTGACCCGTTTGGCGCGTGCAAGCAATACCGTTACCCCGCATTCGGGTAAAATCCTTTCTGGTGGCGTTGATGCGAATGCTCTTCACAAACCGAAGCGTTTCTTTGGCGCAGCCCGGAATATTGAGGAAGGTGGTTCTTTGACAATTATTGCCACTGCATTGATTGAAACAGGCAGTAGGATGGACGAGGTGATTTTCGAGGAATTCAAAGGTACAGGGAATATGGAGCTCGTTCTCGACCGACGAATTGCCGACCGAAGAATCTTCCCTGCTATTGATGTTAATAGGAGTGGAACTCGCAAGGAAGAGCTCTTGTTGTCGCCCGAAGAACTCAACAGAGTTTGGATTTTGCGAAAGGTTTTGAGCGAAATGCAACCAGTCGAGGCAATGGAATTCTTACTCGAAAAAATGAAAGGGACGAAATCGAATAGAGACTTCCTCCAATCAATGAGTTCTTGATTTTACTTTGAGAAATATTAATTCTTCTTAATGCTATCTAAAATTGCTTTGAGCCTGGAATAAATATCTTCGATTTTACCAATTCCATCAATAAAATAGGCTAATCCTTTGGATTGGTAATAATCAATTAATGGCTTGGTTTGTTTTTCGTAAACTTCGAGGCGGTTGCGAACTGTTTCCTCATTGTCGTCGGAACGTTGATAGAGTTCGCCCCCATCTAAATCACATTTACCATCGACTTTGGGTGGATTATAAATCAAATGATAAGTTTTTCCGCAAATTGGACAGGTTCGCCTTGCAGTCAATCGGGTTATCAATTCTTCTGTTGGAACATTTAGAACTAACACAGCATCAAGGTGAAGATTGAGTTCGGCGAGGAGCTTATCGAGCGCTTCGGCTTGCGTAATAGTTCTTGGAAAGCCATCAAGAAGGAAACCGTTGCTGTATTCCTTCTTTTTTAGTTCGTTTCGAATAATTTCGATAATTAAATCATCGGGCACAAGTTCGCCCTTGTCCATAAATTCTTTTGCTTTTTTCCCCAACTCTGTTCCATTCTTTCGATGGTAGCGCAACAAATCACCTGTTGATAATTGGACGATGTGAAAATCTTTGCAAATAAATTCCGATTGAGTGCCTTTGCCCGAACCCGGTGGACCAAGAAAAATCAATCTCATTTCAAACTCCTTCTTTAAACATATTTACCTTCTAAAACTATTGATTTAATTTTTTCCAAGATTTCTTCGTATTCCTTTGGTGAACTCTTTTTGAGCTCCTTAAAGAATTTTTCAGCATTGTAGGATTCAAAAAGATGGTAGTAATTCTCAGCCAATTCAAGGATTTCACGCTCCGATGTAATCCTTCGACAATACTCAATGTATCGGGAAACTAAATGCTCCAAATCAAAGTTGTGTTTCTTCAACAACTCTATAATTTCGAAAAGTTCTCGGGGCGAATGAACTGAATTCCAAATTTTTTCTAATAATGTGTTCTGCAAACGATTGAAATGGTTATCGAGGGAGAATTCGATAAGGGCATAATAATCGTGGAATTTTTCAGCCCGCTCTACAAATTCCAAGAGGAAATCTTCGACATCTTTGGGGTTAATTTTAAATGTCAACATTAAATTGGCTAATTTTAATGCTTCGGTTGTATCCTTTGTTTTCGTTCGCCAAATGTTAAGGTATTTTTCGATAAGTTCCTTTGCTTTTTCTTTGTCAATTGGTAACAAAGCAATCTTTTGAAAAGTTTCGGCTAAATCATTCACGAAAACAATTCTGTTTTTAATCAAATTTTCAAAAATATTAAATACCCAGTTGCTATCATTTAAATAACTTAGGATTGACTTAGATAGTTTAAGGTAATTCTCAATGTTCAAGTACTGTTTTTCAATGAGTTCGTAGGCATTATTGAGAAGCTTCTTCACGTAATATTTATCGTTTAGTTCAGTCGAAACCCGTTCGGCTAATTGGAGGAAATCTTTTAGGTATTTGGCTTCGTGTTCAAGCTTTTGAAATTCGTCGTATGTCTTTTGGTTTTCTTTTCGCTTTGTTAATTTTTTTTCTACTCGGGCAATCCATTCTCCATCTTGTCCAAAATATTTTTTCACGTAGTCTGTAACAATTTGCATATCATTTAGGTTTGCAACAATTTCTTCGGCTTTCTCTAAAGTATTCTTTGCTTTTTCGATATTTTTTAGCGATTCGTAATAGAATTGGGCTAACAATATGTATTCGTTCGTGGATTTTGCACCATCTTCAGTTTGAGTGATGATGTCGTTCAACAGCTCATCTGTGCCATAGATTTGCAGGTAGTTTTTGGCAATTTCCAAAAGTTGTTCGAACTTTGAAGCATTGTTAAGTGCTTTTTTGAAAAACAAAAGTGTCACTTCTTTGTCAGCAGTTGATTTGAAACATTCTCCAGAAAATTTTAATAGTTCATTCGGCTCATTAATTTTTTCGACCGAATTTTGAAATTGCTTTTTAGTGTATTCTGGATTTTCAAATATTTCTTTGCCAATAAGAATCAACTCGAGAATTTCATTTGAAGCATTTAGTTTTTGCAAGACAAATTCTAATATCTCTTGGGCAAAAGCAATATTGCCGAGCTTACTTTTAACAAATTTGACTAAATCGAGAAGAACCTTTTTGTCTTTCAAAGAAGTATAAGATTTTTTGAGTAACTCAGCGGTTTGGTCTTTGTCGTTATAATATTTCCAAACAGCAAGGGCGAGTTCGTAGTTCTCTTCGGGGGAAACAGAGAAATCTTTTGCCTGCTGAATAAGTTCTTTTACTTTGTCCAAATTCCCAATTTTGTTGAATGATTCGGCAATAGCGAGAAACTCCTTGGTGAACTTGGCTTCGTCGATGGCTTCATCTAAAATTTCCTCAGCCCATCCTTTATCGTGTAAAACTTCGTAGATTAATGCAGAGAACTTGCTGTAATTTTCGATGCCGTCGACTTTTTTCTCGTATGATTTTAAAATTGACTTTATCAGGCTTGTTTCAGTAGTTTTTTTGGAAAACTCTGATAGGAAAGTTTGTAATTCATCGAAGTTTTTAAATTTTGATTCAAGCGTAGAAATTATTTTCTCCAACGATTCGGGGCTCTGAAAGTCTTGTGCAAATAATTCCAAGATAGAGGCAATTTCGTTAACATTTTTGACATCTTTTAGCGCATTTTGATACAATTCAAAAGATTTTTCTGCATCCTTAAGGTTGGCAATAATACTGTGAGCAATAGTTGCAAACTCCAGTGGCTCGAAGGCATTTTCTTCAGCGGTTTCGTAAAGTTCCAATGCCTTTTCGTTTTTTCCTATCGATGAATAGACTTCTGCTATGGTAACATAATCATCGGGGAATTTGGCTTCGTTTTCTGCCGATTCTAATAGTTCGAGTGCATAGTCGGTGTCAGGTGGTTCAGTTAATGCTTTTCGAGCGAGTTCGACATAATCCTTTGCTTCAACACATTGCTTTTCTTCTTCTTTTAAATTTTCTCGCAAAGCCATAATTTTTCCAATTTGTGAAAATCCAAAGTAATTCTCATTGTGAATTTGACAAAAATAATTTTTTTCTTTGTAATATTTTTGTTTTTTGCGGTTTTTTACTTATATTTGATTTTCAAATAAATCTAAAAGAATATGGAAGATTTGCTTTTTCGCGCGTTAATTGTTGAAGAATATGAACCAAATAAGTTTCGTCGGTTTTTGGGCACAAAAAGATTGTCCGAACTACCCGAAGGAAATGTTTTAATTAAAGTCTTGTACTCTTCTTTAAATTACAAAGATGCTCTTTCGGCTCGTGGACACAAAGGGATTACACGTAAATATCCGCATACTCCCGGTATAGATGCAAGTGGAATCGTGGTCGAGTCGAATTCCGAAAAGTTCAATCCCGGCGATGAGGTGTTAGTTACTGGCTACGATTTGGGAATGAACACTTCTGGTGGCTTTGGACAATATATTCGAGTGCCCGACTCTTGGGTAGTTCCTTTGCCCAAGAATTTAACATTGCTTGAAAGTATGGTTTATGGAACAGCAGGATTTACTGCTGGTTTGTGCGTTTTCGAAATCCAAAGGAAAGGGATTGAACCAAATGATGGAAAAATTTTGGTTACTGGTGCAACTGGCGGTGTTGGTTCTTTGGCAATTGCCATTCTTTCGAAAATTGGTTATTATGTCGTTGCTTCCACGGGTAAGTTGGACAGGAAAGATTTTTTGACCGAGTTAGGAGCGAAGGAAATTATCCACCGCTCCGAAGTTTACGATACCACCGGAAAACCATTGCTACCACGCCGTTGGTCGGCAGTTGTTGATAATGTGGGAGGTGTTACTCTTTCCACAGCTATTCGTTCTACTGAATACGATGGCGTTGTGGCTTGCGTTGGGCTTGTCGAAAGTGAAAAACTGGAACTAACTGTTTATCCATTTATTTTGCGTGGTGTAACTCTTGCAGGAATTGACTCTGCCGAAACAAAAATGGAAAAAAGACTTCGCATTTGGGAGTATTTATCCACTGATTGGAAGATTAATTTAAACAAGATTTACCGAGAAGTCTCGCTCGACCAATTAGATTCGGAAATCGAAAAAATTTTGAATGGAAACCAAATTGGTAGGGTTGTTATTAATTTGTGGAAATAATTGAAGGGGGAAAGATGTTTCTTCTGGCTATTGGATTAATTATCCTTGGAATTAGCATATTCGGATTGAAGTCCCCAGTTGGAGTGGGGAGATTTCGCAAAAGTTTTATAACTCTTGGCTTGCTTGTTTCATTAATTGGCTTTTTGACTGCAACAATTCGGCAGATTGATGCTGGACACGTAGGCGTGCAAATTCTTTTCGGAAAGGTTCAACCAACGGTTTTGTACGAAGGGTTGAATTTTGTTAATCCTTTTGTTGAAATAAAGCAGATGTCGATTCAAACCCAAAGTTACACTATGAGCGGAAGCACTGATGAAGCAGTTCGAGAGCATGATGATGCCATTCGTGTTTTAAGCCGTGATGGTTTGGAAGTAACAATTGATTTAACTGTGCTGTATCGCATTTATCCAGACCAAGCACCAAAGATATATCGCGAAATTGGTTTGAATTATCAGGATAAAATCATTCGACCTGTTACCAGAACAGGGATTCGCGAAAGTGCTACTTATTACGATGCTATTTCCCTCTTTTCCGATAAGCGAGAAGAATTTGAGCAAAAGATTCGCGAAAAGATTTTCGATGAGTTTCAGAAAAGAGGAATTGTTTTGGAAAGGTTGTTGGTGCGAAATATCACATTGCCACAATCGGTTAAGGAAAGTATTGAACGAAAGATTACAGCAGTGCAAGAGGCTCAAAGAATGGAATATGTACTTCAAAAAGAACGACAAGAGGCTGAACGAAAACGAGTCGAAGCTCAAGGAATCGCCGACGCACAAAGAATTATTAATTCAGGTTTGAGCGACAAAATACTCCAATTTGAGCTTATAAAAGTCCAAAAGGAATTGGTTAATTCGCCAAATTCGAAAATCATCATTCTTGGCGGGGGTAAGCAATCCCCACCGTTTATAATTGGCGACGGGAAATAAACCTTGGTTATTATTCAATGCAATCCATCCTTTAATAAACTTAAAAAGTTTTTCATAATTTCATCTTTTTTAGGGCAATTGATGAATTGTCCCTAAAATCAAAACATACCATCATACCTTGTAAACAGACATCGGATGTTTCGCAAGCATCCGATGTCTTTCAGCAAAGAATCCCGTTAGGGTCAGAAAATAAAGTTTGCGATTATAACCAACAAAATTATTTAGGTAATTGCTCAATACAATCCACCTTATGTTCGAACTTTGAAAATTTACCATAATTTGTTCTATTGTATGGGGCAATTTTTAAACTGTACCTAAAAAACTTTTTCAGACATCGAATGTTTCGCTAAAATCCGATGTCTTTGTTCTATGAATTTCTAAAGTCACGAACGAGTTCTTGCGGTCAGGCTTCCAAATAATTTTATCTTGAAGGGGCGAAAAATTATTTGCCGCTACTTGGAATGAATTATGTAATCACCATTTTTATTTTCAAAGAATCATTAATTTCAGGAATAAAACTTTCGATGAATAATTGGAGCCATTGTTATATTTAACAAGTTGGGTTTAATTTAGTACAAGTTTGTTAAAAATTTTCCATTCTGTATGAATTCTGAATTCTCCACGAACTAGTTTTAAATTGCAAAATGACAACTTGGGTTATATCTCGGTGTTTTCGTATTTTTACATTTTTTGAAAAATGCGGATATGAAATTGGACACGGCAAGTTTAGTTGAACTGGAACAAAAATATATTTTACAAACTTATAAGCGATATCCAATTGTTGTCGACTATGCACAAGGAACAAGAATATTCGACAAAAATGGTAACGAATATCTTGATTTTCTTGCTGGAATAGCAGTTAATTTGCTTGGTCATTCTCATCCAAAAATTATTCAGGCAGTGGAAAATCAGATTCGTCGCTATATGCATCTTTCAAATTATTTTTATCAAGATGTGCAAATTGAACTTGCAGAAAAGATTTTAACACTTTCTGGTTATAGTAAGATATTTTATACAAATTCAGGTGCAGAAGCAAATGAAGGAGCTTTGAAAATCGTTCGGCGGTGGGGTAACCAAAGGAACAAAAAAACTGTTGTTGCGTTTACTGGCGGATTTCACGGGCGAACTTACGGTGCTCTTTCTTTAATGGATAAGCCTCATTACAAGGAATTGATGGGTCCTTTCCTCGACGGAATTAAAATACTTACATTTAACGATGTAGAGGCATTGAAAAGCACTCTCAGTCACGATACCGCTGGGGTTTTCATTGAATTTATCCAAGGTGAAGGTGGAATTTCCGAAGCCCAAGAACAATTTGTTCAGGAATTGTGGGAGTTAAAAAAGAAATATAACTTCTTGATTGTTGCAGATGAAGTTCAGTCGGGAATTTTTCGCACTGGAAAACTTTTCGCTTTCCAACACTGGGATGTTTCTCCCGATATTGTTACTATTGCCAAAGGTTTTGGTGGGGGGCTTCCGCTTGGTGGTATTCTTGTTAAATCCGAGCTCGAAAAGATTTTCGAAAAAGGTATGCACGGGACAACATTCGGTGGCAATGCGGTTTCGTGTGCTGCTGGGATAGCAAATTTGAATGTTATTTATCCAGATTTGCTCGACCACATCAATTCTATTTCCGATTATCTTGATGGAATTTTACAACGAATTAAGCAAGAATTTCCCGAAAAAGTGCTTGAAGTTCGAGGTAGGGGGTTGATGCGTGGATTAGTCTTGAGTTTCGAGGCTATAAGGCTTGTCGAAAAGCTTATCGATGAAAGAATTATCACGAATGCCACAGCTAAAAATGTATTGAGACTTGTTCCACCTTTAATTATTTCCAAAGATGATGTAGATTTATTTTATATTGGTTTGAAAAATGCTTTGCAAAAAGTTTGATTTATTGCTTCTTTTGTTGATATCTTTCTTTGTTTTTTCCTGTAAAGTGGATACAATAACCGATACTTCTGCGAACAAGCCTAATATTCAGAAAATTGTACCAGAAGAAATTCATCCATTTGACCTTGTTACTATTTATGGCGAAAATCTTGGTGAAACTAACGATTCATCCTTTATTTTGATTGATTCGCTCTACACGATACCTTCGAAGTATTGTATCAAATGGAATAATAGTTTTATACAATTTTATGCACCAAAAAATCTTTTTAAAGGATTGCTTCGAGTAGTTATTAATTCTGATACAACAAACCCGTTAATGTTCAATTACTTTCCCTACCCAAAAATTGATTTGGTTCGTATTGAATCGGGGACTTTCCTGATGGGTTCAAATAAAGGGCTTGGCTATGAGCAACCCGTTCACCAAGTTGTTTTGACTAAAAGCTTTTACATTTCCAAATATGAAATTACCCAAAAGCAATGGAATACATTGTTCGATACTAACGAAAGCCCTTTCATTGGCGACAATCTTCCTGTTTCGAATGTTAGTTGGTTCCGAGCAATTCTATTTTGTAACAAACTCTCGAAATTAATGGGTTATGATACCTGTTATGTCATTTTGGATACAAATTTAGTCGTTTGGGACACTTTGGCTAATGGTTTTCGGCTTCCTACCGAAGCCGAATGGGAATATGCCTGTAGGGCAGGCTCTCAGAACGAATTTGCTGGCAATGGTAATCCGCTCGATATGGGATGGTTCGATGTCAATTCTGGTATGAAATCGCATCCGGTTGGTGAAAAATTTCCTAATGACTGGGGAATCTACGATATGCACGGAAACGTGTGGGAGTGGTGTTGGGATTGGTTCGACCCATTTTATTACGAAAAGTCGCCCAAAGTTAACCCACGAGGTCCTGCAACAGGGAAAGTGCATATTGTTCGAGGTGGTTGCTGGCAAAGGGGCACCACTTTTGGAAGAAGTAGCAGTAGACAATTTCCCGAAGACCAATCATTGAATTTTGGATTCAGAGTAGTAAGGAATGCGAATTAACTTGATTTTCTCGACCTGATTGGCGTAGGATTTGCTTTAAAAGCATAATCAAAAAAAGTTTCTTTCGGTGTGTTTTTTAGTTTTAGTTCCCCTAACAAAGCTATCATCGCTGCGTTATCCATACAATATTGAATCTTTGGAATTACTACATTAAAACCTTTTTCGACAGAAAGCCCCTGAATTTTATTTCGCAAACGGGAATTAGCTGAAACACCGCCTGCAATAACAAAAGTTCCAATGTTGTAAAATTCTAATGCTTTAACACTTTTGTAGATTAACACATCAACGATTGCTTCTTGAACAGAAGCACAAATATCTTTTAAATCGCTTTCAGGGATTGAAACTACGTTCTTATAGTGCTTTTCGATAAAATATCTCACGGAGGTCTTCAACCCGCTAAAGCTAAAGTCGAAATCATTTGAATTTATTAAACCTCTTGGGAAAGCAAATCTTTTCGGATTGCCTTCTTTTGCAAGTTTATCGATTTTTGCACCGGCTGGATAATCCAGACCAAGAATTTTGCCGATTTTGTCGAAAGCCTCCCCGGCTGCGTCGTCGCGTGTTGCTCCAATGATTTGATATTGTGTAAAAGAACTGACAAGGAAGAGGATTGTATGCCCACCACTAACAACGAGAGTAATAAATGGAAATTCTATTTCGCTTTTTTCTAAAAAGCCTGAATAGATATGTCCCTCGATGTGGTCGATGGGAACCAAAGGCTTTGAATACCGCAAAGAAAAAGCCTTTGCAAAATTAGTTCCAACAAGGAGGGAACCAATAAGACCCGGTTGGTAGGTTACGGCAATTCCATCGAGCTCTGAAATGTCCGTTTTCGCCTCATTCAAAGCGTCTTCGACGATTTTAGAAATTAACTGCAAATGAATTCGAGAGGCAATTTCGGGAACAACGCCACCATAATATTTATGGACAGTTTGCGAGGAAATAATGTTACTCAATGTTTTGCTGTTTTCGACAACAGCAGCGGAAGTTTCATCGCAAGATGTTTCGATGCCAAGGATTTTCATATTTCAAGTCTTTTTAAATATGCATAAAGCATTGTTAAAGCTGCGCCCACGCTTCGTTCTCGATTTATCTGGCGGTCGTCACCGAATTGGTATCTTTTTGCAATAGTCTTATCAGGTGCGGAAAGGGAAATCCATACAGTTCCGACAGGCTTTTCGGTTGTTCCACCTTCGGGACCTGCAATACCTGTAATGCTGATGCCATAAGTTGACTTGAACAGTTTCCTTACATTTTCGGACATTTGTGTTGCTGTTTCTTGGCTAACAGCACCAAATTTTTGTAAAACTTGTTTTTCGACTCCGAGAATTCGCTCCTTAATTTCGTTGCTATATGCTATGATTCCACCAAGGAAGTATCGTGAGCTTCCGGGGTTGTTGGTGAACTCGCCACCCAAGAGACCGCCCGCGCAAGATTCAGCCACAGCAACAGTTTCCTTCCTTTCAGCGAGAAGTTCTCCAACTACTTGCGCCAAAGAAACTTCACCTTCACCAAAAATATACTCTCCAACTTTGCCTTTGATAAAATCTACAACCTTTTGGATTGCTAATTCGGTTTTGACAACATCTTCACCTTTTGCTTCGATTCGTAATCGAACTCCTTTATAGGAAGGCAAAAAAGCAACATTCACCCCGTTTAAAATTTCCTCCAAGCCAGAAAGTTTGTCGGCAAGAACGCTTTCGGCAATTCCGCAAGTTTGAAGTACTCGGAATATATGGGTAGGTAGTTTGCGACTGGTAATTTTATTTTGAATGTAAGGAATGACATATTCTTTCATCAAAAATTGCATTTCTTTGGGGACGCCGGGCATAGCAAAGACAGCTTTATTCTCTTTTTCGAACAACAATCCGGGAGCAGTTCCAACTAAATTTTTTAATGGAGTACAACTTTTAGGAATTAACGCAAGATTTTTATTTCTTTCGGTAACTTCGTTGATGCCTCGTTTGGAATAATATTCTTTTATCCATTCAAGAACTTCATCGGAAAAGATTAGCTCATCATCGAAAAATTTTATTAGAACAGGCTTGGTTAAATCATCTCGAGTAGGTCCTAATCCGCCGGTTATTAAAATTATGTCCGAGAGATTATATAATCTCTTCAAAGTCTCGAGTATTTCTTCTTCGCTATCGCCAACCACACAATGCTCAATTACAGAGGCTCCTACTTCGACGCATTTTTGGGCAATCCAACTTGCATTGGTATTAACAATTTGCCCAATTAAAATTTCATCACCAATTGTTAAAATTGAAACTCTCAACATTATTTACCCAAGAAAAATTTTTGCGAATAATTTAGAAATTCTCTGATGCTCATCAAAATCGAAGTTCTCATAAACAATTCGGGCAATAGGCTCGGTGTTCGACTTTCTTATGTGTAGCCAACCATTTTCTAAATTTATTCTGAAACCATCTTCGGTGTTCACGCCAAATAAACTTAAACCGAGCGTTTCAACCAATTCTTCAATCTTCTCTTCGAAGTCTTCTTTTAAAGGGATTGTTTTTTTGTCCATATAAACTTTTGGTAGCGAGGAGATGATTTGCGATACTGTCAAATTCATTTTACTTAACAAAGAGAGTATAAGAGCGATTCCAACGAGTGAGTCCCGACCATAGTGGCAAAGGGGAAGAATAACACCACCGCTTCCTTCCCCGCCGATTATCGCAGAAACTTCCTGCATTTTTTGGACAACATTAATCTCTCCAACAGGAGCACGAAGAACTTCTAATCCATATTTTTTTGCAATATATTCAGCAAGACTTGTAGTTGAATAATTCACGACAACCTTATTGCTTTTGGGATTGAAATATTCAAGATTTTCGGCAACACTCTGAATTGCCAATACGATTGTTAATTCTTCCCAAACAGCATTGCCATTTTCATCGAAGATAACTAATCTATCGGCATCTGGGTCGACTGCAAAGCCAATATCGCATTGATGATTTAGCACTTGTTTGGAAGTTTCGAGAAGATTCTGTGGAATTGGTTCTGGCAAGTGTGTAAAGTTGCCATCAGGATTACAATTTAAAGCAATGACTTCCGCACCAAATTCTTTTAACAAATCTTGTAGTGCAATGGAGCCCGAAGCATTATTACAATCGATTAGAACTTTGAATTTCTTTGTGCGGATTTTTTCCAAAATACTTGTTTCCTTGAAAATTGGCAAGCTTAGGATTTTGTTTACGTGGATTTGTATTGCTTGGGTTTCTTCAACAACATTGGAGCTAAATTTATTTGGACATTTAAAAGCCTTGTTGTCGACCAGTTCAAACAACTTTTTGTTCTCATATTGTCCAAAGAAAATACCATTTTGATTAATAAACTTCAAACCGTTCCATTCCGATGGATTATGGGATGCAGTGATAGAAATTCCACCGGAGGCTTTCAGTTCCTCGACCAGAACTTGAACAGTTGGAGTAGGAACGATACCTAAACGCACAACATCTCTGCCCATTGCAAGCAGAGTGCCGACAACAATATTTTCAATCCAGCAACCAGATGGTCTGCCATCCCTTCCTATTACAACTTTTCCCTCGGGTACGATTTCGGAGAAACCAGCTACATATTCAGTAATTACATTTGGGGTTAAGCTTTTGCCTATTATTCCTCGTATTCCTGAAATTGAGCGAATTAAACTCATTTGATTATTACCTCAAAAATTAAATTAAAACTTTTGCGTTTAAATTTTTTAAAAAACAAAAAAATGAGACGAAATTATTTCATAGAAATTATTGCTGTTATTTTCAGGATTACTCTTGGAATAATATTTTTGTACGCAGCAGTAGGGAAAATCGATAATCCCGAAGCTTTTTTCAAAGAAATAAGCAATTACAGACTTTTCCCGGATTTTATTTCTCAAATTTCAGCTATCATCTTACCCTGGATTGAATTAACCATTGGACTTTTGTTAATCTTGGGAATTCGGGTTAAAACTACCTCTGCCATTTCTTTTATTCTCTTAGTCGTATTTACTTTGATGGTAATTTCTGCTTGGGCACGTGGACTGAACATCAATTGTGGTTGTTTTTCCCATCGTATTGAATATGTTGGATTAAGAAAAGTAATTGAAAATCTTTTGACGATGGGTCTTAGTATTTTCTTGTTTTATTTTCCGGCTTCTGTTTTATCTTTGGAGACTTTTTTAAGGAAGGAAGTTCAAAAAGAAACTCCCAACAGTGAAATTCCGCTTCATTCTTGAATTGTTTAATTCCTTTAATTTTGTTCTTGCACCGCCAACTTGTATCCTCTGTGGCAAAATCATCGAGAACAACCCCATTGGCTCGAATCATATATGTAGTCATTGCTGGGAAAATCTTCCCCAACCAAAAAATTCAAAGGATATTCTTGAACGATTCGACCAACATTTCGGGGCGGAAAACAATCCTTTCTCTTTTGCCTTCTCTTTGTTCGATTCCGAAAAGAATCACCAGTTTTTGGAAATCATTCACTATTTCAAATACTCCAAATTTACACAAATAGGAAAATTCACTGGCAAATTGCTTGGTGAAAAGATTAAAGATGAGATTGAGAAAAAGCAGATAAAAGTTGACTACATCGTTCCAGTGCCTATTCATCTTGTTAGAAAGCGAGAAAGGACTTTCAATCAGTCAGAAATCATTGGACAGGCAATATCAAAAGTAACGGCTATTCCTCTTGAAACAAAACTTCTT
Organism: Bacteroidetes/Chlorobi group bacterium MS-B_bin-24; assembly: GCA_003731685.1. Classification (GTDB taxonomy): domain Bacteria; phylum Bacteroidota; class Ignavibacteria; order Kapaibacteriales; family UBA2268; genus Naka2016. The sequence continues at coordinate 33,216 of RCNO01000012.1, forward strand.
AAAAGGGTAGTTTACACAGAATCCCAAACACAACTTGGTTTTGAAGAGCGAATATCCAATGTATCCAAGGCATTTGCAATAACTCGGGATAAAGCTTTCGTCGAAAATAAGAACTTTATCATTGTTGATGATGTACTTACCACTGGTTCCACTCTATATTATTGCGGAAAGATTTTAAAGGAAAACGGAGCCCAAAAATTAATGCTTGCTGTTCTTACAACTGCTTGAAATATTTGAACACTGCATATCCAAAAGGTAATAAGATGATTTGGTTGTAGCTGTTCATACAAAATTCACCCAAAATTATTTCTGAGTACTTCAGGAAAGAGTTATCGCTTTCAATAAAAGTTGGCTGTTCTTGGTTGGAAAAGTTGCCGAGTATAATTATGTCGAATTCTTTCAATACTCGTTTATATGCTACTACATACGGATTTGTGGAATCAAGCTTGAGGATTTTCGATTCTTCGAACTTTTCGTTGGTTAAGTTAAATTCTTTTATCAATGAGTTTACATTTTGAATGAATCTGACTATGTTCGAGTTGAGCCAAGGCATTGAAGCAATTGAAAAAAGAGGTAAAATTTCTGGCGGGTACTGCTCAATTTCCTCGGTAGTGAAATTTAGCCCTGTATTGTAGGGCAGAGCATCACAAAGTTCGAACCCCGAAAGTAGGAATCGAATTCCGGGGAGAAAGGAATTGAAAACATAAGTCATTTGGCTGTAATCGCAACCAAACCTTGCAGAGCGTGGTGTGTTGTGTGTTTCGGGCGTCAAAAAGAATGGCAACGGAAACTCATCGTTTTCCAATTTCATTATAAATTCATTCATTTTTTCGGGATTAGCTTCATCGAAAAACAAATAGCCCAATGCCGCATTGTAGCCTTTTTCCTTTGATTTGCTATGAATGTTGAAGTTTTCTTCCCAAAAGATAAAATCTTCTTTCAAAGAGCGTGCATTTGCAAAAATGTTATCCAGCAGTTCTTGGGGTATGGCGTGACCCATATCAATCATAGCACCGTCGATGTTGAATTTTGTTATGAAGTATGGGATAATGTCGGCTATGAAATTCCAAAGGCTATCGACTTTTTTTCCACCTTCGATTAATTCCTTCGAATACATTCGAACTGTGTTGTAAGCAATGTAGTTGAAATCGGGATGTTCGTAATAGCGAAAATAAGTAACATCCTTCCATAAGGGCTGTGTGTCGTCGGGAGGCCAGTCGGCAAATGCAAAAGGTATCCTTGCCTTTGTTCCGTCGGATAAAATACCAANAGGGATGCCGTTTTCGAGGTGAACATATTCGGGAATAGGCGTAAATAATTTTTGGTAATTAGAATCGGGCGGAATCAAATTTTCAAAATCATTGTTTTGCACTTTTACCGTTATTATTTCAAGTTCCTTTTGAGTAAATTTTGGTGGAGCAAATTCTCCATTTTCGATACAACTTGCTTTAACCCAATAGAACCAATCTGGATGCTCCAAAGCCAAATCGGTACAGATACCTGAAGTTCGTAGAACAAACTCAAGCACGACTTTTATCCCAAGCAGATGGCAAGCTTCTACGAGAGCGGAGAATTGTTCATCCAGCGACAAAGTCAAAAAAGGTTCGCCAAGTCTTGGGTCGATACGAAGGGGGTGTTTATATGCATAAGGTGAACCAAGATTTCCTTTTCGCCCCTGCATACAAATTTCGTTGATGGGTAAAAGGTAAAGAATATCAATTCCCAGATGCTTCAAGTAGGGTAGCAAAGCAATTGTTTTTAAAAAAGTACCAGTTTCGTAAAATAAATTATCAATGGGTTCGAAGTTTAACTTGCCGTCTTGGTTGTGGTCGAAAGCAGTGGTATACCTTATCATCATACAATACACAAGCGGATTTTTTTGAGTTGAAGCGGTTTCGGTGTTTTCACCAAAGCTCAAAATTTTTTTGATTTGTTCAATGAAAAATTGTTTTGGTTCAATCCGAATAATTTCCCCCGCCTCTTCGGTATTAGTCCATATTTTGGGTATCCAATAATCGGGGAAGGAGAAGGAACAGTTGTTTAAGTATTCAAGTAGTTTATTCAAATAATTTGCTCGAGTTTCCATTAATTATCAATTTTAAAACACAAATAAAAAAATTTCGTCAAATAAGTTTATTCAAAAAAGATGAAAATGAAAAAAGCAAAGATAATACTTTTTCTTTTTTTGGTTATATCCAGCCAAGTTTTCTCTCAAAGCATTTTTGAGCAAAAATATAAATTAGCACAAAGTTTCGAGCGAAATGGGGACTATTCCAAAGCCGAGGAGTTGTATTTGGAACTTTATCAGCAAAACAAACAGAACATTGAGTACTTTCGTGGGCTTGTTCGATGCAAGAAAGCCCAAAACAAATTTAGCGACTTAGTCCCAATTATCGAAGAGCGACTTAAATTCGACAAGTCTTTTGATTTATTGCTTACTGCTGGCGAGATTTTTTGGTTAACTGGCAACAACCAAAGGGCAAAATCTCTTTGGGACTCTGCTATCCAAAGTAATCCAAAAGATGACTCAACTTATTTGAAAGTAGCAGAAGTTCAAAGTAATCTTAGACAATTTAATCTTGCTATCGAAACTTTGCTTTTAGGTAGGAAAAAGCTTGGTTCCGATTTGGCTTTCTACAATGAATTAATCAGTTTGTATTTAATAACCGGTAATTCCGAAAAATGCATCGACGAAATTTTGTTTGCTTTCGAAAGGACGAAAGATTTTAATTGGGCAGAGGCAAAAATTTCGTTGTGGATAGAAAACAAAAGTGCAATGGAAATTTTTGAAAAGAAAATAAAAGCCAAAAGCAGTGATATAAACTTCAAAGAACTTTATGCTTGGTTCTTATACTCTGCGAAAGATTTTGATAAAGCTTTCGAGGTCAACAAAGAAATTGACGAGGCTACGAAAGCCCAAGGCTCTGTGATTTTTCGCTTTGCTCAAACCGCTCTCAACGATGGGGAGTACGATGTGGCTTTGAAAGCTTTTGAATACATAATTTCTTCAGTAAAAAAGTCTCCATTCTTGTCCGTCTCAGTTTTAGGAATTGCCCAAGCGACTGATTATAAGATATTAGGCAAAAAGAAAGTAGATAAGGCTCTAATTCAGAATGTTATACAAAAATACGAACAAGCCCTTGAAAGCTTCCAATTAAATAGTGCTCCTTACATCGAGACAAAATATAGAATTGCTGAGCTGTTGACCCTATACTTGGGTGAGTATTCCAAAGCAGAAAATATATTAAAAGAGCTTGTCAAGAAACAGTATTATCCTTTTTTGAACAAATCAAAATTACTGCTGGGGGATATTAAGATATTCCAATACCAATTTGATGATGGAATAAGAATATTTAAAGAAGTTCTGAATTCTACAAAACAAAGCAAACCTTATGAGCATTATCAATCAATCTTTAAAATTGGGAAAGCCTATTTTTACAAATCGAACTTTGATTCAGCACAATTTTACTTTGCTCAATTGATTGAGGAATCACCATCGGACATTGCCAGCGAAGCGTTGCGTATCAGTTTGTTTATTGAAAAATTCAAACAATACAACCTTGCAATGTCAATTTATGCACAATCCGAGATATGTCGAGAAAAGAAGCAACTTGACTCGGCTTTAATTTTGCTTCGGATGGCAAAAGAGAAAGTCGAAGGAACTGATTTCGAAGAATACATTGATTTGCAAATTCTGAGAGATTTAATGTCAATGGAGGATTTCGCCAGTGCCGAACAATTGGCTTTGGATTTCCAAAAGAAATATCCAAGTTCAATCTATTTCGACGAAGTTTTGTTTAATCTGGGGCTTTCTCAGTATAAGCAAAATAAGAGGATAGAAGCAGTAAGCACTTTTACCGAGTTGCTGACAAAGTTTCCCCGTTCAATATTTAATTCCAAAGCAAGGATTATAATTAACCAAATCCGAAACAAGGAAAGTTAATATTTGAACAAATAGTTGTAGGGGCGAATAATTATTAGCACCTACAAGATGTTGAATTATTTGCTTGCTTGACCGAAAACTCTCCTTCGTGACCATAACAGAACATTACCAAAAGACATCGGATGTTTGTGAAGCATCCGATGTCTGAAAAATTACAAATTCTTGTAGATGCAAACCTGTTTGTTCGTTACCTGTTGCTATGAGTTTGCCCCTTGAACCATTTTATGCTAAATTTCGAAGTTCAAAAAAACAGGGCGGATTGGATTGTGTAATTACCTCAGATAATTTAGAATTCATCTGTTGGAACTCTTTCTATATCTGCACCGAGAGCGCGCAATTTGCGGTCAATTGATTCATAACCGCGGTCGATGTGGTAAATTCGTAAAACTTCGGTGGTTCCTTCTGCAATCAAGGCTCCGAGCACTAAGGCAGCACTACCGCGTAAGTCCGAACCCATTACAGTTGCACCCGAAAGCTTTTTCCCGCCATAAACGATTGCCGTATTATCGCTCATTTCGATTTGTGCCCCCAGTCGCTGAAGTTCTGGAATATGCTTGAATCTATCGGGATAAATGGTTTCAGTGATTTTCGACACACCATTAGCCTTGAGCATAAAAGCAACCCATTGCGATTGCATATCGGTAGGGAACCCCGGATAAACCGCGGTGGTTATATCAACGGGTTTCGGTGGTCCATCAATTTGAACAGTAACTTTATCATCGCGAATTTCAAAATTGCAGCCAGCTTCTTCCATTTTTGATATTACCGAAGTTATGTGGTAAGGATTGCAACCTTCGATTGTTACGGTTCCTTCGGTAATTGCACCAGCGATTAACATTGTGCCTGCTTCAATTCTGTCGGGGATTACTACTTCGTTTGTTTGGTTTAAAGAATCAACGCCTTCGATTTCAAGGATGTTTGTACCAACGCCGTGAATTTTGGCTCCCATTTTTATAAGGAATTTTGCCAATGCAGTAATTTCGGGTTCTATTGCAGCATTTGAAATAATGGTGGTTCCTTTTGCAAGCACAGCAGCCATCATTATGTTCCCGGTTGCACCAACGCTGGGAACATCGAGGTGGATTCTCGTTCCGATAAGTTTGTTTGCCTTTGCAATAACATAACCGCCCTCGATTGAAATTTCCGCACCAAGTTTTTCCAGTCCTTTAAGATGAAGGTCTACCGGGCGAGGACCCCAAGCACAACCGCCCGGGAGCGAAACTTTGGCTTTTCCAAATCGCCCAACCAAAGGACCAAGGACATAAAAAGAGGCACGCATCTTTTTGACGTGCTCGTAAGGTGCTTCAAAACTATGTATGTTCCGAGAATCAATGAATAATTCATCTCCATTAAGTTCGGAATATATTCCCATATCATTAAGCAATCTGGACATCGTCCAGACATCCCGAAGATTGGGTACGTTTCGCAGGGTAAAGACGCCGGGGCAGAGAATTGTAGCTGGCATCATCGCCAGAACACCGTTCTTTGCTCCCGAAATTCTTACCTTCCCTTTTAGCTTATTGCCGCCGCGAATTACAAACTTTTCCATTTATCGAATATTAAACATATAATTCAGACCAATTGAAAGAGAAGCAACTCGGGGATTAAAGTTCGATTCCTGTGTTAAAGCACCCACAAGGAAGTAATCTCCGAAAATCAGGAAATTCAGGCTCCCAATTCTGTTTTGAAAAATTGGAATTGCTCCTCCAAAACGAATTTGGAACATTGTGTTCATTTCTTCGGTTTTTAAATCGAGTGGTACAACATATATTCCCCATTTACCTGAGCTTGGAAATCCAAGATTTAAAGAAAGAAACATCGAAGAAAATTCAAAGCCTATACCAAGGTTGAAATAATGAAATTCGTTTACCCAATTAATGCTGGAGTTATTGTAAAGTTTTTGCTTGTAATAGACAGAAAGATAGGATAGCTCTGCAAAAACTTTTGAGCTTGAAGTTGGCTGAAATTGATAAGAAAATTTCACGCCAATATCGGGCATTTTGCTTAGTTGAAAGTCGTTTTTAACTCCTTGTGGAGGTTCAACAGTGTTAACGCATCCTTTGCCTGTTATGTAAGCCCCGATTTGGAAAGGGAAAAACTCTTCGTCAAATTCAGCAGAGAATGTTTGTGAAACTGCAAAAAAAGCCAAAAACATTGATAAGATTACAGTTTTCATAAAATACTTCCATTTATTAATGAAAGATACAAATTTAAATATTTTTCAGTAATTATTCTTGAATCAAAATTTTCTACCACCGTTTTCCGAGCATTGATTCCAAAGATTTGTCTTAAAGTATCGTTTCTTAAAAGTTCAATAGATTTATTTGCTAAAAGCTCGATATTGCCCAGCGGAACAAGGAAGCCATTTATTCCATAAAAAACGAATTCACTCAAACCGCCAACGTTGTAACAAACGACGGGAACTTCGCAACTCATTGCTTCGAGTGCTGCAAGTCCAAAACCTTCGGTTTCGCTCGTAAGGATAAAAAGGTCGGAAATAGACAGAAGTTCAACTATTGAAGTTTGTTCACCTAACAACCATACCTTGTCCTTTAAATTCAATTTAATAATTAGGTTTTCGATTTCACTAAAATCCGGACCGTCGCCAACAAGGATTAATCGCGAAGGAATTTGCTTTTGGATAAGAGAGAAAGTTTGCACTACATCAGGAACTCTTTTAACTTTTCGGAAATTTGAAATGTGAATGATGATTTTTTCTTCATCATCAGCAAATCTTCTTCTTAATTTTGGATTGCTTTGCCTTTTGTATTCGTTTGTATCAACAAAATTTGGTATGACCTCAATTGGTTTGTTTGGAGAAAACTCACGGATTGTTGATTGATACAGGAACTCGGAAACACAAGTGATAGCATCAGTTTTATTCAACGCATATTGCACGATTTTTCGGAAGTTTTCTTGTTTGCCAACTAATGTAACATCTGTTCCGTGTAGTGTTGTAACGACTTTAACTTTGCTGAACTTGTTGACTATTTCTTTTGCAATAATTCCGCTTATCGTGTGTGGAATAGCATAATGGCAGTGAATGATTTCAATATTTTCGCTTTCGACGATTTCGGCTAATTTTGCAGCGATTGAAATAGTATACATTGGAAATTCAAACAAAGGATAATTGGTGATTGGTACATTATGGAAAAAGATATTTTCATTATATTTGTTAAATCTAAATGGAGGAGAATAACTTACGAGATGAACGATATTACCAAAGCTTGCAAGATTGTAAGCAAGTTCTGTTGCTACAATTCCACTTCCGCCCACAGTTGGATAACAGACAATAGCAATTTTCATAATTAAATGAAGTTATGAAAAATCAAATTAGCAAAAATACTTCAAATGAGTTAAAGGGTTCAATTAAGACAATTCAATCTCCAACAAAGGCTGAATTGATTGTAAAGAAATCCAAGTTCATTTCCGACGCTTTTCCCTTGACGAATCTCGAAGAAGTCGAAAGTTTTTTTCGAACCGTTAAACACGAATTCCCCGATGCCACGCATCATTGTTTTGCGTATGTTTTTGGAAAACAAAAAGAAATTTTTCGATTCAATGACGATGGTGAACCTTCGGGAACTGCTGGCAAACCCATTTTGCAGACAATACTTAATTTTGACTTAACAAATGTACTTGTTGTTGTTACAAGATACTTTGGTGGTATAAAACTTGGGGCATCAGGTTTGATTAGGGCATATTCAGAATCGGCTAAGTTGGCTTTGGCTTCGGCAATTCTGGTTGAAATTCAAAATTTTAAGGAAATCGCATTTGAAACAGATTATAATCATTTTTCTAAAATCAAGCCTTTAATCATTGACTATCTGAATTCAGTTGAGGAGAAGTATAACTCAAATTCTGTGGAGGTTAAAGGAATAATTGCAGAAGATAATTTAGAAAAATTTAAGGAAAGTTTATTAAATCAGACTTCGGGAAAAATTCATTTCAAATAGGAGGTACTTATGGTTGTTGTTGAAAAAGTAAAAGAGATGCAGAAAATTATTGATTCACATCGAAGCGAGGGGAAAAGGATAGTATGTGTACCTACGATGGGTTATTTCCATAAAGGGCATCTTAGTTTGATGGAGCTTGCACGGGAATATGGCGAAATTGTAGTGACAACGCTTTTTGTTAATCCAACCCAATTTGGACCAAACGAAGACTTCGAAAGGTACCCCAGAAACTTTCAAAGAGATTTCGAGTTGGCTCAGTCTTTCGGGATAGACTATCTTTTTGCACCAAAAATCGAGGAGATGTACCCTGATAATTTTTATACAAAAGTTATTGTGGGAAAATTCACCGATAAGTTCGAAGGAGTGAAAAGACCTGGCCATTTCGATGGAGTTGCAACAGTTGTAACAAAATTGTTCAATGCAACGAAGCCCGATGTTGCTATTTTCGGTCAAAAAGATTTCCAGCAGGCTCTTGTAATTAAGCAACTAGTCAAAGAACTCTTATTCGATATTAAAATCATTGTAGCACCAATAGTTCGCGAGGCTGATGGACTTGCAATGAGCTCAAGAAATGTATATTTATCGGAAGAAGAAAGGAAGCTCGCCCCTCGAATTTTTGAAGCTCTGAATTTAGGAATCAAAGCAGTACAGAATGGCGAGCGACGGCGGAAACAAATCAATTCGATTGTGCTCCAGCATTTACGCCAATTCAGAGAATTTTTCATAGATTACGTTGCCGCTGTGGATAGCGAAACATTAGATGAACCCGAAGAATTTTCACCGGGTCAAACGGTTGTAATTCTCGTTGCGGTGTATCTGGGTAAAACCCGTTTAATTGATAACGTTCTGGTTACGGTTCCTTAGTCGATTTATCTTTCAATTGGTTTAATTCATCGACAATTTTATCTAAATCTTCGGGTGTGTAGCCTTTGGCAAGAACTATTTCTTCAAGAGTTCCCCAAATTGGCTCCCCACATATTAACGCCCTGATACCTTTTTTCATAAGATAAGAAACGCTTTCGGGAAGAACCGTAACCAATTCTTCAATTGTTATTTCTTTTGTTATCATCTTTTTTAGTTGGGAAAAGCAATATTAGTCCAAAAATAGCACCCCAAAGGATAGAAAGCCAAGGATTAGAAGTAATTGCACAACTTCCAGATTTACAACCAACGAAGAAGTAGTATAAATATCCCAAAACACCCCCTCCGACAAAACCTAATAGGGGTTTTAAAACTTTTTTCACAAATTCAAAATATTACCAAAAAGGAATATACGACTACAATGTTAAATTATTTTCAGTTCCTTTCCAACCTTAACGAATGCTTCTACTGCTTTTTCGATGTGATGTGGTTCGTGTGCTGCAGATAGCTGGACTCGAATTCGGTCTTTGCCTTTTGGAACAACAGGATAAGAAAAGGCAATGACATAAATTCCTTCGTCGAGCATTCTATTTGCAAACTCTACTGCAATTTCCGAAGAATTGGGATATTTGCTAAACATAATAGGCACAATAGGATGGTCGCCCGGGATGATGTCGAATCCAGCCTCGGTCATCATTTTGCGGAACATTTTGGTATTAGCTTCTAACTTATCGCGGAGGTATGTGGTTTCGGTTAAAAGTTCCAATGCTTTCAAAGTAGCACCAACAACTGATGGGGCTAATGTATTCGAAAACAGATATGGTCGAGCTTTGTTCCTCATCCAATCGATGATTTCTTTTCGACCAGAAATACAGCCGCCGGATGCTCCGCCAAGTGCTTTGCCAAATGTTGTTGTGATAATGTCGATTTTGCCCATAACATTGTGGTATTCGTGCGTTCCCCTACCTGTTTTACCCATAAAGCCAGTCGCGTGGCTATCGTCAATCATCACCAGCGCATCGTATTTTTCTGCAAGTTCAACAATTTTTGGTAGATTGGCAATATCACCATCCATCGAGAAAACTCCATCGGTAGCGATTAGACGAAATCTACATTCTTGGGCTTCCTTTAGGCATCGTTCTAATCCTTTGGCTTCTTTCCCTGTGGCTGGGTCTATCACAATTTCATCGCTCATATTGCCGTGTGCATAAATCCACCTTTTAGCCTTGGATAGCCGAATACCATCGATTATCGAAGCATGGTTCAATGCATCGGTAATGATGGCATCTTCCTCGGTCATTAATGGCTCGAAAACTGCACCATTTGCATCGAAGCACGAAGAGAAAAGAATTGTGTCCTCGGTCCCAAGAAATTCGCTTACTTTCCTTTCCAATTCTTTATGAATATCCTGTGTACCACAGATGAAACGAACAGAAGACAACCCAAATCCTCTTTCGTCAATCGCTTTATGCGCTGCTTTGATAAGTTCGGGATGCGAAGATAAGCCAAGATAGTTATTGGCACAAAAATTAAGCACTTTCTTCCCGCGAACAATTATTTCCGGTCCTTGCGGGCTTTCGATAATTCTTTCGTGTTTGTAGAGTTTTTGTTCTTCGAGCTTCTTTAATTCTTCGGCTAAATATTCCTTAATCCTACCATACATTTTTAAATCTCCTAATTTTGAAAAAGATTAAATTATAGATTATTCGACAAATTTCAAAATAAAAAAGCATTGAAAGTTTAATTAAAATTGAAAAAATTTTTAATTTAGTTTTTTATTATTCAAAGGTTTGAAAATGAAACGAACTTTGTTCTTTTCTGTCTTTGTTTTATTGTTTTCGTATTTAGTTTATTCGCAGCCTGTCGTTCAATATAATTCTCTTAGCGACCCGGTCCCTATCGACCCAAAAATTAAATATGGAACTTTGCCAAATGGGCTAAAGTATTACATTCGTTTCAATCAAAAGCCAGAGAAACGAGCCGAATTAATGCTTGTTGTTAATGCTGGTGCAATTTGCGAGGACCCAGACCAAAATGGCTTAGCCCATTTCTGTGAACATATGGCTTTCAACGGAACAAAAAACTTTCCCAGGCAGGCTTTGGTCGATTTCCTCGAGTCTATTGGTGTCAAATTTGGACCCGAGCTCAATGCTTTTACATCTTGGGACGAAACAGTTTATATGCTTCAAGTTCCAACCGATAGTTTGAATCAATTTAATAACGGTTTTCAAATTCTCGAAGATTGGGCACATAATGTTTCTTACGACCCGACGGAAATAGATAAGGAACGGGGTGTAGTAATCGAAGAGTATCGGCTTGGTCGTGGTGCCGACGAGCGGGTGGAAAGAAAACACAACAAATTTTTGTTCTACAATTCAAAATATGCAATTCACGATGTCATTGGAGATACCAACATCCTTCGAAATGCTTCCTATGATGTTATCAAAAGATTTTACAAAGATTGGTATCGTCCCGATTTGATGGCTGTGATTGCTGTCGGAGATTTCGATGTCGATTATGTTGAAAAACTCGTTAAAGAGAAATTCGCTGCGATTCCCAAGCCAGAAAACCCACGCCGGAGAGAGTATGTTAAAATACCACCTCATCCAGAAGTTTTTGTTTCAATTGCTTCGGATAAGGAATTGTTGTTCCCACGAGTTGAAATTACATTCAAAGGCGACAAAATTCCCGAAGGTACATTTGGAGACTACCGTGAATTTATTAAACGGCAGCTTTTCACAAATATGCTAAACTATCGTTTGAGAGAGTATCTTCGCAAAGAAAATCCACCATTTAAGTTTTTTGCATCTACCTATGTTGGGAATTTAGGTCGAGAAAACAGCAGTTTTGTTTTATTTGCTGGGGCAATTGGGAACGAAGTTAACCGCTGTGTCGAAACTTTGCTGCTCGAGGCTTTCCGTGCTTACCAACACGGATTTAGCCAAACCGAGTTTGAAAGGGCTAAAAATGAAATGCTGCGGATGTATGAGTCCAGTTTTAAGGAAAGAGACAAAACCGAGTCGATTAACTATGCATTTGAATATGTGCGTCATTTCTTGGAAGGTGAACCTATACCTGGGATTGAGTATGAGTATGAACTTGTTAAAAAATGGCTGCCCGAAATCAAGTTGGAAGAAGTAAATTCCTTGCCTAAGAAGTTTATCAAAAAGGAAAACGCAGTTATTGCAGTGAGTTTGCCAGAACGACCCGATGTTGTTGCACCAAAGGAGAATGAAATTAAGACTTTGTTCGAAACATATTCAACAAAGCCATTGGAACCTTATGTTGATATTGTTCCAACAAAGCCTTTATTCGATAAAAAAGTTTCGGAAGGTAAAATAGTATCCGAAAAGCAGCTCAAAGAATTTGATGCAATAGAATATGTTTTAGAAAATGGTGCAAAAGTAGTTGCTAAAAAGACCAACTTCAAAGATGACGAAGTTTATTTCCGAGCTTTTAGTCCCGGCGGTTCCTCTCTTGTTGCCGATTCTGATTACTTTAACCTGTCGTTTGCACCTAAATTTATCGAAGAAAGTGGTATTGGTTCATTTAACAAAACCGAACTGGACAAGTATCTATCCGATAAAATAGTTAGTTTATCGCCTCGAATTTCTTCTTACGAAGAATTTTTGACTGGAAATTCTTCGCCGAAGGATTTAAGAACTTTCTTCGAGTTGCTCAATTTGTATTTTAATCAACCCAGAGCAGACAAAGAAGCTTTCAATGCGGTCAAGAAGCAATGGATTTCCTATGTTGAAGATGCACAAAACAATCCAGAAAGGTTTTTCAGAGATTCCGTAATCTTTTACACTTGGAATAAGCATTTCAGAAGGAAGCCGTGGTCGAAAGACCTCATCGAAAGCGTTAATTTCTTCCGTGCGTATGATTTATTCACCCAAAGATTCCAATCGCCATCGGACTTTGTTTTCATATTCGTTGGCAATTTTGATTATGATACTTTGAAGAATTTCATTCGAAAATACATTGCTTCTATTCCGGGAAATGGAATTAAAGAAAAACCCAAAGATGATGGTGTCCGATACTTTAATGGAAAAATCGATAAAGTTTTCAAGAAGGGGATGGAAAATAAAAGTTATGTTCGACTTATCCTTTCGAATCCTTTTGTTTGGGACCTTAAAGAAAGATTTATGCTTAAAGCATTGGAGCAACTACTCGGTATTCGCCTTCGTGAGGTTTTGCGCGAGGATAAAGGCGGAACTTATGGTGTTGGTGCTTGGTTCCAAACAAGGAAATTTCCACAACCAGATTATTCTTTGAACATTACTTTTGGGTGCGACCCCACTCGTGTTGAAGAATTAACTAATGACGCAATTGGTGTTTTAAAAGAAGTAACTACTAAAAAGGAGGACCAAATTTATTTGACCAAAATTAAGGAAATTTTCAAACGAGACCTCGAAGTAAATTTAAAAGAGAACTGGTTCTGGACCGATTTGATTTACAACTATTACAACGATAATTATCCCTTAAATTACATTGATGTTTACAGAAAAATGATTGAGAACCTAACACTTGATGATTTGTTGACTTATGCTAAAAAGTATATTAAATTCGATAATTTTGCCAAATTTGTTTTGTATCCTGAGTCAAACTAAATAAATAATGTTTAACAATCGATATTGAAGCTATGGCAATTTCAATTGATGAGCTCGCTCGAAGAGTACACGAAGCAACGGATTATGTCAAATCTAAAATATCCATTGAGCCTTCGATTGCAATTATTCTTGGAACAGGTTTAAACGATTTAACTAACTACATTGAAGTTTCAAACGAAATTGCTTACGACGAGATTCCTTATTGTCCTGTGTCGACAGTTGATTTCCATCATGGAAAACTTTTAGTAGGTCGGCTGGCTGGGAAGAATATAGTTGCAATGCATGGAAGGTTCCACTATTACGAAGGATACGATATTCAAGATGTTACTTTCCTTGTCCGAGTAATGAGGCTTTGTGGGGCTAATATTCTTATTGTTTCGAATGCTTGTGGGTCGCTGACTCAATATATCCCCAAAGGTTCGATAATGATTATCGATGATTACATTAATCTTCTTGGGACAAATCCGTTAATTGGTTACAACAAAGAAATTTTTGGTCCACGATTTGTTGAGATGAGCGAACCATATTCCCGCAGGCTTATTGAGTTAACCGAAAAGATTGCCCTCGAAGAGAAGATTAAGGTGTATCGTGGTGTTTATGCTGCTGTTCCTGGACCAACACTCGAAACACGAGCCGAAGCTAAATACATTCGCTTGATAGGTGCCGATGTGGTTGGGATGAGTACGATTCCCGAAACTATCGTCGCTCGGCAAATGGGAATGGAGGTTCTTGGATTTTCCGTTGTTACCGATGAAGTCTTTCCAATTCCTATGCCTTCGATTAATGTTCAGGAAATTTTGGAAACTGCAGCAAAGGCAGACAAAGTATTAAGCAAATTAATTTACAAAATAGTTGAAGTGATTTGATTTTTATGAGAATTTACATCGTTTCTATCTTTACCATCTTTTTGCTTCTTTCCTGCAAAAAGGAGGAAAGCATTATCGAAAGCGAACTTCCGACACAAACTCTCTTTGTTGTTACCGAAGATAATCCTAACTCATTGCAAACATTAGAAATCCCGTCATTGAAGTTGAATTCTGATGATGCATATTATCTCACTAATGGCAAAAAATTGAACGAAATCAACCAGATAGTTATTTACAGAAATTTGATGTTCATATTCCAAAGTAAATCATTTAAAATTACAATATGTACATACGATAGCTTGCGATTTGTGTCCGAATTAGATTGGAGTTCAGACTCAAGGATTCCGTCGAGTATTGCTTTTCCAAATGCAACAACAGGCTTTGTTTCATTTGCAAATGATACTACTTTGGAAGTTTTAGATTTAAGCAATTTTCAGATAGCTCGAAGAATCAAAACCCCTGCTCCTGTGATACACTTGGAGTGCATCGATTATTATGTTATTGGCATTTCCTTGAAACCAAGCAAACTCTTTGTTTTCGATTCAAGGACATATTCTTTGGTCAAACAGGTGGATATGCCCGATTATCCAATAGATATCTCAATTCATCCATTGAAAGAATCGATTTTCGTCTTATGTTTGGGCAAGGGGAGGGTTGACTCAACAGAAGCAAAGACTCCTGCCAAGTTAGCTGTTATTTCTTATCCCAATTTCGATGTCTCTTTAACCAAAGAAATTGGTATCTCGAATGTTAGTGCGTTAGATTTACTGACAAATGGGATTGAAGTGGCCGGACGATATTTTGGATTTATTTCTTCCGATAATGGGCTTATTCGTTTTAGTGTAACAAATCCCGACCAGATGCAAAAATATATTGCCGGTGCCTTCTTTGGGCTAAGTTATAATTATAAGATCGACCAAATTATGGCAGTTGAAAAGAAGTCCCCCAATATGTTTATTCTATATTTACTCAATCCAGTTAATGCATCAATACAAGGAAAGTATGTGCTAAATTTCCCTGTAAGGTTACTTTTGCCACGTTGATGAACAGGACTTCGCTTTTCATCAATCTCGATTCACTGCTCGATTTAAGCAATACGCTCATCTCGAGCCGTGATGTTGAGTTTATCCTCAATACTGCTTTGCTTAGCTTGATGGGCAAATTAGGCTTTTTCCGTGCCTGTGCTTTCCGTGGGCAGGCAATGCCGTTCGCTCTGGAACAAATTTCAACCAAAGGAAATTTTTCACAAGATACAATTCACATATTTATTGAGAAATTAAAGAGCTTAGCAAATAAAAACGAAAGGATTGTAACAATTGCAGAACCTTCTCACTTGCTTTTGCAATTTCGTTTTGGCTTTGATAAGTTCGCTGTGCTTTATTTCGAAAGGAAAGCTATTTCAGAAGATTATTCTCACGAAGAACTTCAATATGTCCATATCGTTTGTAATCTTATTTCGAGTTCTTTGGAAAATGCTTACAATTATCAAAGCCTTTTAAATTCAAAAATTGAACTTGAAAAAAGGAATCAGGTTCTGCTGACTATTTACGAATTGAACAAAGATTTAAGTTCCTTGTTGACAAGGGATAAGATAACATCATATTTGCGATATTTGATTTTCGGTCAACTTCTGGTTAATAAATTTGCATTGTTCTATAAAATCAATGACATTCCCGAGTCGATTTATAATAATACTGGCATAAGTTTTAGTGCTGAAACTTTGGAACACTTTTTCGAATTGAAAGAGACTGTTTCATTTGATGAATTAAAACCTTTTAGCCACAGTTCAAATGAAAATTTTGACGAGCGGAGACTTTCTCTTGTGTGTCCGATAAAAGTTCAAAACCAAACTACAGGTGTTTTAATTCTTTCCAAAAAGTATAATAATGAGAATTTCACTGCTGAAGATTTACGTTTTCTCGAAATACTTGGTAATAATCTTGGGCAAGCTTTCGAAAATTTGAGGTTGATTGAACAAGAAATTAAACAAAAGCAAATCGAAAAGGAACTGGAATTAGCCAGAACAATACAGCAAAATCTCTTGCCCAAGAATTTTCGGCAAATTTCTGATTTTGAATGTTTCGGGCTTAGTATTCCTGCAAAAGTAGTAGGCGGGGATTATTTCGACTTCATTCCGTTTGGAACGAGTTCCTTTTACTTTGCTATTGCCGATGTATCGGGCAAGGGGATACCTGCTGCTTTGTTAATGGCAAATGTTCAGGCTGGGCTTCGAGTACTTGCCGAATTAAATCTACCACTTAAAGAAATTGTAAACCGAATAAATCAACTGGTTTTGGACAACACCGAACCCGATAAATTTGTTACTTTTTTCATTGGGCGAATTGATGCAACCAACAAGACGCTTGAATACATCAATGCTGGGCATAATCCACCAATTTATTTTTCTCCTAACTCAAACGAAATTCGTTTTTTATCAAAAGGTGGCTTAATTCTTGGCTCTTTTGAAAGTCCGATGGAGTTTGAAACAGAAGTAGTTATTCTTAATTCAGGTGATTTAATTTTGGCATATACAGACGGCATAACCGAATGTTCTAATTCCAACGGAACTGAATTTGGAATGCAAAATTTGGTGGACTTCGTTCGAAAACGAGCAGACCTTTGCCCAAAGGAATTGTGTCACGAACTTATAAGTGAAATAAGTAATTTTTCTAACTCTAATGAATTTGCTGATGATGTAACAGTTTTCGCAGTCAAGATAAAATAATTTGATATTAAATTAGTTTAATAGATTTTTAAATTTATTTTTTCCAAATATTATGGTGATTAAATTATGCAGAGGAGTGTTTTTAAGTCAATTTGGTCTTTTAGTGTATTGTGGTTATTTATTATAATTACAATGGCGTTAGTTAATCCATTTGAAGCAAGGTGCAAGTTCAATCCAATTAAGTATGAGGTTGACTCATTGGAGAATGGTTTAAAGGTTATTTATTCCGTTGACAAAACCGCTCCAATAGTTGCTACGGTTGTTCATTACAAAGTTGGTTCTCGCGACGAAGACCCGCAGCACACTGGTTATGCCCACTTCTTTGAGCATTTGATGTTCGAAGCCACAGAAAATATTCCCCGAGCATCCATCGACAAGTATGTTCAGGAAGCTGGTGGAACGCTTAACGCCCATACGTCTTATGATGAAACCGTTTACTATTTTAAATTACCTTCGAACTATCTCAATTTGGCATTGTGGATTGAATCGCAGCGAATGAGAAAACTCAAAGTCGATAGCGTTGGTGTTAATACTCAAAAAGGAGTTGTAATCGAAGAGCTTCGAATGCGTTACGAAAATCAACCTTATGGAACAATGTTGATGAAGATGTCGGAAAGGCTCTTTGGCGGCACTTCATACGGTTGGGCTACAATTGGCTATATTGAACATCTTGAAAAAGCCACTATTGATGATTTCAAAGGCTTTTACGATAATTTTTACAAACCGAATAATGCCATTCTTGTAATTGTTGGGGATATTGATATCCCCGAAGCAAAAAAACTTGTGCGACAATATTTTGGAATTTATCCACCATCGGAACCACCTGTAAGGCACAATTTCAATCTTTTGCCATTGGAGAAAAGCTACGAAGAAGTGGTGAATGACCCCAAGGCTCAACTTCCAGCGGTTTTCATTGGCTTTCGTGGACCCAAAATTGGCGAACCTGACTATTATGCTATGAGCATCCTTTCCGATATTCTTGCAAATGGGGAAAGCTCACGCCTTTATCAAAGGCTTGTTGATAAAGAGCAGGTAGCTGTTGCGGCGAGTATGTTCCCATTGCCTTTGGAATATGCTGGCGGAATTATTTTCTATGCTGTTGCCCATCCTAACAAGAGCTTGAAGAAGATAAAAGATATAATTTTCGAGGAAATTCAGAAAATTGCAAAGGATGGCATTACCGATGAGGAATTGACAAAGGCAAAAAATATTACGGAAACACAATTTATTATGGAAAAGAAAAATGTGCTCGAAAAAGCTGAAGTCCTTGCCAAGTATCAAGCTTATTTCAATAATCCAAGTTTAATTAACACTGAATTGGATAAATATCTTGCTGTTACGAAAGACGACATTAAACGAGTGGCCCAAAAGTTCCTTTCCTCTAATGCTCATAATGTAACATTATTTTATCATCCGAATGGTTATTCAGATTAATTTTGAGGGAAATTATGAAAAGTTTTATAGTTATATTAAGTTTGTTCTATTTTCTTAGTGTAGGTATGGCATCGGCAGAAGAGAAAATCGATGTTACAAAGAAACCAGAACCACTTGCAGGGAAAGAATTTGTTTTTCCTGAATACCAAGAATCTAAGCTTTCAAATGGTATAAAAGTATTTATTGTCGAAGACCACGAGCAACCAACCTTTGCTTTCCGCATACTCATTCCGGGTGGCTCAGCCTACGACGGCGATAAACCGGGTCTTGCTGAATTAACAGCAGAAATGCTTACGAAGGGTGCTGGGAAGTGGTCTGCCCTGGAAATCGCCCAGAAACTCGATGGCGTTGGAGCAACATTGGATATTAGCGCCAGTCCAGATTATTTCACAATTTATGGCTCCTGCATACTAAAGCATATTCCAACCCTTATGGATGTCCTTTCGCAAGTTGTTTTAAATCCAACTTTTCCGAAGGATGAGTTCGAAAAGTTGAAGAAAAGAGTTATCTCGGCCATAAAAAACGAAAAAGCACGCCCCTTATCGGTTGCAACAGCATTATCCAAAAAAGTTTTGTATGGTGGAAATCATCCCTACGGCAAAAGAAAAACTGAGGAGACAGTAGAAAAGATTACCCTTGAGGATGTTCGAGCATTCTTCAATAAATATTTCAAACCCGACTATGCAACTCTTGTAGTTACAGGCGACATTAAGGAAAAGGAAATAATACCCGTATTCAATAAAGCTCTTGGGAACTGGAAAAAAGGCAATTTACCTCCTTTGGTAATGGCTCCTCCACAACCAGAGCCTCTCGGTGTTTATTTTGTTCACCGTCCTGCTTCTGTTCAATCTTCAATTGTTCTTGCCACTCCCACAGTAGAAATCACTAACCCCGATTACGAAGCCCTCGACGTTGCTGCAAGTATTATGGGTTCGGGGTTCGCAGGTCGATTATTTAGAACGCTTAGAGAAACCTATTCCTATACTTACACGCCTTTTGGATATCAAACAAGTTCAAAATTTGCTAACAGATTTGCCTGTGGGGCAGAAGTTCGAAATCCAGTTACAGATTCCGCCATCGATGTTATCAAAGAACAGCTTTATCTTCTTGCAACAGAACCCCCTTCGGAAGATGAGTTAAATAGGATTAAAAAAGTCAAAGTTGGCAATTATTTAATGTCATTCGAAAATGCTGAATTTGTTGCCAGTTCAATACAGAATGTCTATTTTTATGGTAAACCAATCTCATATTTGAAGGATTATCCAAAAATTATCAATCAATTAACTCCTTACGATATCCAAAAGGTTGCAAAGAAATATATGCACCCCGATAAAGTATACATTGTTGTGGTTGGAAATCCCGAAGTAAAAGGAAAACTGGAGCGATTTGGTAAAATCTTTGAATACGACCTCGATTTAAATCCAATGACTGGCGAAAAGGCTAAACTTGAGCCAGTAAAGATGAGCGGGGAAGAAATTATATCAAAATACCTTGAGAGTAGGGGAGGCAAAGATTTCTTGCAATCTGTTAAAACAATTGTTTCCGAAGGAAATGCTGAACTTCAAGCTCAAGGTCAAACATTGAAGGGGAAAATATTATTAAAAATTAAATCGCCTTTGAAGAAATATGAATTGTTTGACTTTGGAATGTTCCAAAGCGAAGTATGGCACAACAACGACAAGTCTTGGGCAAAGGTTCAAAGCCAAGTCGAAGAATTAAAATTCAAGGAAGTCGATAAGAATATTTTTGATATTGCGATAGAGAAAGATATTGACCTTTTGACGAAAAATTTCAAAGTTGATGTTCTGGGCAAACAAAACGGGAAAATCTTGGTCAAATTTACAACACCTCGTGGCTTTGAATCAACCGTGTACTTCGACGAAAAAACCTATCTAATCGACCAGATAGAAGGGACGGAAGAATCACCACAAGGTCCAATTCCTGTTACTTCGACATTTGAGAAATGGGATAAGGTCGAGAACTTCCTATTCCCAACAAAAATTAAAACAACGAATCCTATGTTTACTATCGAAACTGAATACACGATTAAAATTAATGAAGAACTGGACGATTCAATCTTTCAACCAAACAAGTGATAATTTCTGAAAAGATACAAAAAAGGCTGACCATTTGAGTCAGCCTTTTTTATTTTTCAATTAACCTATCTGTTCTTGTCGAATTACTGTTCTTCCATCGAGGCACGACGAATACGACGAAGGGTTTTGAGCCTTTGCATTCTTTTTTCTACCGAAGGCTTAACGTAAGCAGTCTTTCGCTTATATTCCCGCAAAACTCCGCTTTTTTCGTACTTCTTTTTGAATCGTCGTAGTGCTTTGTCAATATTTTCGTTCGATTGTAATATTACTCCTATCAAAACAATAACTCCTATTTGTTTAACAAACTTTATTGTTGCAAATTTTCTATCAACTTCTTTTCGCTATTTTTTTGAAATTGAACAATAATAGCATTCATACCATTACTAATGGTGACTTTTTCCCGAACAATGCCAACATCCTGCCAAACGGGATGGTAAATAATATCGCCGACCTGATAGTTTTCGTGGACATCATACTTTTTTGCATCTTCGATTGAAATGTTCAAAACACCGCGAGATTTATCGAGTTCATTTTCAATTAAGTCAAGATTAACCAATTGCATTTGTCGACTGCGAGTGCACCGAGCCCATTGCATTCTCCCTTGTGGCGTTTCAACTGGCTCGCCAACCAATTCGTGTTTTGTTTCTTTCATAACAAAGGGAGAATAAATCGTAATATACTTTGCTCGTCGCACTTTCTTTGCAGTTCTTGGCATTTAAAATCTCCAAATTTATAAAAAAACAATTACAAAATTACGAAATTTTTTTCTAATTTTAAAATCTTATCTGATTAAATTGACTAAATTTATCTTTGAAGGAGGCTTTTGAGCTTTGAAATCACTGGTATTGGAGTTGGGTCAATCCTATTCATAATGGCGAGATAATAACTTACCCAATCGAGGAAATAAATCAAATCGAACATACGAAACAAGAAATCGGTTTCTTTGCTTTCGAGAATTTCGATGTCGATATTGTTGCTTAAAATGGAATGCATCGCTTCGATTCTTTTTATGTTTTTGGGGTGGTCATTAGCATCTTTAATAAAAATAATTTTAACTCGTTCTAAAATATCCTTTGGATAAGCAAATGAATTTATTTCATTATGGTTCATTTCGGGAATAGCACTGGCAAAAGCGAGATTTTTGGCATTTTCTTGAATCTGGGCTTTAAATCGGAATGCAACAGGATACATTGTTTCCTCGCAGGCATAAATTATTGGAATTTTGTTAAAAATTTTGTAAGCCAAGTTGAGAGCAGGATTAGTTTTCCTCAGTTCCGAATAGATTTGTGATTTTGCTTGGAGGATTTTTTCGAGTGAAACTAATTTTTCATTCAAATGAGTAATTTGGTCCTTTCCATAAATTGTTTTCCAGACCAACAACAATAGCGAAAAGAAAGAAAAGCCCAACGCTGCTCGAGGCTGATAACCGATGGGGAGTTGGATAATTGGGTAATTCATTGATTTAAGTATTTCATAAAGTATCCCGCCGCTGGTTATTCCTATGAAATTTTGTGTGTGTTTTTGTGCTTCTTTGAATGCTTCGAGAGTTTCCTCTGTATTTCCAGAATACGAATTAACAACGACATTTGTATGTTTGTCGATTTTATAGAGCGGGAGATAATTTCTGTTGACAAAAATTTCGACGAAATTCAGTTCGCTATTTCGCAGGGTGGCTTGGAGAAAGTCGCCTGCAATTGCCGAACCGCCAATTCCAAGAATCACAAACTTTGTGTTTCGGTTGAGAAAAAATGGTATTTCCGATTCCTTTTCGAGGACAAAACGAATTTGGCTGGGAAAATCCTTCAAAACCTGAAACATCTGACTTTTGTCAACTTCTTCGATGTCTTTCAATGAAATCATTTTTGCCCTTTTTGATAAATTTGTAAATTAATTTGCAAAATTACCAAAATATATGCAGAGTGAAACAATAGAGAGGAAGGGGCATTTCGATTGGATACTTTTTTTGTGTATTTTGTTCCTCCTTCTATTCAGCCTTGCTGTAGTTTATAGCTCCAGTGCTGCTTATGCAGAATATAAATTCGGAGAGTATGATATATTTTTTCGCTCACATTTGCGGAATGTCGTTCTTGCTTTCGTTGCAATGATTATTTCATATAAAATAGATTTGGAATTCTGGAAAAAATGGGCGAATGGATTGCTCTACCTTTCTCTGTTTCTTTTAGTTGTTGTCCTTTTCTACAGCAATCCAATAAAAGGAGCAACACGATGGATTGACCTTGGCTGGGTAAACTTTCAGCCATCGGAAGTTGCTAAATTTGCTTTGATGGTATATATAGCCAAAATAATCTCCGAACGTTACGAGCTCAAAGATGATTTTTGGCTTGTTCCTATGCCTATTTTTTTCTGGGTTTTCATTTTTTGTGGTTTGATTGCTCTTCAGCCAAACTTTTCTTCTTCTCTGATTATTTTTTTGATTTCAATTACAATTATGATTATTTCAAAAGTAAAAATAAAGTATTTAATTAATTTCTCTCTTTTTTCTATTATTATTGGTCTGTTATACTCTGTTACTGCAAGTTATCGAATCAACAGGATTGTGGACTTTTGGGCTTTTCTAACATCTTCGGGCAAAAATAGCATTGCATATCAAACACAGCAGGCGTTGCTTGCTCTTGGGAATGGAGGATTTTGGGGTTTGGGACCCGGAAAGAGTAGGCAAAGCTTCCTATTTCTTCCTGAATCTTATGGCGATTATATTTTCTCTATCATTGGCGAAGAATATGGCTTCATTGGTACATTGTTCCTTATTCTCATCATTTGTTTCGTTTTGTTCAGAATATACAAGATTACAAAGAATTGTCAGGATTTATTTATGTTCATTTTGTCGAGTGGAATTTTAATCATTCTTGCAACTTATACCATTGTTAATGCTTTTGTAAATATTGGTTTGTTGCCCTCAACAGGATTACCAATGCCATTTATAAGTTATGGAGGGAGTGCAGTAATTGTCTATGGAATTATGATTGGAATCATTTTAAGAATCAATAAAGAAACAAAATCGAAAGAGACTATATGAATAATGAGAAATATGAAAATTTTGTTTCTTATTTTTGTTTTTTAATTTTTTTTCTTTATATTTGTGTTGTAAATAAGTGAGAAAATATGGTTTGGTTTTTGCGGTCGAAAGATAACATTGAATCCGATAAGCCAAAGGAAATGCCCGATGGTTTGTGGACCAAGTGCCCATCGTGCAATGAGATAATTTTCAAGAAGCAGTTGGAGGAAAATTACTTTTCTTGCCCAAAGTGTGATTATCATTTTCGCATCGGTGTAAGCGAGTATATCGATATTATTCTCGATGAGAATAGTTTTGTAGAAATCAATTCGCATATCACATCCGCCGACCCTTTGAATTTTTTCGATTCAAAATCTTATGTTGAAAGGATTGAAAGTGCAAGAGCTCAGACAGGTTTCAACGAAGCATTGATAACAGGAACCGGCACTATCGATGGGAGTGCAGTAGCAGCGGGGTTTATGTGCTTTGCGTTTATTGGTGGAAGTATGGGTTCAGCAGTTGGAGAGAAATTCTACCGTCTCGCCCGCGTAAGTCTTGAACAGTCGATACCGCTTATTGTTGTTTGTTCATCGGGTGGTGCAAGGATGCAGGAAGCAGCACTCTCGCTAATGCAGATGGCAAAAACATCTGCCATTTTAACTGAGCTTAACGATGCTCATCTCCCTTATATTACTGTTCTTACTGACCCCACTACTGGTGGAGTTACAGCTTCTTATGGTATGCTCGGGGACATAACTATTGCCGAGCCGGGAGCTTTGATTGGATTTGCTGGTCCAAGAGTTATTGAGCAGACTATAAAGAAGAAACTGCCTCCAAATTTTCAGCGAGCTGAATTTTTGTTCGAAAAAGGTTTTGTCGATATGGTCGTTTCGCGAAAAAATCTTAAATCTACTTTGTCAACAATTATTCAATGGGTTCAAAATTAAAAATATTTTTCTTTGCCCTTTTAATTTTTATTCCAAGCCTTTTTGCCAAAGACTACAGGAATCCTTTTATTATCAACAATATTGAAGTAGGATATAATTTCCCCATCAATCAGATATCTCAAGAATTCTTTGATGCAATCAACAAATATTCAAGTAACAGCGACAGGGAATTTGTTTTTAGAAATTTCCCTTCTGTATCTTTTAGAATTGAAATACCCGATTTGACAAATTTTGTCATCAATTTTGAGTGGATTAATTTAAAATACGCTACAAAGTTTAACAAGAACGAATCGTATTCTTTCAATAACATTTGGCGTTCGTATAGCGAGAACTTCGAGTTCGACTTTTTCCCGATTTCGCTTTCGTTTTTCTATTCACCTTTCGACTCGGATTTTCGCACACTGTTCCACTTCCAATTCGGAATCTCCTACGATAAAGCAAAATGGGATGAATATGTCGATTCCGATTTAAGTTATGACCCAAATACTGGGTTTCGAACCATCAGCGAAACTCGAGCTTCACCTTTCTTCATTTTTGGTATTCGAGACATTTTACCATTCGACTTTTCCGACTCGGAACAGCTTTTAAATTATTTCTTTGTCGAAGCACGCTTTGCTTTTGTCTATAGGACTTTTGACTTTTTCTCCAAGCACGTTGGTACGAGTTCTATTGAAGGCAAAACTACAATTTTGCCTTTTTCAATCGTTTTTACTATTGGATTAAATTTGAATACTCGGTCGTTCTTTCTCAAATGATTGTTTTGTTTAACCTTTAAAAAGGAGTTTGATATGCAAACTAAAGTAACATTTCGCCATCTAAAATCCAGGCCAGATTTGCAAGAGGCGGCACTCGAAGCAATAAAAAAATTCGAGAAGTTTTCCGATACTATCACCAGCGCCAGCGTTGAATTTTCTTCCGACGGTATGAACAAAGTCAAATTCACTGTTGTCGTTCAAGGCGATACTCTAATTGTCGAAGAAAGTTCCGAAGATTTTATGAAAAGCTTGCGTTTTGCTGCTGATAAGATGGTCAGACAACTTAAGAAACATAAAGAGAAAATTGCCGAAAGAACATAGGTAGTATGCATAAAATTTCATGGGGGCTATTCAATTCGAATAGCCCCTTTTTATTTTGGAACTTTTGATAAATTATTATTTAATTTTGAGGTTAAAAAATTGTTCATTATGAAAAAAATGTTTAAAATCTTAGTGATTTTGTCTGGTCTTTTGATATTTGTTTCTTTTGGTTGCAAAGAGTCTTCGACTACTTCCAATTTACCCCAAGAAAAAGATTACTCAAAAGCTCCGCTGGATTTCCCCAAGATTCCTTTCCCAGAATGGAATCAATATTCCCGAGCAAAGTTTGAATTGGGTAGGAGGTTGTTCTACGAAAAATTGCTTGTTCGCGATAGTTCATTTAAATCTTGTTCGCATTGCTTGAAACAGGCGCATAATTTTCAAGACAATGTTCCAAATAGCCTTGGACATAACAACATTGCCGAACCAAGAAATACTATGTCAGTAACGAATGTTGCGTATTTCGATAAAATTTTTTGGGATGGTCGTGGAAAACGAATTGAAGATGTTGCTTATCGTAGTATTATTTTGCCATATATTTTTGGTATGGATACAATTGAACTTCAAAGACGACTCGAGAATCATCCTTTGTACCCAAAGTTGTTCAAGGAAGCATTTGGCAGCGATGCCCGACCAACTGCTTGGCTTGTTGCCCAAGCAATCTCGACCTTCGTTCGATGTTTGGTCAGCGGAAATTCAGCCTACGACCGATATATCCGAGGAGATACGAATGCATTGACCGACTCGCAGAAGCGAGGGATGAAGTTGTTTTTCAGCGAACGAACCCGATGTTCTGTCTGCCACGCTGGATTTTTGTTCACAGATTTACAATTCCATAACACTGGAACCTCTATGTTCTATGCCGATTGGGGACGATTTTATGTTACAAAAGATTATAAGGATAAGTATAAATTCATAACGCCATCATTAAGGAATGTTGAGGTTTCGGCACCATATTTACACGATGGGACATATCAGACACTTGAGGAGGTGATAGAGAATTACAATCGTGGAGGTTTGCCATTTATCAATAGGGATACACTTATGAA
>RCNO01000013.1 GCA_003731685.1 Bacteroidetes/Chlorobi group bacterium MS-B_bin-24
TTCATAACCAATCCAGAAATACTTATTTCTAAATTAATAAAAAAATTAAATCAATGTTTGAAGTGGCGCATATTTGTAAAAACCATTGCAACATTGTGTTCGTTTGCAGCTCGGATAACTTCCTCATCCCGAATTGAACCACCGGGTTGAATAACCGCTGTTGCACCTGCTTTNACAGCCTCCAAAACACCATCGGGAAATGGGAAAAATGCATCCGAAGCAACTGCGCTCCCGTTCAAGTCCAAACCCATCATCTTGGCTTTCTCCACTGCAATCCTCGAGGAATCAACACGGGACATTTGCCCAGCCCCAATCCCAAGCGTTCTATCTTTCCGAGCATAAACAATAGCATTGGAGCGAGTATGCTTAACTACCTTCCAAGCAAATATCATCGATTCNAGTTCATCTTGCGTTGGTTCTCTTTGCGTAACAACTCGAAATTCCTCGCTATGAAACAGAAATTTATCNGTATCCTGAACCAGAACTCCTTCGACTACGCTACGAAAATCTATNGATAGCGACTTCTTAACCCCATCCAAATCTGCTTTAATAAGCCTCCTATCCTTCTTCTTGGTTAAAAGNTCAAGTGCAGAAGGCGTAAAGTCGGGAGCGATAATAACTTCGGTAAACANTGGATGGACTTCGTTTGCAAAGTCTAAATCAATTGTCCTGTTTGTAATAATAATTCCACCGAAAGGCGAAACTGTATCCGTTGCAAATGCCTTTTTATATGCTTCGACAAGATTCTCGTCGGTACCAACACCGCAGGGATTTGTGTGTTTGATTATCGCAACTGTNGGNAAATCGAACTCAATGATTAATTTTGCAGCAGAATCAATATCAAGAATATTATTATACGAAAGTTCTTTTCCATGAAGTTTGGTGAACAAATTCAAAAAGTTGCCATACAAAGAGCCCTTTTGTTGTGGATTTTCGCCGTAACGCAAATTCAAAGCTTTTGGCATTGAAATTTGGAAATATTGATTTGAATAATCACTTGCTATTTCTTTGAAGAAATTAGAGATAACCAAATCGTAATGGGCAATATGCTCAAACGTTTCTGCGGCAAACGCAATCCGAACATTTTCGGGAATACAATTATTGTTCTCTTTCAAAAGATTAATCACATCGGNATACCGTGAGGGANTCACAACTGGCAGAGTCCAATGAAAATTTTTCGCTGAGGCACGCAACATCGATGGTCCGCCAATATCAATCATTTCGAGTATTTCAAGCAACTCATTCGCTTTTAGATTTTTTAAGTCACTAAACTTATTTAATGTTTTCTCAAAGGGATATAAATTACAAACAACAAGGTCAATCGATTTTAAGCCAAAAGACTCAAGTTGTTGTAAATGATGTGGTTCATCGAGTCGAGCCAGAATGCCGGCATAAATATTTGGATGCAATGTCTTTACCCTGCCGTCTAAAATTTCAGGGAACTGCGTTAAATCTTGAATATTTCTAACTGGAACATCATTCTCCTCAAGATATTTTCTCGTTCCACCAGTGGAAAAAATTTCAATACCAAGATTTACCAATTCTTTGGAAAATTCTAAAATTCCTGTTTTGTCGAAAACGGAAATAATCGCAGTTCGAATTGGATAATTTCCAGACCCCATTTTAAAACCTTTCTATAAAATATACTTACTTAAGTCTACATTTTCAACTATCTTGTTTAACTTTTCGCGAACCATTTTGACTGTAATAGTGATTTTCTTTTCAGTAATTTTATCCGGGGCATTGAAAAGAAAATCCTCGAGTAAAGTTGTCATAATTGTATGTAACCGTCTTGCACCAATGTTTGTTACCTCCTCGTTCACCTTTGCTGCAATTGAGGCAATTTCGCGAATTGCTTCGGGGTCGAATTCCAATTGAATACCTTCGGTTTCGAGCAGTGCTTTGTATTGCTTAATCAAGGCATTTTCTGGCAATGTCAAGATTTTAACAAAATCGTCTTCGGTTAAACTTTTTAGTTCTACCCGAATTGGGAAACGTCCTTGCAATTCAGGAATTAAATCCGAAGGCTTCGAAACGTGAAAAGCACCAGAGGCGATAAACAAAATATGGTCGGTTCTTACTGTTCCGTAACGAGTGTTAACCGTTGTTCCTTCCACAATTGGAAGCAAATCTCTTTGTACACCTTCTCGGGAAACATCCGGACCAGCCCCTCTACCTTCGTGGGAAGCAATTTTATCGATTTCATCAATAAATATAATCCCCATTGTTTCGGCTTTTTCAATCGCCTCTTTAACAACGGATTCCATATCTATAAGCTTCTCTGTCTCTTCTTTTAACAATTGATTTCGGGCTTCGGCAACAGTCATTTTTCTCTTAACTCTCTTTTTGGGGAAAAGTTGACTCATCATATCTTGAATAGATGTGCCTATCTCATCCATCCCCAAAGGACCCAGAACTTGAACGGGCGGGACAAGCTCACTCTCTACCTCTACTTCAATGACTTTGGAATCGAAGTAGCCAGAACGATACAGTTGCCGAATTTTTTCAATATTTTCACTTTCTTCTTCGCTTTTGGTATCCAAATCGAACGAAATACTTCGGGATTTGCGCGGGAACAAAATATTGATTATTCTCTCTTCGACAGCACGCTTTGCTTCTTCGACCTTTTCCTGATACTTCTCTTGCTTCACCATTGCAACTGCTCGTTCAACAAGGTCGCGAACCATAGATTCAACATCGCGACCGACATAGCCAACCTCGGTGTACTTTGTTGCTTCAACTTTAACAAACGGAGCATTCACCAACTTTGCAAGTCGGCGCGCAATCTCGGTTTTGCCAACCCCAGTTGGACCAATCATAATTATATTGTTCGGCAGTATTTCCTCGCGCAAGTGGCTCATTACTTTACGCCGCCGCCAGCGATTTCGCAATGCAATTGCTACAATCCGTTTGGCTTCGTCCTGTCCAATTACATATTTGTTTAATTCCTCGACAATATCGCTTGGTGTTAATTCCCATTCGGATTTTTGCTTTTGCTTACTATATACAATCTCCTCGTTTGGATTTGCGCTCATATTCAATCATTATAAAAAAACAAATTTACCAAAATCTATTAGCATAATTGATAAGAATTAAATAATGAACTTTTAGCAATTTTGTATTTTTTCAAATCGTGTATGAAAAAGATTCTTTTTATTTTTGGAACCAGACCCGAAGGAATTAAATTAGCACCATTGATTAACAAATTCAATGAGCAACAGGAGTTTAAAACATTTGTTTGTATAACATCCCAACATCAAGGCTTGTTGCAACAAGTCCTGAATTTTTTCAAAATCGATGTTCATTTCGATTTAAACGTGATGACACATAACCAGAGCCTAAACTATGTTACATCGAAAATAGTAGCCGAGCTCGAAAACATCTTTGCACAAATCGAGCCAAACCTAACATTTGTTCAAGGTGATACGACTTCCTGCTTTGCTGGAGCCCTTTCGTCTTTCTATTCAAAAGTACCAGTGGCACATATTGAAGCTGGATTACGAACCCACGACAAACTTTTTCCCTTCCCCGAAGAAGTAAACAGAATACTCACCGACCACATCGCCGATTATCATTTTGCACCAACAGAGAAAGCTGTGAACAATCTCAAAAGCGAAAACATAGACCCAAACAGAATCTTTATGGTTGGGAATACAGGAATTGACGCACAGAAATATGTTCTTGAAAAAATTCAAGAAAATGAAAAGGAATATTTGTCTTTTTTTAATAAAATCGATTTCTCTAAAAAAATAATTCTTGTTACCTGTCATAGAAGGGAAAATTTTGGCACTCCACTAAAAAACATTTTCGATGCACTAATTGAAATCTCAACTCAATTTGAAGACATAGAAATCATCTATCCCGTGCATCCAAATCCCAATGTGGTTTCGCTTGCATTCTCGGCTCTCAAATCTTCTCGAATTCATCTTTTCGACCCTTTGAATTATCCAACACTTATGTTTGCTTTAAAAAAGTCTTATTTGATATTGACCGACAGCGGTGGAATCCAAGAAGAAGCTCCCTCGTTGGGTAAACCAGTTCTAATTATGAGGGACAAAACAGAAAGACCAGAATGTATTGAGCTCGGCATTGCAAAACTTGTGGGTACAAATACCAAAACCATAGTCCAAAGCATTGCAGAATTGCTTTCGGACAAGCAAAAATATTCGAATATGGCAAGAGTAGCTTTTCCTTTTGGCGAAGGCAATGCAAGCGAAAAAATTGTGCAAATAATAAAAGACTTACACTTTTAAGGCTTCGCCAAATAAATCGTATTCCTTTGCTCTCTTAATCTTAACTTTTATGAAGTCTCCAACACGAATAGATGAATTTTGCGGCGAAATGTAAACCAGATTGTCCACTTCGGGAGCATCAAATTCTGTTCGCCCTAAAAATGTTTTCCCCTGTTTCTGGTCGACAAGGACAAGCAAATCACTACCAATCTTTTCTTTGTTCTTTTTCCAAGAAATTTCTTTTTGTAACTCCATCAAAACATTCCGCCGTCGAATTTTTTCGTCTTCTGGAACGGGGTCACCAAGAGGAAAAGCCGAAGTTCCATCTTCTTGGTAGTAGGTAAAAACGCCAATTCGGTCAAGCTCAAATTTTTCGACAAAATCTAACAAATTTGCAAAATCTTTTTCATCCTCATTTGGAAATCCAACAATAAAAGTAGAGCGAATGATAGCTTCGGGATTTCTAACTCGAATCTTTTCAATCAAATTACGAATGTATTTTTCAGTAGTTCCCCTTCGCATCAATTTCAAAACTTTGTCGGAAATATGTTGTAATGGAATATCGAAATAATTGCATATTTTTTCATTATCCGCAACAAAGTCGAATAATTCATCGGGTAACCCAGCAGGGTAAAGATACATTAAGCGAATCCATCGTATACCATCTATCTTGGTCAATTCCTCGAGCAGGTCGATTAACTTAACCTTGCCGTAAAGGTCAACTCCATAGGCACTTGTGTCCTGCGAAATTAAAATCAACTCTTTAACTCCACGATTTGCAAGATTAACCGCTTCCTGAACAATGTTTTCAATGGGTCGGGAATGTAATTTCCCACGAATGTTTGGGATAGCACAAAAAGAGCACTCTCTGTTGCATCCTTCGCTGATTTTCAAATATGCATAGTGCTTGGGAGTTAGCAAGTAACGTTCGCCCAAAAGTTGATTTTTTAAATCATCATCATTCCCTTTCAAATATCGAATTATTTCTGCCTGTTTTTCGACACCAACAAATAAATCGACTTCAGGGAATTCTTCTTTTAATTCTTTATCGAACCTTTGCACCATACATCCCGATACAATAAGCTTTTGTATCTTCCCGCTCAATTTCAGGTTCACAAGTTCCAAAACAACGCTTAAATTCTCCTCTACCGCAGGCTTGATGAAACCACAGGTATTAACAATACACACCGAGGCATCTTTAAGATTATCAACGACTTGAAACCCGTTGGCTTTTAGTTGTCCAATAAGATTCTCGCTATCGACTACATTTTTTGCACAACCAAGTGTCAATAGTGTTACTTTATCTTTTTGGTTCTTTTTCATAAAATTGCCGTTTTACCAGTTTTTCTCTATTTTTCTTTCCCGACGAGGAAGGAGTTTTGCTTTGATTTCTTTCTGTGTTTTCTTCTCTTCGTTTCGAAGAGCATTCAAAATATTTTCAATATTGGTTTTAGAAATTTGCTGATTCTGCTGCTTTTGGTTTTCTTTCTTCTGGTCTTGCTGTTGTTGATTTTTCTGTTCCTGTTGTTTATTTTGCTGATTACTTGCCTGCGATTGGTTCTGTTGCTTATTCTTCTGCTGATTTTCTTTACTCTGGCTCTGGTTTTGTTGTTCTAAAAGCAACATCCGACGGGCATATTCCAAATTATATTTAGCATCGAAATCACGAGGATTGAGTTTTAAAGCCTTCTTGTAATAATCTATACTTTCTTCATACTTCTTTTCTTTAAGGAATGTATTACCGATATTGTACAATACCTTTGACTCATCGAAAGATGATTTGGCTTTGGGCATTACATCCAAATATTTTTGGCGAGCCTCGTTGAATTTGCTTTGTTTGTACAATGCATTTCCCAGATTATATTTCGCACGATTATCTGCGGAATCCTTTTCGAGTGCTTTTCGATACAAAATTTCAGAATCTTCATATTTCCGCTCTTTGTATTTTGAATTTCCTTTTTGGATTAAATCTTTAGTCGACTGCGAAAAGGATGCACTTATGCCAAAAGCAAACAAAAAAATAATTAAACAAATTCTCATCCCCGTATTGTATTTCGTTGGACAAAACTATTTAGAATCAAAACCAACTTGTTCCTTCGCTCATTGATAAAAAGTTCAACAATTAAAAAAAGCAAAGCAATTGCCAGAGGATATTGATACTGGGATTCGAAATTCGAAAAGATTTTAGTTTCGTACTCTTTTTTCTCCATTTTGGCAATCTTATCGACAATTTGAGAAAGGTCGGGGTCGACGCCAGAATTCAGAACGAACTCCCCACCACCAATCGAAGAAATTTTCTCGAGCATTATTGGGTCGAGTCTCGTAGTAACAACGCTTCCTGTATTATCTTTAAGAAAATCCTTTTTACCATTCACGTAAATAGGTATAGGACCACCGATCGAAGTACCCATACCAATTGTATGTATAACAAAATTATTTTTAGCAGCCAGTTCTGCAGCCGAAAATGGGTCGTCTTCGTGATTTTCTCCGTCGGTTATAATTATCAATGCCTTCTTTCTTTTTTCATCGAAGTTGCATTTTTCGACTGCGAGTTCTATGGCAGAACCAATGGCAGTGCCTTGAGTAGGAACAATATCGGTATCGATGTAACTGGTAAAAAGTTTCGCAGCAGAGTAATCTGTGGTCAATGGTAATTGAACATAAGCCTCGCCAGCAAAAACAATTATCCCAATTCTGTCATTAACAAGTTTATCGATTAGCCTCATCACCATTTGTTTGGCACGCTCCAAACGATTAGGTTTGATATCTTCAGCAAGCATACTATTTGAAACATCGATTGCAATTACAACGTCAATTCCCCGCCGTTTCCCTTCGACTAATTTCGTTCCAATTTGTGGATTTGCAAGCGTTAAAATCAAGAAAACCAACCCGCCAACCAAAACAAAAAATTTTACCAATGGTTTCGATGGAGAATAATCAAAAATTAATTGGTTTAATAATTCCGTTTGAGCAAACCTATTTAGTAAGCGTTTGTTTCTAAAGTAATTGAACAAAAAAATTAAATTTAAAACTACTACGAAAAGTAGCAACCAGAATGCCCAAGAATTTTCCCAAAATATCATATCCAATTGATTAAAAACAACATACTACTTTTTGAAACCTGTGACAATTCCAAAAACAGGTATCTCAACTTTAGGGAAATCCATCAAATTTGTCCAAAATTTAACTTTCCCACTAAAATTACCAATTGTTTCGGGGAAAATCTTTACTTCTAACACAAATTCTTGATTAGGCGGTAGAACAAGGTCAGGCTTCAGGTTGGTCGAAATTGCATTAGCAGGTTCAACCGTCGGCTGTTTGACGACAATGTTTTCATCGGTAGTATTCTTCATAACAATTTTGTATGTTGCTGTATCACCAATGAGCAAATTCGAAGCCATAATTTTAGAATCTGGGAAAAACTTCAATGGAGGGACTACTTCGACTTTTAGGTACAAATAAGTTTCGCTCTTCTCGGGGTCGTTTGTTCTAAAAGTGATGGATTTGGTATGGCTTCCGGGACTTCGAGGGACGATAAGAGTAACGTCGAGCGTTGCAAAGCCTTTTGGTTCAATCGCATTCCTATCCAAAGGAGCAGCAGTACATCCGCATCCGGGCTTTACCGAATAGATCTTCAAGGTGTCATCACCGTCGTTGAAAATCTTAATCTTGGCTTTTAATGGCTCTTCGGCATTGCGGATTTTCCCCCAGTCATACGTATCGCCACATTCAAAACGAAGTTTTGGCACGGCAAACACAAGCGAAAACGACATCAAAAACACAACAAAAAGTGCATATGTTTTCATCTTTCTTCTCCAAATAATTCAACTAATTATTACGAATACGAAACCTTTTTCGTCTATTGCAACTCGAAAACAAAATTCGATTTGATATTGGTAACAACCTTGACCTGTTTGTTATTCGTTTGAGGGGAAGGGGGAAATGTATATACAAGATTTATCTGTTGTTTAACTTTGCTATTCAAAACAACCCCTGTTGAACGGCTTACAGAAAGGTTGCCACTTTGATTACCAGAAAGTTCTGTAATTTGTGACTCATTGCTCTTTTGTGCTTGCTTTTTAAAGGTAATTTTCGAGTCCTGAACCAAAAAGAGAGTGTCGTTAGAAATGTTTTTTAACAAAAAAGTGTTCGAAATCTTCGCTGGGATAGGTTCAGAAACCTCCTTATCGATTGTCCAATTTTCTCCAACAGAAACTTTTTTCGAAGGATATATTTCAAAAAGTTTCTCGAAATTTTTTCGCATTTCATTTGGATTGAAAAAACTATTGACAAGTTGAGAAAGAACATTTTTATCCACACCGCTAAACTCTTTGCGTTTCGAAATTTGCTCCAAAGAAGTTTTAAGCACAGAATCGAACGAAATCAATGATACATTCTTCCCATCGCTATTGACTTTTAAACCAAAAGTTTTACCGATAAGTGAAGAATAGAAAATTTCGAGAGGAGCAGGTTTCCGATTTGGTTTGCTTGTATTAACTTCAACAGTAAACAAGGGCGAAACAATCTTCTGTTGTATAGATTTAAAACTAACTTGAAACAAAATTGTACCTGCGGAATCTATTTTTACGGGCTTTAATGAATATATAATCGTTTGAGTGTTTTTAGTTTCTGCATTAATTGTATCTATTCGTTGCGATATATCTTGCACTAATTCATTTCGAAAAATATATTCCTTTCCGACAACAGGTTTCAATCGTAAATCAATCAAATTAGAATTTGCCGTGTTTTGAATATTATTCCCACTACTTGTTGTTTTCTTACTTAAATTTTGGGATTCAGAAACACGCTGGTTTTCTTTGCAACCAAAAAGAACGACAAAAATTGCTAATAATACAAATATCTTTTTCATTTGCATACCTTAATGGAAAAAACAAAAATAATCAGTCTCACATATCTGAACAAATTAATCCCTTATTCTTTCGTTTCTTAATAGTTAAATGTTTTGATTTTGCAAAAGATGAAGCAATTTAAATTATACTCTAATTACAAACCTGCGGGCGACCAGCCCAAAGCCATAGAACAATTAGTAGAAGGCATCAGAAAGGGAGTGAAGCACCAAGTATTGCTTGGTGTTACAGGTTCAGGAAAAACATTCACTATTTCAAATGTCATCGAACAAGTTCAGAAACCTGTTCTGGTTATTTCCCCGAACAAAACCCTTGCGGCACAGCTTTACAGCGAGTTCCGCAACTTCTTCCCCGAAAACGCAGTCGAATACTTTATTTCATATTACGATTATTACCAGCCCGAAGCTTACATACCCCAAACCGATACATATATCGAGAAAGATTTTTCTATCAATGACGAAATAGACCGATTGCGAATCAAAGCAACAAGCCGTTTGGTCGAAAATCGTCGCGATGTAATAATTGTTGCTTCGGTAAGCTGTATCTACAGCATCGGAAAAAAGGAGGAGTTCGAGCAATTTATCTTCCCTATTCACAAAGGGATGCAAATTAGCCGAAAAGCTTTGATGAATAAGCTGATTTATCTTTACTACAATCGAAATGATGTGGATTTCAAAAGAGGTTGCTTCCGTGTTCGTGGAGATAT
Organism: Bacteroidetes/Chlorobi group bacterium MS-B_bin-24; assembly: GCA_003731685.1. Taxonomy (GTDB): domain Bacteria; phylum Bacteroidota; class Ignavibacteria; order Kapaibacteriales; family UBA2268; genus Naka2016. The sequence goes on from RCNO01000013.1 coordinate 9,807, forward strand.
TATCGACCTAATTCCTGCTTATGAAATCGACACTGGTATTCGAATCGAATTATTTGGTGACGAAATAGACAAGATTTCTTTAATTAATACAACAACTGGTAAGGTATTAAAAGAATTCGATGAGGATACGATTTATCCTGCTAAACTTTTTGTTACAACAGAAAGCAGGCTTCAAAGAGCTATCGTTGCAATTCAAAATGAACTTGTCGAGCGACTGCGAGAACTTCGCTCCCAAGGTAAACTTCTCGAAGCACAACGGCTGGAACAAAGAACTCTTTATGACATCGAAATGATGAAAGAAATTGGTTATTGCTCTGGTATCGAGAACTATTCGATGCATTTATCTGGTAGAAATTTTGGAGATACGCCCGAAACCATAATCCATTATTTCCCAAAAGATTTTCTTACCATAATCGATGAAAGCCACGTAACAATTCCACAATTGCGGGGAATGTATAACGGCGACCGCTCTCGTAAGCAAACCCTTGTCGACTTCGGTTTCAGATTGCCATCGGCTTTAGAAAATCGTCCATTAAAATTCGAGGAATTCGAGCAACTAGTTAATCAAGTCATTTATGTTAGTGCAACTCCCGGACCTTACGAACTTGAAAAAACCGGTGGAGTTGTTGTCGAGCAAATAATTCGACCGACGGGCTTGGTCGACCCCGAGATTTCCGTGCGTCCCATACGAAATCAAGTCGACGACTTGATTGACGAAATCAGACAGCGCGTGAAAAAAGGACATCGCGTTCTGGTTACTACTCTCACAAAACGAATGGCTGAGGACTTGGCGGAATATCTTCACCAACTGAATATAAAAGTTGCGTATATTCATTCGGATATCGACGCACTCGAACGAGTGGAAATCATTCGAGACTTACGGCTTGGGAATTACGACGTTTTGGTTGGGGTTAATCTTCTCCGAGAAGGATTAGATTTACCCGAAGTTTCTTTGGTAGCAATACTTGATGCCGACAAAGAAGGATTCTTGCGCAGCGAACGTTCCTTGCTGCAAATTGCAGGTCGAACTGCACGAAATGTTGACGGACTTGTTATTCTTTATGCCGATAAAATCACAAACTCCATCAAAAACTTCATCGAAGAGACAAACCGAAGACGAAAAATCCAACTTGAATACAACAGAATAAACAACATAAACCCACAAACTGTTTACAAGACATTGGAAGAAATTCTTAGCTCAACCTCAATTGCTGATATCCAGATGCAAAGGCAACAAAGAAAAGCCGAAAAAGTAATTCAAAAGGCTTCGAGTTTTGCGGAACCCCTTGTCCATTTCTTAAATGAAAAGCAAAAGGAAGAGCTAATCGAGCAGCTTTTCAAAGAGATGAAAGAAGCAGCTAGAAATTTGGATTTTGAACGAGCTGCTGAAATTCGCGACGAAATCGCCCGACTGAAAGGCGATAACGGCTTTTTCGCCAAAGGCAAAAAGAAATTGCTAAGATGAATTACTTTCCTTTTTTACATTCACAATTAATCTTGCTCCCGATTTATTTGTAATGTAGTACCATACCCACTCAATCATAACTCTAATTTTATTCCTGAAACCAATTAAAAAGAAAATGTGAACCAGTGACCACGCAAGCCAAGCAATCAAACCTTTTAATTTTTGTCCCTTCAAAAGTGCAACAGCTCGTGCTTTTCCAATAGTTGCCATTACGCCTTTGTCCCGATAAGAAAACACAAGTCGTTGACCAAAAGGCACCCTTCCCTTTATTATCCTTGCAACAAAAATTCCTTCTTGAATTGCTACTGGCGCAATTGCTGGCAAGTAATTACCATCATCATCAATAAAAGCAGCACTATCACCGATTACAAAAACTTCAGGGTATCCGGGAACAGAAAGGTCCCCATTGACTATAACTCTACCCAATCTATCCAGATTAACACCTAATGTTTGCAGAATCGAAGGGAAATTATTACCTGCCGCCCAAAAAATGTTCTCAGCAAGAAATTCTCCATTTGTCGTAATTACACGATTGCCTTCAATATCGATTACCTTTGTATTCGAAACAAGCTCCACACCAAGATTCAATAAAGCCCTTTCGGCGTATTCGGACAAATCTTGAGGATAAGTAGACAAAATTCTACTTCCAGAGTCTATTAATATCACCCTGATTTTCTGTTTTTTTAAAATAGGGAAATCGGGAAGTATAGTCTTCTTTACCAATTCTGCTATCGCTCCAGCCAATTCCACTCCTGTTGGTCCACCCCCAACTATTAAAAATGTTAAATAAGGTGCAATGTCCATTTTCCCTAATTTTTTTTCAGCCATTTCGAATGATAACAAAATCTTTTCCCTAATTTTAAGTGCGTCCGATAATTCTTTCAAAGGATAGGCATATCTCTTTAACTTTTGATTACCAAAAAACGAAGGTAATGAACCCGGGGCAAGTATAAGATAATCATATCTAATCGTTTCTGAATCTTTTAATTTTAAACTTTTTTCTTTTAAATTCACTTCCAAAGCCTCGCCCATAACAACTCTTATATTTTTTGACTTTCGGAAAATTGTTCTAACAGGATAAGCAATATCGCCCGGCGACAAAGCTGAAACAGCTACTTGATAAAGTAATGGTTGGAAAAGATGATAATTATTCTTGTCTATTAGTATAACTTCATCTTCACAGTCTCTTAATTCATTAGCAGCGCTTAAACCCCCAAATCCCGCTCCAACTATTACGATTCTCATTTGTTTTCCTAAACCAAGTTAAAATCAAATAAGACGAAACATTCTGTTTTTAAATATTAAAAATTTTTAAGTCAATTTTAATTGTATTTTTACTCTTCTCCTTCTAATTTGCTACTGAATGAATTTGTTGATTTAGCAATATGAGAGGAGAGATGAAAGTTTTCGTTCGAAGTTTTTTGGTTGGAGTTTTGTTGATTTTTATTATAAATCCAGTTTTATATTCTAAATCTGCAAAGTCGCATCCGAAGAAAATTGCCAAAAGAACAAACACAAAACAGACTAAACTGGTTAAAGAATCATTAATGAAACTTAAAACATACTTAATTGGCTACGACAAAATCTCCGTAGATTTCCCTTTCGTTACTATAAATTCCAAGAACAATTGCCAGCAGAATTTATTTTCGAACTCCTACCTTCGTGAAAAACTCCTCGAAAACATTTTGCTTTGGCTTGGAACTCCTTATCGTATGGCTGGCTCATCGAAGAAAGGAATCGACTGCTCTAATTTTGTTGCCAGAGTACTCGAAGAAACTTTACACATAAACTTTCCAGCAAATGCACAAACTCAAACCCACTATGTCAAAGCGATTAAAAATTTCGAGGATTTAACTTTTGGCGACCTAATTTTCTTTTCGGGGCGGAACAGAAAATCCCAAAGAATTGGGCACGTTGGTATCTATCTTGGCAATGGTATTTTTGCTCATTCTTCGACCTCAAAAGGTGTAATCATTACCCACATATCCGAAGGTTACTACACTGAACGTTTTCGTTTTGGCGGTAGAGTTTCCCTTGAACCTTACTTTGTAATGCAATAACAATCACATTCCGCAATTTTCATATTTAACCTTTAAAGCCAAAGAGGCTATCGTTTAAAATCTCGACATCACAACTTTATTTCTTACTTTTTCCTTTTCTTCAATAAAATCTGATTGATTTTGGCTAACATATCGTTAATCATTATTGGTTTGACGATATATTCATCGAAACCCATATCGATTGCCTTCTTCCTATCTTCGGAATAGGCATAGGCTGTTACAGCGATAATGGGAACCGTGGGGTCAAGCTTCTTAATCTCTTGAAAAGCAGTGAAGCCATCCATCACAGGCATTCGTAAGTCCAACAAAATCAAATCAATATTCTTTCGCTCCTTGAAAATATTCAGAACATCTTTACCAGTGGCACCATACAGCACTTCGCAATTGAAATTCTTTTGCAACATTTTCTCCAAAAGCAAGTAGTTTAAATAATCATCTTCGCCCACAAGGAATACAAAGCTTTGTCCTTCGAGTTGTTTTGGCGTTTCAACAATTTTCATTTCAATCCCCTTCTCCCTTTCGGGTTTCATTTCCAAAGAACTTATTGTAAAATAAAATGTTGTTCCTTCGCCAACAGTCGATTCAAGCCATATTCTTCCGCCGAGCAGATTGACAAGCCCTTTGCACAAAGGCAAGCCCAATCCCGTTCCTTCGTATTCCCGCGTAATAAAGTCGCTATCGATTTGCTGGAACCTTTCGAATATGGTATTAAATTTACTCGCTGGGATACCTATGCCTGTATCTTTAACATAAAATGACAAAGTTTTTTCGTTTTCTATTGTTCCACCAAACTCAACATAGCCTCTCTTTGTAAATTTGATTCCATTCTCAACGAGGTTCGAAAGAATTTGTTTCAACCTCAATGGGTCGGTAGAAAATTCAAAGTCCTCGGGGAAAATTTTCCCTATGCGTAAATCAATCTGTTTTTCTTTTACTTTGGGATTCAACAAAAAGTTAGAATACACATCATAAAGTATGCTATTCAAATTTACCTTCTTTGGTGAGATTTTCAGTTGATTGGACTCAATAAGCGATAAGTCCAAAATCTCGTTGAATAAGTCCAACAAATCATTTCCTCTTTTCAAAATAATCGATGCAAATCTCTTGACTTCTTCTTTGTTCAAATCCTGTGTATCAAGGACTTGTGCAAAGCCAATGATAGAATTCAAAGGGGTTCGAACTTCATGGCTTACGTTGGCAAGAAAGGCTGTTTTTAGTCTTTCGCTTTCTTGTGCCTTTTCGCGGGCTTTAACCAGCTCTTCAATTAGCCTTTTCTGCTCAGTAATATCTTCTTTTATTCCTACAAAATGAGTAATTTTCCCAGTTTCGTCAGTAATTGGGGAAATTAATCCTCTATCCCAATAAAGCTCTCCATCTTTTCTTTTATTCCGAAATTCACCAACCCAATCTCTCCCACTTAATATTGTATCCCATAAATTTTTATAAAACTCTTTGGTATGATATCCCGATTGTAGTATTCTTAGATTTCTTCCAATAAGTTCATCTGCATTATATCTTGTGCATTCGCAAAACTTTGGATTAACATATTCTATTGTACCTTCCCTATTAGTAATCACAACTCCGATCTGACTTTTCTCAACAGCGCGAGATAATTTCACAAGTTCTTCGTGTTCCATTTTACGAATGATTGAAGTAGAAAAATGACTGGCAACCATTTCCAAAAGTTGTTTGCTTTTTTCATCGTAGGCGTTCGGGTTGTCGTAACTTTGCACCACAATTGCACCATAGACTTCCCCCTCGACAAACAAAGGAACTCCAAGCCAGACCTCTGCGGGAGAACCAATTCTTTCAATCTCACCTTTTTCGATAAGTTCATCTATTTCCTTTCGTTTAAGAAAAATAGTTCTCTTTTCGTGAACTACTTTCCCTGTCAAGGACTTTTGTGCAGACCAGCGAACAGGTGCATCCATTTTTTCATCCCACTCGAAAGGAGAATAAAGTTCATCTGTCCGTTCGTCGTAAAATGCTACAAAGAGATTTTTTGTATCAATCAATTTGGAAAGTTCGTTTCTAACAATTTCAAAAAACTTATTCAAGGTTGGAGATTCAAGCAAAGCATTTGCAAGCGTGTTTTGGATTTTGATTACCTCTTCGTTCAGCTTTCTTTCAGTGATATCGACCGCAGCACCCAGAGCAAAAAGTTCGCCCGAAAAAATAAAGTTGGAAGAGTTATAATCAATCCACTTTACTTTACCATCTTTGCATAGTATTTTTGTTTCAAATGAAAAGGGTACTTGACCACCTTTGAAACGCTCAATTAAATTCTTCTTTCTTATCTCTCTTTCATCAGGATGGATTAATTCCCACAAGGGCATTGTAGGAATTTCTTCTTTAGAATATCCGGTCAATTGTGTTAGATAATTATTACATAAATAAACCTGTGGACCTTTATATAAAACAACTCCAACATTCAAAGTTTCAACAAGGACCGTAAACAACTCTTTCTGTTGGTTCAATTCCTCATAAGCTTTTTTCTGTTCTGTAATCTCAACATCCATACAAACAAAAGTATCGGAGCCTGTTTCCGAAGGAATAACGAATGTTGTGCTTAAAATCCAGCCTTCGGTTCCATCTTTCCTATGGAATTTGCTTTCGAATGGACCCACTGCTTGCTTTGTCTCTTTAATCTTCTGCAGAATACTTAAAAATTCCTCTGCTTGTTCTTTTGACCAAATCAACTCGTCAAGCGTTTTACACAGTGCTTCTTCTTTTGTCCAACCATAAATTCGTGTCGATGCATTGTTCCAATAAGTAATTCGACCCCTCTCATCGTAAAATTGAATAGCAACATTCGGGGTATTTTCCAGTGTATTCTGCAATTGTTGAGTTTTGATACGATTTTCCTGCTCCAGTTTAACTCGTTCAGTGATGTCCATCAAAGTTCCAATAATTCCGGGTTTCCCTTTGTATTCAATTCTTCGACCGAAAACTTCAACATAAATAGCAGTGCCATCTTTCCTTACCCCTTTGAATGAATAATTAATTGCTTCTATCTCGCCCGAGACTTGCTTGTTGATATTCTCGATAACTTTCGGATGGTCGTCAGGATGAGTTAAATCCAGAGGTCCAAGCTTGCCAATAACCTCGTCCACATCGTACCCAAAAACATCCGCTAAAGCTTTATTAACATAAGCAAATTTGTAATCCTGAATTAAATAAATTCCAACCAACGAAGCCTCGGCAAGCAAGCGGAAACGTTCCTCGCTCTCTCGCAATTCCTCTTCGAGCAGATATTTTTCGGTTATATCCTTTTGTGTTCCCCAAGCACGAACTAGATATCCATCTTCGACAATACCAACATAATTATTTTCGAAGTATTTTGTGTTGCCAAATCTATCAACTTCAACAGAAAGTTCACCAATAACTTTATAATCATTTTGTACAAATCTTGTCAACACATCAATGTTTACTGGGTCATCTGGTTTCAAAACATCACGTAATCGAATTCCAACGATATCATCTTTGCTTTCGAAACCATACATTTTTGCGTAAACATCGTTGCATTCTGCAAGAAATCCACCTTCGAATATCATTTTTATTTGCTCGGCAATTGGCAAATTAATCGGAATTGGTTTTTCAAGGTCAAATCGCCAAATTCCGTCGGTGCTGAAATAAACAAATTGCCGGTAGCGTTTCTCCGATTCTTCAATCTTTCGCAAATATTCACGTTCCTTCGTCTGGTCGCGGAAAACAAGAACAACACCTAAAATATTCCCTTGAAAATCCTTTATTGAAGCACCACTGTCGGCAATTGGAATTTTTCGACCATCTTTCGAAATCAGTACAGTATTATTCGCCAAACCAACAACTTTACCTTCGCGAAGCACTCTTGAAACGGGGTTTTCGGCTTTCTCGAGCGTGAACTCATTGACAATGTTAAAAACCTCACCAATTTCCTTCCCACTTGCCTCTTTTTCCAGCCATCCAGTCAAACTCTCGGCAACAGAATTCATATTTTGAACAATACCTCGGGAGTCTGTTGTTATAATTGCATCGCCTATTGAATACAATGTTGTTCTATAAAGAGATTCCCTAAGTTCAATATCTCTAACATATCTCGTTCCAACTTCTTGGTCGAAAAGTATCTTGCCAATTAATACAGTAATTATTGGATAGACAATAATTATGATTAATCCAAGATTATATAAAACATCGGTAGCAAGGCGTAAAGGCAAAGTAAATATTAAAGCAACCATAATTGCGTGAACCAGAAGACCAAAAAGATATAATCTTGTAATTGTTAACCAATATACGTCGTATTTTATTTTTAAATAATGGAAAACATATCCAATGACAAATGCTTCTAAAATCGTCAAGAGACCCGATGGTAAACCGACACCCCCAATCCAAATGCGGTAAATCCCGGACAGCAAAGCCGATATTACACCAGACAATGGTCCAAAAAACAATGTGCAAAGGCTGATAACTATTGTCCTGCCATCAAAAATTAACCCCTCCGTAAACCTAATCGAGAAAATCATTCCAACAATAGCAGCAAAACCAAAGAGCAAGCCTTGTAGAATTTTCCCTGTCAGGGTTTCTCTATTCCATCTCCTTTCGATAAATCCCGAGAGGACACTTAGAGTTACAAGGAGAGATAAATTTAAAACAAGTTCTTTTGCTATGTTTACACCCATTTTACCTCCTATTTAGAAATAGAAGTTGAAGACAAATTTTATACCAATAAGAATTTATTCTATGAATTCCTAAAATTTAAACAAAATTATTTTCCTCGGGATTAATTGAATAGCTACATAGGTTTCAGTCTTAATGAGTGGATAATCGTACGAATGTGATTGATACGGGCTTAAAACAAGGGTTCCAGTTATATCATAGATTTTGGTTTTTTCCAAGTTAAAACCAAATTTTTCAAGGTCAGCAAGGTCATTGATAATAATTGAAGTAAATTCATTTATTTGTTTGGGTATTTCAACGCTAAGAGTATACGAAACGAAACGGAAAGTTAAAAGCAACGAATCCGAAGGATTATCCCTATCGTAGAGCAAAGCTTCGACAACTGCCTCCCCTTCGTAGCCATTTGGTGTAAAAGTAAAATAGAATTCGTTGGAACCAGAAGTTTCACCCGGAGCTAATGTTATTACATCGTAAGGATTAAAGGGCTCATTTTCGGTTAATGGTGGATAACAAATTGGACCCCAACAAAAAGAAACTTCTAAACCTTTGGAAATCTTTGTTAAAGTAACCCTGAGCTTGATGTTTTTTGTTTCGGAAGAAGCGTTCTTAAAAATGCATTTTGCCTTTGCTTCGCTGACGTAGGGAGTAACAGAAACAAGGCTATCAATCGAAACGAGTTCGATACTTCCTGCTTTCATCAAAAATGGTGAAAGGAAGAATAAAGCAAACAGTGCCAAGATATTTTTCATTTTTCTTCGTAATTTTGTTTTTCAAAATATAAAAATATGAAAATATGAGCAAAGTGAAGGGCGGTTTTATCATAATTTTTGCAATTCTTTTGGGACTGAGCTTATCGGTCTCATTCGGGAAGGAAGCCAAAACTATTCCCAACGTCAAGGTGAAAAATTTGAAAGGAGAACTCGTCGAAACCAAAAATTTCAATAATGATGGCAAACCATTCGTGATTAATTTCTGGGCAACTTGGTGCAAACCTTGCATAATGGAGTTAAACAATATTCACGAAGTCTACGAAAAATGGCAAAAGGAAACTGGCATCAAAATCATAGCCGTTTCGATAGACGATGTCCGAAGTTCCAAAAAAGTTGCACCATTTGTTATGGGCAGAAATTGGAAATTCGAGGTCTATCTTGATGAAAACGGCGACTTCAAACGAGCCTTGAAAGTCAACAATCCTCCCCATTCTTTCCTTGTCAATTCCAAAGGCGAAATCGTTTGGGAACACAATGGCTACGCCACTGGGGACGAGGAAATACTCTACGAACAAATTTTGAAATTAATCGAAGAAGAAAAATCAAACAAAACTAATTCGGAACAGAAATAAACTATTATGGCAGAAAAGAGCGGGAGTTACTATTTTTTAAAAAGTTTCTCCTTTGCGAAACCATTCGTTGGTTTGTTTTTCTTAACAATTTTACTGAACACAATTTTCTCGTCCTTGACCGCAGCAACCGTTGCAACCATTAAGCCAATTTTTGAACTCATCTTCAATTCCCAAATTTTGCCCGAAGCCGAAGTTGGAAAGCTTGGGGGTCTGGCAAAAATCAAAGCAGAGTTCTTCTCGTTGCTAAAAAGTTTGATTGTTTCCCCCAACAATATTCAAAACACTTTGCTAAATCTGGGAATATTCATAATTGTACTGTTTTTGCTCAAAAATCTATTTAAATATTTGGGTTCAATATCTAATGCAAGGCTGGAAGAAGGCATTGTTCGATACATTCGGAATACTCTTTTCACCAAACTTGTTTCATTAGATTTAAGTTATTATAACACAACTCAATCGGGAAATATCATATCAACACTGACAAATGATGTAAATGTTGTAAATTCGACCACAGTTTCTGCTTTCACTGGATTATTGCGGGAAATAATCCAAGTGATTCTATATCTTCTTCTGCTACTTTCAATTTCTCCATATTTGTGCCTCATTGCATTTAGTTCAAGTATAATCACTGTGTTGATTTTGAGAATCTCAACCAATTACCTACGCAAATATGCAAATCGAATGCAAGTTGCAATGGCAGATTTCACCAATGTTGTGCAAGAGACTTTGAACGGGATAAAAATCATCAAAGGATACAATTTCGAAAATAAAATTAAAGACAAATTCCACGAAAAAACACAAAGATACTATCGGTCTTCGATAAAATTTCAATCGATAATTTCGCTGGTTCCATCATTAAATGAAATTTTTGCTATACTTGCTCTCGTTGTGGTCTTCCTTGTCGGGGGGAATTTTGTCCTGCAGAACAAAATGCGAGCCGAAGATTTGATGCTCTTCCTCTTTGCTTTATTTTCGATTATGAGCCCTATTGCCACTATTGTCCACAATGTTTCACAATTCCAGCGAGGAATCGTCAGCACACAGCGAGTATTTAGCATATTGGAACAGAATGTACAGATACATTCAGGGTCGAAAAAAATAGACTCATTCGAAAATCTCATTGAATTCAAGAATGTCTCGTTTGGATACAATTCTGAATTAGTTCTTAAAAATATCAACTTCACAATACCAAAGGGCAAAAAGATTGCACTTGTTGGGGCAAGCGGAAGCGGAAAATCAACAGTAGTTGACCTTATCGTTCGTTTCTACGACCCGACCGAAGGCTCCATTCTGCTCGATGGAACAGACATCAGAGAATTTGATTTAAAGCAGTACCGAAAACTTTTTGGCATTGTCTCGCAAGATATAATTCTTTTCAACGATACAATTAGGAATAATATTTTGATTGGAAACCCCGATGCCACTGAACAGGATATAATCAACGCTTGCAAGGTTTCTAATTCTTATTTCTTTATAATGAAACTTCCGCAAGGGCTCGACACTGTTGTCGGTGAGCGTGGGGTAACACTTTCTGGCGGAGAACGACAAAGAATTGCAATTGCACGTGCCATTATTCGCAATCCACAGATACTTATTTTCGACGAGGCTACCTCTTCGCTCGATTCAGAGTCGGAAAAAGTGGTTCAGGAAGCCATCAACTCTACGTTGAAAGACAAAACAGCCATCATTGTTGCCCACAGGCTCTCGACAATTGTGGATGCCGATGAAATTTTGGTTTTCGATTCTGGGCAAATTGTCGAAAAGGGAAAACATCAAGAGTTGATTAAAGCCAACGGCATATATAATAAGCTTTACTCGTTGCAAACCAACGGAACTTCGATACAATAAATTAACTGCTCTTACATTCCTAATTTTTTTAAAGGTGGTCTATGGAAATCGAAAAAATATTTAGAATAGAAGAAATACTTTTCCAAAAAGATACAAATTTTAACGAACAACTGAAAGAGCTGTTCGAATATCTCCCAAATTTTCTAAATATCCCCAGTGAACAAATTAGTTTCCAAGTTGATTTTAGCGACAACATTATTATTCCGAGTAAAGACATTGATACCAATGGTGAAAAGGTTTACCCAATTGAATTTAATAACAAAGTATTTGGCATATTAAAAGTTGTTGCAAATGACTCACAAGTTTTGGAAAATAAAAGTAATCAAAACATATTCAAATTTTTAGCAAAAAAAATTGCCGAAGCCCTTTGGTTGAGAGAGATAGAGAATATTGAGCAAGAAGTTTCTAAAAATAACGATAACAAAGCCAAATGGAATCAAATTGTTGAATTATTAAGCAATGTCGACCCATATTTGCTTTCAGTCTTATCACACAAAATGTTGAACTTTCTGCTTTGCAAAGGATACAGAGAAGCAAAGCAATTATCTTATGAAATTGGTCATTGGGGAACCGATAATGGTCACTCATTTATTGAAACAAATACTTTATCGGATAAAAAGATTTTTAAAAACACTCAGGCATATTCCAAGGATATTTTTGAATTATCCTCGAAATTCTTCTCCGATGAGCAGATTTTGTACTTCATTCAAAAATGGATTTTCGAAGAGAAGTCCAGCCATCTTGTCCGTTTGCTTGCCAATGAATCTATCCCCTTGAAAGAAATATCGGATGCAATCAGGAAATACTATTTCCAAACCCCAAATTTAGTGGAGCTCGAAACTCGTTTTGCCCTATCGCCTGCTGTACAAGGAATACGAGTCGCCCTGTCTCGCCGTCTTCTTTCTGACCAGCTTGAATATGTTCACATAGCAAAAAACTTTGTAAAAATCAAGGACTTTTATGAACTTTTGCAACGAACCATAATCACATCCGAAGGAATTGGTCGATTTGGCGGAAAAGCAGCTGGTATTATCTTGGCTAGTAAAATAATCCAAAATTTTATTGAAGAACACAAAACACTTGTTGAACAAGAATCAATGTTTTCGTTGAAAAAAATTAAAATTCCCAAGACATGGTTTATACCTTCGGACTCCTTTTATGATTTTCTCTACTACAATAATCTGGAAGACATCATTGAACAAAAATATAAGCCAATAGAAGAGATAAGAAGTGAATATCCAAATATCATACAAGTATTCAAGAATTCACAATTCCCGCCAGAATTGGTAAATGGGCTTTCCCGTGCTCTTGATGATTTTGGGGAGAATCCAATAATTGTCCGCTCTTCGAGCTTGCTCGAAGACCGTCTTGGTGCTTCGTTTCCGGGAAAATACAAGAGCATATTTCTTGCAAATCAAGGCACAAAGCAAGAGCGACTCAATGCTGTGATGGATGCGATTGCCGAGGTATACGCCTCTACTTTTAGTCCTGAACCCATTGGCTATCGTATCGAACACCATCTCCTGGATTTTAACGAAGAGATGGGAATTATGATTCAGGAAGTAGTAGGCAAAAAATACGGGAACTACTTTTTCCCCGCGTTTGCTGGGGTAGCATTTAGCCTTAATGATTATCGCTGGTCGCCAAGAATTGAGCGCGAAGATGGCTTAGTTCGTTTGGTTGTTGGTCTTGGTACCCGCGCAGTTGACCGACTTGGTGATGACTATTGTTTCATCGCTTCCATTGGCAAGCCTGAGCTATCGGTTTATGCAAATACCGAAGATTACTTAAAATATTCACCTAAAAAAATGGATGTGATAAACCTTTCTACCAATTCCTTCGAAACAATTGAAATCGACAAACTTGTTAAAATCTTAGGCTACGATTTTCCAATGCTGAACTACATTTTCTCTATTGTTGAACATAATTACATTCGCCGTCCCGTTGGTCTTGGTATAAATCCCGATGTAGACGAGATTGTTGTTACTTTTCAAAACCTAATCTCGCAAACAAACTTTCCAGAAACATTACAAAGAATACTCAAAATCCTTCAAAAAGAACTAAATATTCCAGTAGATATAGAGTTTGCTTTCGATGGCGAAAATCTTTATCTACTTCAATGTAGGTCGCAAAGCACCCTCAATGAATTTGCAAATGCAGAATTACCAACAAAAATCTCCGAAGAAGATATTTTGTTCAAGAGCAAAAAGTTCATTAGTGGTGGGAAATCGCCCGACATTGAATACATTGTCTTTGTCGACCCAATCAATTATTCCAGAATTAACAACCCACAAGATTTTTATGATATTGCCAGTGCCATCGACAAATTAAATCAAAAACTCCCCCCAAAGAAATTTATCTTAATTGGTCCAGGCCGCTGGGGAACTCGTGACGACTTTCGTCTTGGAGTTAAAGTCAATTACTCATCAATTAACAACACTGCTGCTTTGGTTGAACTGGCTTATAGCATTGGAAATTACGCTCCCGAAGTTTCCTTTGGTACCCACTTTTTCCAAGATTTAGTCGAATCAAACATTAAATACATTCCCATCTTCCCACAAGAAGAAGATACTATATTCAACGAATATTTTCTTTTGAAATCACAAAACCTTCTTCCCGAATTTCTCCCTGAGTACTCGCATATCCTCCACCTACTCAAAGTTATTTCCGTTCCAAAAGAAACGAGCGGAAAAACCCTAAGAATTTTCAATAACACAGAACTCGGCATTTCTTTTGGGATTTTTAGCGAATCCTCTATTTCACCTGTCTATTTTGTCAATACCCCAAGAGATATTTCTAAGCTAAAAATTGAAGAGCCTTGGGAAATCCGTTGGAAATTTGTCGAAAAAATGGTGAGCAAGTTGAATCCATCAAAATTTGGAATCAAAGGCATTTATCTTTATGGCACAGTTTTCACAAAATCTGCTTCCGATACTTCCGATGTTGATATTCTTGTCCACTACGACGGCAATCCACGAAACAAAGAACTTATGGAAGCTTGGTTCGAACCTTGGAACTTCCTTTTACAGGATATAATTTATATCAACACAGGATTTCGAAGACCTAAACCGCTCGATGTCCACTACATTACAGATTCAGAACTTGTAGAAGAAAACTATTACTTCCGCGAAATAATGAAGAAGCCTAAGGAAAATTCCTGCAAGTTGATTTAAAATCGAAAACTGAAAATTTTCTTCACTTGCTCAATTGTAATTAACTTGGTAAGGAAAGCAATTGCCCAAAAAAGCATAAAATAAACCAATATTCCAATAATGCTATTGGTATAAATTTCCAAAGCCTTCGCTAATAAGATTGAGATTATACCAACAAAAAATGGTTTAACAACCTCTGTGTATGTATGAATAATATTCAATTTTCTGTTAAAATAGGCAAGACTTAGGAACACGCTTGCCTCGGTTATTACAAGAGAAATAACAGCCCCAACAGAACCGTATTTGGGGATCAAAAGTAAATTCAGTGTTATAGCAACAACAGAACCAACAATGCTCGATTTCAAAAATTGAGACTGCCGATTCAAAGCATAAGTCGCGGCAGTTAATGAAGCCGAAAAATAAGAAAGTATGCACGAGACCAACGAAATCCTAAGCACTAATTCACCCACAAGATACTTTGGTCCGAAAATAAGCTCTATGGCTTTTCCCGAATATCCGAACACACCGAAAACAAGGAAGAAAGCAACGATAAAATCGACCAGAAGATACTTCCTTTGTGTTGCATTAAAATTTCCTTCGAGAACAGAGCGGGAAAGCTCGGGGAAAAAAGCCATCTGCAAAATGCCATTCGGAAGCAGAAGCACATTCATCAACCTAATCATTGCTGAATAAATTCCAGTCTCGTAATCCCCTTTGTATATATTCAAAACCATAATATTCACATTTGCATAAATAACAATTAGCACTGACGCTACCGAGATTGGCAGGGAAAGTTTTAATATCTCCTTTAAGGTTTTTAAATCTATGTCGAACTTAAAAATGCCATATTTTTTGATAAAAATAACATTTAGGAAGGTAACCAAAATCAACCACGAAAGCAGATAACCCCAAATCGCAATTTTGTAGTCATTCTTGGAATGGACAAACAAATAAATAAATACGAGCAAAGCAATACCTTGCAAGATACTCCCAATCGCAGGGAATTCCATCTTCTCCAAACCACGGAAAACCCAGTCGATATGAAAAACCAAAATAAACAAGAACAACCCCGCAAGTAAATACGCCGATTTCACTTCTGACGGCTTATCGAGGAGAAATATAATTGCGGATAGCAAAGCGTAGGAAACAATCCCAAAAATTATTTTCAAAATAAATATATTTTTGACATAATTTGGGGCATAATCGGGGAACTTGGATACCTCCCTCATTCCAATAGTGTAGAAGCCAGAATGAAGAAACCCAACGAAATAATAAGTCAAAGTTATTGCAAGGGAATAGATTCCAAAACCTTCGGGAGAGAGTTTTCGAACCAAAAGAATCATTGCCAAAGCAGAAATGCCTTTGCTTAAAACCTCCGATACACCAAGAAGTATTGTGTTCCGAACTATCTTGCTCATATTAAATATTGAAACTCCACCAATCGAGCTCTAATTCAGGGAACAAGGAATTTCTTGTCTCACATTCCACCAAAAAAGAGAGCTCTTCTTCGGAAAGTTTATTCCCTTTAACCACTTTTTCAGCAAAGTCCATCAAACGATTAAAATCGGAATGATGGAAGAAGAACCTTTGTTCAGCATAATCTTTGGCAGAACGTGTGTAAATTAAAAATTGCCAATCAGAAGATTGCAGCAGAAGCATCTCTCTTAATGCTTGTTTCAAAATCCTTTGCAAATCAGTGTGATTCAAATAATTTTGATTTTGTGTTAAAAAGTCCCCAAACCTTTTTTCATCATTGTAGATGGCTTCCCAAGTCCAGTATGTATCGGGATTGCTCCATACGTCGTGATTATTATTAACACCCCAGGAGCCTTCGGGAAGTTTGACAACCAATTTGGGATTAACCCTAAATATCTCTTCACTACAAAGCGACATTTTCACCCAGGGCGAAAAATTCAAACCTCGAATTACCGACCTAATAAATTCGGGTCCTTCGAACCACCAATGACCAAATAGTTCGGTATCGAATGGAGTGCAAAGTGTTCCTTTGATTCCAGTAGAATTATGGTACCAGTTCAATGTGTTTTCTAAATGATGAATGAAATGATTGGACTGCAAGTCGATTTTCTTCGCTGTCCATTCAGGATAGTAAAGTGTCTTATAAAGCATATCAGCTTTTCTGTCCGTTACACGCCAATAACGCAACATAGAACCTAAATGCCTTTTGTGGAAATCAAGATAATCGGGCTCGGCGGGATAACCAATGTCGCCACTCCATACTTGCATCGAAATCATTTGATGACGAGCGAAAACGACGGCAGTTCCATACTCAATTTTCTCGCTCGAAGCAACATTCACAATCTGCAAAGGATTAAAATCGAACCTACTCTGCTCGGGCGATGAAAAAATCTCGAATTTCTCTCTCGTGTCGTCAACGAATCTGCCGATTGGAACCGACCTTTCAAACAAGTTTTGGTCGGTAATAAAATACTTCAAATTATATTTTGCAAGGAATTGTTCGATACCCGGTCGTAACCTTTCCTGATTAAAAGGAAAAACAGGTATAAACGACTTCCAAATGTACGAAGGTCGATAGGCACACTCCGGAAGCCAAATTCCACGCGGTTCACGCCCGAAATGCTTTTTATAATTTTCGACAGCCAAATGAATCTGGCATTCTATACTTCTATCGTCACCTAACAAGGGCAAATATCCGTGTGTTGCGGCACACGTCAGTATCTCTATAGCTCCAAGGTCTTGCAAAGATTTCAGCGATTTGACAATCGAAGAAGAATACTTTACCTTAAAATCTTCGAGCCGCTCGGAATACCATTTCTGCCAAAATTTTGTCAAATAAATATGATGAGGATGGTATCCCCAATGTGTGAAATTTTTTTCATCTTCTTTTGCTTGTTCAATTTTGCGGAGACAATAATTTTCGAAAATCTTTGGAAATTCAGGATGTTCGAGCTGTTCACACAGAACGGGAGAAATATCAATATTCACTTTTGGGACGATTCCCTCGGCGAGCAAGTCGTTGAAAACATTCAGCAAAGGTATATAACATTCTGCTACGGCTTCGTTCAGCCAATCCACCCCGTGGGGATATGTTCCTTGATGCAACACCCACGGCAAATGGGTGTGTAAAACTAAAACATAACGACCAGAATCCATCTTCATTCACAATTTTTATAAAAAAGCAAGGGGAAGTTCCCTTGCAAAAGAAAAACAATCATCTTTCGAAAACCAAAACAAATGAATCAATTGATTTTTGGCAAATTACCCATACCGGGGAAAATCTTATCGCCACGGTCAATATTGATTTCCCCATATTGGTTTTCATAATTTTGGATATTCTCGATTAATGCCCTCATAAACAACTTTGCATGTTGAGGTGTCATAATTATTCGGGCAAGCACTCTTCCTTTTGGCAATCCGGGCAATATTCGCGTGAAATCGAAAACGAATTCAGCAGGGCTATGCGAAAGAATAACCAAATTTGAATAAATTCCTTCGGCTTCCTTTTCCCCAAGTTCGATGTTTATTTGTTGTTGAATCTGCTGAGGTTCTTTTTTATCCTTCATCCTCTCCTTTCTACTTTTTTAAACTTTCGATTTTATCTTGGATAGCTTTTGTTTTCTTCTCATCTTTCAAATAAGAACTGTAAACTTTTAAAAGAGCAAGCAGATAATTCTCCCTATCTTCATCTTTAATAACTGCATCAAGAGCTTCCAATTCTGCTACTGTTTTCTTCAATTCATCTTGCTTGTTCATAGCAAAATAGATTTCTGCAAGTTCTTTGTAAATTTCAAAATCATTAGTGAAACGTGCTGTGGCTTTGGCTCTTTCAAAATATTGTGCCGATTTCTCCAAATCGCCAATATATTCTTTTTCATTAATCTTATTCTCTTCCACTTGTCTTTTTTGAATAAGTGCAACTTTATTTTTGTATGCTGCTGCACAATTTCTAATTGCAATATCATATTTAGGGTCAATTGCCAAAGCCTTTTCATATTCTACAATGGCAGAATCGTATCGACCTAACTGCATCAATATGTCAGCATAAATTGCATGATAAAGTTTATTATTCGGGTCTTGAGCTATAAGGGACTTAGCAAATTGGATTGCTTCGTCTTGCTTATTTTCCAACTGGTAAATATTTACCAAAAACGCATTGGCTTCGGCATTATCAGGCTCCAGAATCAACAAGTCTTTGATGTATTTCACAGACTTGTTGTAATCCTTTCGATTGAAATAAATTTGAGCGAGTGCACCAAAAGGTGTTGAATTAAGCTCAGTTGGCTGCTCTTTTTCATCGTTCAACCAGTGCTTGGGTGGATTAACTCGCCATCCAAATATTGTGAAAAAGCCAACTTTATCGCTGGAATAAACGAAGACCTCTTTGCCATTCAAATCAAATTTGTCGATAGCGATGGAATCCCTATCTGGTGAAAATCTAATTCCCCGTGTATAAACAGGTTTACCAACTTTCGCAATCAAATCAGCTCTTGGCATCTTCAAATAAACACCATAACTACGGGCAAAATCCATTTCTTCTTTTATCATCTCGGTATAAAGCTCATAATATTTTATTGAATTTTCAGTGTCCCCCTTGATTTCATATGCTTGTGCAATCAAAGAATAGAAATCGTAAATCTGCGGTCGAACCAATACACCTGCTTTGAAAATAGCAATTGCAGAGTCGAGAAACTTGGTATCTTTACTACTGAAAAAGCGATTAAACAAATCGATTCCAGCATTATAAGCTAAACGCCAAAGCTGCCCTTTAAATTGCTCGGCTTGAATCCGCAAACGGAAATCCTTGATAACTGAATCGGAACTATTAATTGTTTTCGCTGCCCCGAGATAATCATATTTCATCTGTTTTACTTCGGCGAGCAAAATATAAGCTTCTGCATTTGCTGGATTGTTTCGAATCTCTTTTTCTAAATTCGACTCAGCTTTGTCGAGGTCTTTGTTGCGGATTGCGAGTTTGGCAGTTGTAAGCTCAGGCGATTCGCATTGAAAGCTTTGAACTAATAATATAAACGCAAGAAAAAAACAATAAAAAAAGAAACTCTTTTTCACTTTTATTCCTTAATTAAACTCTCAAAATACAAAGTTACTAAAAAAATTGGATTTACTTGAGGCTTTCTCTGTCAACTAAATAATTATTTTTAATGGTATCGGAAGGAACAAAATATCCAATAAGAAATCGTGGAGTTTCTTCTACTTCTCGAATATTTCTGTAAACTTGATTTGCAGGGACGAGCAGGTAAACAAAATAATTATGATTCATTTCGAGAATCTTCCTATACTCCTCCACCGCTTGGTCAAAATCCGTAAACTCTCCAAATATTTTCAACTTACTTTTGGGAAGGCAAACAAGAGGATAGTCGAAAGAATAACCAAAGTAGTACTCATCGTCCAATGTTGATAGAACTTCTGGGTCCGACACCAAAGTCTCGATCTTAACCGGAGGGTTTCCCATTGCTTCCAATTCTCGTGCAGATTTATAGGATAGGTCAAGAATTTTTGAATAAACAAAAGGTCCCCTATCAGTAATTCTAATTAAAACTGTACGATTATTAATTAAATTTCTAACTCGGACAATAGTGCCAAAAGGCAAAGACCGGTGGGCTCCGGTTAAACGATACATATCGTAAGTTTCGCCACTTGCGGTTCCTCTTTTATGAAACTTCTTCCCATACCAAGAAGTCTTACCTTCCTGAACGTAGTAAAAGAATTCGGAAATGTCGTAGTCTTGAATTGTTGGAACTTTCTTTTCGCCTTTAACCAAATCATTTCTATTTTCTGCAAAAAGGAAACCTTTTGCAACTAAAAACAAAACAAGGCTACCAGTGAAAATGGCACCAAAAAATAAAAGCAAAATTAAAATCCTTGTCTTTACTATTCCCACTTAATCCTTCGATTTTATTTTAAAACGATACAAAAATATAAGTACTTGATTATATACACAATTAAAAAAAAATTAAAAAAAAGTCATTTATTCCTTGGGGAATAGTAAAAGGCGATTCAAATGAAAAATAGACTAGTTTTAGGAATTTAGAAATTCCATCAATTCATTTACATTGTCTTCGCTACCAATAAACAAAGGGGTTCGTTGGTGAATCGAAGTTGGAACGATGTCCAAAATATCAATTTCGCCATTTGTAGCCTTGCCACCTGCTTGTTCAATAACAAATGAAAGAGGATTTGCTTCGTAAATTAAGCGGAGCTTACCATTTGGATGGGACTTATCGGCAGGATACATAAAAATACCACCATAATGGAGAACCCTATGGACATCGGCAACAGCAGTTCCGACGTAGCGCAAAGAATATGGTCTCTTCTTATCGGGGGAGGGAGTTTTAATAAAGTCAATATACTTTTGGAACTTAGAATCCCACTTGTAGTAATGACCTTCGTTCACCGAATACTGATTGTTCCATTTTGGCATCTTCAAATGCCTTTTGGTTAAGAGAAATTCACCAACAGTCGGGTCATAAGTAAACACATTTACACCGTGACCAGTTGTATAAACCATCACAGTGCTACTTCCATAAAGGACATATCCCGCAGCGACGAGTTTCCTTCCGGGTTGCAACACGTCTTCCTCTGTACCGTCCGTCCGAAGCGTTGGGTCCAATCTTTTGTAAAAACCAAAAATCGTTCCTAAAGTTATATTTACGTCGATATTCGAGGAACCATCAAGCGGGTCGAATACCAGCACATATTTCCCCTTCGGATACCTTTCGGGAATTTTCATCAAATCTTTTGATTCCTCGCAAGCCATAACACAAAGATTACCATTATGGTCCATTGCACGATAAATAACTTCGTAAGCAAATTGGTCAAGCTTACGAACAGCCTCTCCGTGAACATTCATATTTTCCGTTAAGCCAAGAATATCGGTCAATCCAGCACGTCGGATTTCCCTTTCGATTAATCGAATTGCAAAAGTAAAATCATGAAGAAGAAAAGTAAACTCACCAGTAGCTTCAGGATGCAAATCCTGTTCTTCATTAATATGACGGTCAATAGTAATAAGTTTGGGAGAACTTTGAACAGCCATTTTTTTACCTTCTAATTTATATTACTACTCTTTTACCATTATCAAAAGCATCTTAAAATTTTCCAAAGATTTAACTGAATGAGGACGATTAGCAGGTAAACCAATCACATCGCCTATATTCAAAACATTTTCTTTGCCATCAATTTTTACCATACCAGTGCCGTCGAGACAAATTACCATCGCATCGAACGGAGAGATATGCTCGCTAAGTTCCTGACCTTCCCAAAATGCAAAAAGTGTTACATTCCCATTTTTCTTTTTCAGCAAGACTTTGCTGACAATTGAGTTGGCTTGATATTCCACCAACTTTGCAAGAGGCATAGGATTATTTGCAATTTCATTCAAACTCATCTTCGATATTCTCCTCGATTTTCTTAAGCAAACGGCGGTTGAAGTCAATTTGTTTTTCCAATTGATTAATCTTTTTCTTTAAATCTTCGCGATGCTGTTCAATCCAATGGGGATTTTTCAAATTCTTTTCGTAAATAAAGGGCTCACTATTTAGCATTCGCTCTATAATTCTTTTCTCTATATTGACCATTAATCTTAAATCCTTCAATTCTTCTTCCAACTTTTTAATTATCTCTTCGGAGAATTCAAAATTAACTCCATCGTTGTTTAAAAGTTTATAAAAAATCCTGATTTTAGCAAAATTTCTTTCTTTGTATGCATCTTGAATGGATATCCAAAACTTCTTAAAAAATTCGTTTTCTCCAACAACATCGGGATGTAATTTTTTCACAAGCTGTCGATACATTCGGTTCAACTCATTTTGAAGATTATCATTGTTCGCTGAATGGGTTTGAAAAACAAAGTGAAATGGTATCGAGCTGTTCCCATTTTTCCCCACTCTTTCTTCGTGGTTGTTTTTCCCACCTTCAACGGATTTATTGACTAAATCCCACAAATTTCGAGTTATCTTCATTCCACGACCGATTTTTACAAAGAACAATTCCACTTTCCGCTCCATCTTGTTGCAAAGTTCGGCTTTTTCTTCGAGTTCGCTTTCGAGGTCTCCAAAAATTTTATCGTATTCAAACATAATTCGTGGCTGGACAACATAACGAAGATGATACCATTGTTCAATCAACTCCAACAAAATCTTTTTCTGTTCTTCGATTTTCTCTCGAAGTATTGTTACTCTTCTATGAACAACAATATCATCAAAATTATTCATATAACTCAAAACTTTCCAATACGAAATTAAAATAATTTTGCGAATAAAATCATTCGATTGTTTCTTTTTTCGTAGAACGAGCCACAATCATTTCGAGAATGGCAGAAATTAATGCAAGAAAAACGAATAATTTCCATAATTCAGCACTCGAAGATTGTCGAAAGTCTCGTTCAACAAATTTCCTTGCTTTGCCAACAAAACTTATCTTAACGTCCTTTTTAACAACGCTACGGAAATAATTTTCAATGGTACTTTGTTCAGACAATTCAAGGTGGGATTCTTTAGAATCAATGTTAACCGAAATTGTTCCGATAGATTTGCCTTGAATATCCTTGAGAACATAAGTTCCCAACATATTCAAATTTTGAACATCCAAAAGCAATCCCGAAGGGAAATTTATCGCATTTAATACTTGCTTGTTCGACAATGGGTCTTCGAGATTGAACATTGTGCTTCGAGATTGGGACTTCGGAATATTTATAGATAGGTTAGTTCCAGCACAAACAACGCTCGAAACAAATGATGGAGAACCCAAATAGTATACAGAGCGAAACACAATAACTGGGAAAATTGACGAAACTGGGAAATTACCCCATCCGAGCGTTGGTGCAACAGCACAATAAAGTACCCGAATTTCACCAGATTTAAACTCGGTCAAAAATGAACCTGCATTTGTTTGGAAAATCGAAATCCCATTGGTAATGGGCATCATTGCATTGATTTCGGGCGGGTCTATAGTTGCAGATTTTCCATCTAAACCACCTTTGAAAACGCCTTGAAGCAGAATGTGGTTTCTATCGATAAAAGTAAAATTTGGATGATTTTGAGCCGAAAATGTTTTATACTCTAAATTTCCAAAAATACCAAGCTGATTTAAAAATGATGAGAGGGTCTTGATTGAAGCATTTGGGTCAGGGAAAAGAAAAATTCCACCACCAGACTTAGCAAATTCAACAATCTTTGCCTGAGCATTGTTGTCCATTGGTAAATTTTCAATAATAATTGCAGAAAAATCCATCAAATTAACATTTGAAATAGAATTTGGTGAAATTTCACGATATTGTATCCTTTTCCCATCCAAAGAACGCAGGAAAGTCGCTAAATAACCAGTTGAATTATCCGTTATTAATGCTACCTTCGGTGGCTCGGGAACAATAATACCCTTCCAGTATTTGTTATCGTAGTCAAGTGCATCGCTTTCTATTTCGAACATACATCGATAAGCACCTGAACTTTTGGGCACAAAACTTATAATGACATTTTGAGCACTCTTGCCCTTAATGTTAAAAATTCTTTGGGTAGATTTTTCTCCATTGGCATAAAGACTTAAAACAACATTTTCGAAGGAACTTTCGGAATTATTCCTTATCCGAACCTCAAAATCAATTGTTTTATCAACTTCATAAATTGAACTCAAAGAATAAACTGTATCTATTGAAAGATTGTTAATTGAAATTTTGGACTCTGCCCCAATTTGAATTAAGTGCAAAGTTGTATTTTCGTCAAAAAATTTGGTGGAATCGGAAAAAGGCAACAACGAAGATTTTTGAAAATCGGAGATAATAAATATTTCCTTGCTAAAATTTTTGGCTTTGGATAAGACTTTTTGTGCTCGTCGGAAAGCGCTTTCAAAAGAAAATGGCAAAACGGAAATGTTCGAACGGGAAACTTCATCTTTCACTGCTTCAAAGTTAAATTGGAAAGAAGGCGGTTCTGCTTCACCCGAAGAAAATATTACCGACAGTTCATCTCCATCTTTCAGATTGGAAATCAAATGATTGACAATACTTTTTGACTGACGAAACCTATTCCCAAATTCATCGGAAACGTCCATCGATATGGAATTGTCCAAAATAACGATTGCAGAAACATTACTATATGTTTTCAACAAAGGAAAATTGCTTTTAACAACTGGGCGGGCAAAAGAAAGAACAAGAAAAACAATTATCAAAGTTCTAAGTATCAAAAGTAATATCTGTTTCAGTTTCAGGCGGCGAATTTCTGTCTTTTGCAATTCCTTGAGAAAACGAATCGAAGAAAACTCAATAGTCTTATTTTTTCGCAAAACAAGAAGATGGATTATCACTGGTATCGAAGCAGCAACCAAACCCAACAAATAAAGAGGATTTAGAAAATGCATAATTATCTAATTTTTCAAAAAATATTAAACGAAGAAGTAAGTGGATAATTTAAGCTTAATCTTCTTTGAAGAAGAATTCGCTTAAATCATCGAAACGAATGTTCACAACAATCCACCCAAGTTTAGGTGATTTATAGAAAGTAAAAACCCATCGCATTGGGAAATCGGTATGATAAGCAAGATAGCGAACACGCATAAACGACTCCGAAACAATGTCGGAATTGATTGGTTCGTAGGACTTAATTGCACCGTAAATGGTATTCGCTCTTTTAGTCTCCGTTATCAACTTCTGAATTTCATCAGTTTTCTTTTTTAATGGGCTTTCTCCAATTAGTTCATCAAATGCTTTTTCAATTTTGTTTGCAATAATATTATCGAAAAACATATGAATTTTATCGAGCACTACTTGGGGAACGCCTAATACCGAGACTTTCTTGGCTTTGTCCGATGCCGACAGGGGCAATTTGCCCTCTTGACTATATGCTGAAAGTATTGAAAACATAAAAGCCAAAGTCAATACAGCAAGTTTTTTCATATTAAATCGTAGATTTTAGCAAAAAACAAAATTAAACAATATTTTCCGAATTCCAAGTTACTTCGGGTATATTTTTAATAAAATTGATGTAACGGGCAAAAACAAAAAGGAAATCCGAAAGCCTATTCAAAAAAACGACGATGTTGTGGTTGATTTCCTCGTGATTTTCCAGTTCGACAATGCGTCGTTCTGCCCGCCTACAAACTGTTCTGGCAATATGAACAAAAGCAGATTCAAAGCAGCCACCCGGCAAAATGAAATGCTTTAACTCTGGCAATTTTTCTGAATAAAAATCTATTAAGTTTTCAATCATTTCTACATAGTCTTGAGAAATTCTATTAATTTTCCCCTCTCTTTTCGATTCCAGTGGCGTTGCGAGGTCTGTTCCAACAAGATAAAGCAAATGATTTAGTTTGACGAAATTCTCCTTATCCGCATGAGGTAAATCAAAAGATGATATAACGGCGAGATAGGAATTTAGTTCGTCCACAGTACCGTAAGCTTCCACACGCAAAGCAGATTTAGGAACACGAGTTCCATCGAAAAGGGAAGTTTCCCCTTTGTCTCCCGTTTTAGTATAGATTTTCATACTTAATCCAAATTAGTAATTTTATTAATTTTAATTTTTTTAAAAATGCAATTTAACTTTGGAAAAAGAAATTATTAAAGTTTTGTTTATTGGGGATATTTTTGGCAAGTCGGGCTTGCTGGCTATCACTAATTTCTTCCCTATTTTTTTGGAAAAATACGCTCCCGACTTCGTCATTGGAAATGCCGAAAATGCAGACGACGGGAAAGGCGTTGGACCCGAAACAGCTGAAATGCTATTTTCATCTGGTTTCGATGTTCTGACCACGGGGAATCACATTTGGGATAACTGGAAGTCTCGCCCCTTCCTTGCCAAAACGAACAAAGTCCTTCGACCTATGAACTACCCCAGCGGAAATCCCGGACTTGGCTACTTCGTTTACGAAATTCCTAACACCGATGTGAAAATTGGTGTAATCAATTTGCAAGGTAGAACCTTTATGCAAACAATAGATTGCCCATTTCGTTCTGCCGACCGAGCTATCAATGACATTTCAACCAAAACTAATATTATAATAATTGACTTTCACTGCGAAGCAACCGCCGAAAAAATTGCACTTGCTCATTACTTGGATGGTAAAGTAAGTGTAATTGTTGGAACACACACCCATATTCAATCTGCAGATGAAAGAATTTTACCCAAAGGAACAGGCTACATTACCGATGTTGGTATGACAGGGCCTTACAATTCTGTAGTTGGATTAAAAGTTGATATTGCCTTGAAAAGATTTTTGCTTCAAACACCATTTAAATTTGAGCAGGCAAGTGGCGATGAACATATTGCCGGTGTTTATTTCGAAATAAATTGCACAACCGGAAAATGTATCAAAATCGAAAGATTCTTTTACCCCGAATTTCAAAAACAAGTTTTGTAGGTGTCCAAAATGAAAAAAAATAAAGGACTTAAAATCGCAATTGTTGGAGCAACTGGACTTGTCGGGAGAACTTTTCTCAAAGTCTTGGAAGAATCATTCCTTCCGATAGAGGAAATTAGACTTTTTGCAACCGAAAGAAGCGCTGGACAATTCCTTGAATTCAAAGGAACAAAGTTGATAGTCGAAAATGTAAAACAGGCGGATTTTACAAAATTCGATGTTGCATTGTTTTCTGCAAGCAAAGTTGCCAGCAAGGAAATTGTACCCAGTGCTGTGAAAAGCAGTTGCTTGGTTATCGACAATGGAAGCTACTGGCGGATGCATCCCAATGTTCCACTTGTGGTTCCCGAGGTTAATTTTTACCAAGCATTACGACATAAGGGACTTATTGCCAACCCAAACTGTTCGACAATTCAACTTGTGGTTGCTCTAAAGCCTATCAAAATGAAATATGGGCTCCGTAAGGTTGAAGTTTCTACATACCAAGCAATAAGCGGTGCGGGACAAAAGGGAATACAAAAACTCCAAAAAGAACTTGCTACGGGCAAAACCGAAAATATTCTTTCGAAACATCCTATTGCTTTCAATGTGATTTTTCATTCAATACCATCGAAATACAACTTTTCCGAAGAAGAAACAAAAATCATTAACGAAACCAAAAAGATTTTAGAGGACAAGAAACTGAAAATTACTGCAACTTGTGTAAGAATTCCTGTTTTGGTAAGCCATTGCGAATCAGTTTCAATTGCAACAAAAGAAGAGTTTTATCTTGAAGAACTCGAAGAAACTTTAAAAAGCAGTCCGGGAATCAAAATCATTGATGAACCTGAAAAAGAAGGATACCCCACTCCGCGATTAGCAGAAGGAACGGACTTCGTTTACATTGGCCGCATCCGTAGAAATCCCACCGAAAAGAATGGTTTACATCTTTGGGTCGTTGCCGACAATGTTCGAAAAGGCGCTGCAAGCAACGCAGTGCAAATTCTCGAAAAGCTTTGGAAAGAGAATCCTGAAAAGATATTTAATTTTAAATCACTCTTCTAACTTTCGGAACTGTTTTTTATCGCTGCTTCCCAAGTAACTTCGCAACCAGCTGCTTTGAACATTGCCGAAGCAGAGCAATATTTTGTTTGAGAAAGTTCAATAGAACGATTCAAATCCTCCATAGTCGCATCGGGACTAATAAGTTCATAAATCAAATGGGCTTTTTTGAAAACCATTGGATGTTCTTTGGCTCGCTCGGCGACTATTTTGACATTAAAACCCTCAACCGTTTTCCTCTTCTTCCTAAGGATACTTATAACATCCATAAAAGTACAAGCGCCCATAGCCATAAGAAACACTTCCATTGGCTTCGGTGCTGTATTTTCGCCTCCCAAAGAAGGGTCGGTATCGAACACTGTTTCCAATCCGAGCTTATTTTTGCCGATAATCCGCATATTGCGGTCAAGTGTGAGATTTACTTCCATCGTTCTCTCCAGTTTCTTTAACAACAATTTCAATTGGTTTCAAATTACTTCTTTCAATCTGTTTCTCAATAAATTCACGAATTTTGGGTCGAATAAAAATCTTATCGGAATATTCATAAATTACATTCGATAAAATCGAAAGGTGCAGTTCAATTGGCAATGTCTTGTTCAAAATTATAATCTTTTCATCTCGGAGTATACAGGCTCCACCTTCAAAATTACCATTTTCTTTGCGAATCTTATACCCAAGAGACTTGAGCAAATCTATCATTTCATCATATATTTCCTTCTGCTTCATTTTTGGGTCTTTTCAATGGTTGAAAAATTAAAAATGTTATAATCGTAAAAAAGGCAAGCCAATTGTAAACAATCAGAAAATTAAATTTAGCAAATCTTCGGTGGAAAAAGTTTTGGATTTCATTCGAATAATAATTCAGATTACTATTGAAAAAAACATACAATCCAAGCCGAGTATCCCAATAAAAAAGTATTAATTGGGACAAGACAGCAATTGAAAAAAGAACATAGGACATAAAAATCCAACCTTCGGACTTAAAGTGGGATTTTAAGTACGGGAATAAAACTATTGATGAAATTAGCGCAAGAAGAAAACCAAAATTTGTGTATAAAGAACCAACAGAGAAATGACGGACTGTCCATAAAGCCAAGTTGTCGTTCACCCAATAGCGAAAGGAAATAGCATTGATTTTAGGCTCGAAAATATCGTAGGCAATGGATGTTTGAACAATTGAACCACCAATCCAAATTACGACCCCAATCGAAAGCAAACAAAGGAAAATCTTCTGGTATGTTTTTAATTTCACCTTATCACCAAATTAATCAAACAAAGTATTGCTTTCAGGTTTATTCGCGAAGTTGTCTTTTGGCTTTTCTGCACCAATTAATTCCAAAAACTCTTCCTCGTTTAAAATCTTAATACCCAATTTGACTGCGTCGGAATATTTAGAACCGGGATTAGCACCAGCAATTACGAAACTCGTTTTCTTGCTGACACTACTCGAAACTTTCCCTCCAAGTTGTTCAATTTTCGCTTTTGCCTCGTTTCTGGTCATACTTTGCAACTCACCGGTAAGAACAAAAGTTAATCCCTCGAGTTTTTTCCCAATGGTAACAAACTCTTCTTTCTCTTCAAAATTCACACCATAGGCTCTAAGTTTCTCGATGATTTCAAGTTCTTTTGGGTCGGAAAAGAAGCGAACCAAAGATTCAGCCATCTTTTCACCAATTTCGTAAATGGAAGTAAAATCTTCTTTGGACGCTTTCATTATATTGTCCAAGTTATTGAAATGTTTGGCGAGAATTTTTGCAGCCCCTTCCCCAATAAAGCGAATTCCCAGACCAAATATCAAACGATGCAAGGGTCTTTTCTTACTTTCTTCGATTGCTTCCAGCAAATTATCAACTTTTTTCTCGCCCCATCGCTCCAATTCTATAAGCTTGTCTCTAAACTGGTGGAGTTCATATACCGAAGCAATATTTTTCAGAAAACCCAAAGTAACCAGCTGGTCAACAACTTTTTCGCCCATTCCCTCGATGTCCATCGCATTTCGAGAAGCAAAGTGTTCAATCCTCCTTCTTAATTGCCAAGGACATTCGGGATGCTCACAAAAATAGGCAACTTCACCCGGAAGCCGAACCAATCGACCTTGCAAGCCACATTCGCAATATTCTGGGAAGACAAACTCAACAGCATCAGGTGGTCTTTTTTCCAAAACCACACCTGTAACCTTTGGGATTACTTCGCCTCCCTTTTCAACAATGACAGTATCGCCAACGCGTAAATCAAGCTCCTTGATATAATCAGCATTATGAAGGGTAGCTCGGCTGATTGTTGAACCAGCAAGAAATACAGGCTCCAATTCTGCAACGGGAGTAACAATTCCAGTTCGCCCAACTTGCAAAGTTATCTTCTTCAAAACCGTCGTAGCTTTTTCTGCTTCATATTTGAATGCAATAGCCCAGCGAGGCGAACGGGCTATCGTTCCCAATCGATTCTGCTGGTCTAATGAATTAACTTTTATCACAATCCCATCGATTTGAAATGGCAATGTATGTCTTTTCTCCTTCCATTCCTCGATAAATTGGAAAACTGCATCCAAATTTGAACAGAGCTTTGAGTAAGGCGAAACTGGCAACCCCATTTCCCTCATTAACTCAATGTTTCGGCTCTGCGATTCGAGCTTAACATCATCTGTATCGAGATAGTAGGCAACAACGCGGAGAGGACGCTGTGCAACCTGTCGTGGGTCAAGCAATTTTAATGTTCCAGAAGCAAGGTTTCTGGGATTTGCAAATGGTTTTTCTCCGCTGCTAATTCGTTCTTCATTAATTTTATGAAAATCAGCAACATTTAAGTAAACTTCACCACGAACTTCAAAGTTTCTTATAACGCCCCCATTAACCGAAACTTCTTTTGTTACCAAGGGTAAATTCTTGATTGTTTTAATGTTCAAAGTTACATCGTCGCCAACAAAACCATCGCCACGCGTAACTGCAAGCGAAAACCTATTATTTTCGTAAAAAATACTTATTGCGACACCATCAAATTTCAGTTCGGCAAAATATTCTACTGGTTCATTCCCAAGCAATTCAAGCACTCGCCTGTGGAAGTCTTTAACTTCGTCGAAAGAATAAGTATTGGACAACGAAAGCATCGGCTTTTTATGTGGAACATTGCGAAATTCTTTCAAAGGTTCGCCACCAACTCTTTGAGTTGGGGAATCAGGAGTTACAAGTTCAGGATGTTCTTTTTCTAATTTTACTAACTCCGAAAAAAGCAAATCATATTCGTAGTCAGAAATCAAGCTTTCATCTTTAACATAATAATAGTGGACGCAAATGTTAATAATTTCTCTAAGCTTCGCAATTTTTTTCGAAATATCTGTTTCCTGCTTATAGGAATTGATTAATTCCTGAATATCCATAAGACTATTTTGCCAAATCCAACATATTCATTAGCCATTGATATTCAATTTCAATATTTTGCACTTGCTGGTCGATAGATTGTCCCGAACCATGCCCGCTTTCAAAATCGATTAACAACAGCACAGGATTTATCTGCCAAGGGGAGTTTTGCAGAAGTGCTGTAAACTTCTTTGCGTGCAACGGGTCGACGCGAGTATCGTTTTCCCCAGCCCTGATTAACATTGCTGGCAAGCTAATTCCAACTTTAACATTATGATACGGTGAATATTTTAACAAATATTTAAAATCCTCCTCCTTGTCGGGGTCACCATATTCCGGTATCCAATATCTTGCAATAAGAAATTTGTGGTAACGAATCATATCGAGCAAGGGGACAGCGCAAATTGCAGCCTTGAAAAGGTCGGGTCGTTGTGTAACAACTGCCCCAATGAGCAAACCACCATTACTACCTCCTTTGATGGCAAGCTTCTTCGGATTGGTATAACCTTGCTGGATTAAATATTCAGCAGCAGAGATGAAATCATCGAAAACATTCTGCTTGTTTTTCAACATTCCCTGCTTATGCCAATTTTCCCCATATTCACTTCCACCACGCAGACAGGCAACTGCATAAACACCTCCACGATTTACAAACGAAGCTGTCACACCAATGTAATGAGGTAGCATACTAACATTGAATCCACCATAGCCATAAAGTAATGTTGGATTATTCCCATCGAGCTTAAGTCCATTTTTATAAACGATAAACATTGGAATTCGAGTTCCATCTTTGGAAGTATAGAAAACTTGCTTGGTTTCTAAATTAGAAGTTTCTATTGGTGGTTTATCTTCAAAAATAAATTGCCAATTTAATTCCTTTTCATCCAGGCGATACAATTTAGCTGGAGTTGTAAAACTCATCAATGAAACAAAAATTGACCCTGTTTCTTTGTTATAGCTTATTCCCGAAACATTAGCAAATTCAGGCAATTCAAGTTCACGAATAAATTTACCATCCAAGCTATAAAGCCTCAGACGGGAAAGAACGTCTTTCTTTTCGCGAACAATAATATTAAAATTTGTAACAACAAAATCTTCTTTGGGGTTTTCATTTTCTGGGATTAAATCGACCCAATTTTCAAAAGTGGGCTTCTCAATACTTGCTACCATCAATTTGCTATTGGGTGCATTAAAATTCGTTCTAAAATAAATTTTCCCGTTCTTGACAGCGACTGGAAATGCTTGGAATTCTTTACTGCTAAATAATGTAATGGTATCCAAAGGAGCAGAGGAATTTACAACTTTAAGTGTGTTTGAATAAAAATCGCCTTCCGAAATAAATGTCAAACTGGAATTTTCATCGTCCCAAATGCTGGCGAAATCCTTCGCATCTTTCGTCGCCAAAATCAATAAATCTTTTTCGGGGCCTTCAACTAATTTATGCAAATATGTCTTCAAGGGTTTTTGATTTTTAATATCATCCATAGAACGATAAGTTATATAAACAAATCGGTTATCCCTACACCAGTTTAAAGAATAAACATTATCAATTGGTGGGTAAATCTCCTTGCCAGTCTTTGTATCGATGAAATAGAATTTTGCAATTTCGTTCCCTTTGGTTTGCACTCCTACAGCCAACTTATCGGCTGTTTTGTTCAAAACAAAAGAAACAATTGCAGTTTTACCCGAAGGGTCAATTTTGAGCGGGTCGAATATTAACTTTTCTTTGTCTTTTATCCTTGTGTAAAGTTTATTTTGTTGTTCGCCTTTTTTTCGAGCAAAGAAAAACTCCCGATTACTTTTGAAAAAAGGAGCGGAACGATAGTCTCGGTCAATGTATCGGCGTATCTCTTCGCTCAAACCTTCGATTGGTTTGGTGTTCAAAGCAATCCACTGCCTTGCATATTCGTCCTGCTTCACCGACCAGTCTTTGACTTCTGGATTGGCTTTATCCTCTAACCAGCGATATGGGTCGGTTATTATGTAACCAAACAATGAATCAACAACGGGAATCTGCTTCGTCGCAGGAGGGTTAAAGTTTTTTTGGCTAAATATGTTACCAAAGTTCAAACAAAGCAAAATAGCAAAGAAATATACTTTTCTCATAGATTATTACATTTTTTACAAAAATCTAAATTAAGAAAAATCGGATTTACTTGATTAATTCATTAATTTTGAATTTTTATGATTATAGAAATATGATGCGAAAAATTACATTATTTGTGCTTTTAATTTTTGCTAATTTTTATTCTTTTGTCTTTTCAAACGAAGTTCAACATTTAAAATCGCCAATAAACACAAATCAAGATGAATTTCCGTGTTTCGTCGTCAATAACAAAATCATTATACTTCAGAAAACATCCACTGGAGGTTCACGCCTTATTAGAGTTGATTTAAATAACCTTAATATCATCGAACCTTATTCTACATTAAAAGCATACAAAAATTATAGTGGAAGTTTCGTAACATACTTTTCCGATTCAACTTATGATTATTATTATTTCTCTGGCAAGTCCAAAAGGAAATTTGATTCTGACATTTTTATTTTAAAGATTGACAACAAAACTGGGCGGGAAGAACTAATTCCCTTCCCTTTTAATTCGGGCAAATTTGAATCTCATCCATATATTTCAAACGACGGGAAAATTTTGCTTTTCTCTACCGATATGAAGGAAAACGGAAAAGAAACTGACATCGCAATCTCAATTAATGAAAATGGAATTTGGTCGAGTCCTAAAATCCTTGAAAATGTAAATACACCTGCAAATGAAATTACTCCATTCCTCGACCACGAAGGAAATCTTTATTTCGCAAGATACGATACCAACAATTACAACATTTATAAAGCAGAATTAATTGAGAAATGGAAATGGGGAACACCTCGTAGATTGCCATACCCTATTAACACCGAACGCAATGAAATTGCACCTATAATTGTCGATGATAAACTCATTTTTGCATCCGATAGACCCGAAACTTCTGGTGGATTTGATATTTTCACATATGATTTATGCCTGCCTGTCTTTTTAGAACTCAATTTCACCCAAAGCACAAATATCTTTTCTTCCTTCGATAAAATAATTATCTCCGATACTTTAAATAATATCATTGATGAAAAATTTCTTGGAACTAACAATGTTGTAGTATTCAAACTTAAACCCAAAAAGGTTTATAATATAAAAATCTTTAATGAATGTTCAGGTCAAAATAGTTACCAAAAGACCGTTCAAACTCCGTGCCTCGATACCTCCGTCGTCAAATTTAAAATTGCATTAAATATCACAAATAATCTTACAGAGGAAATCAATCTTCCATTTTTCGTCGGCGGTTATTACAAGCCTATCACATCCCAAAACCTCAAGCAACTCAAAACCCTTTTCGATTATAACCTCATCGGTATTGATGATTCAACGAATTTTGTTGAAAATCCCAAAGACAAATACGATAGCCTTGTGCCACATATAGAAGAATCAATAAATAAAATTGTTGCGAAAATATCTCAATACATCAGTCTTTTCGAGAAAGGTTGCATCGACTCTAAAAAGCGTTTGAAAATTCAAATAACAGGATTCGCAGACCCACGAAAAATTTCCCCAACAGCAAAATACTTCGAAGAAACCATCAAAGATGAAAAATTCAACACCTTTGTCGAACGAGGGATTCAAATGGATAATCTCCTTCTTTCCAAACTTCGTGCTTATCACACAGGGAAAATAATTCTCGAATTACTTAAAAAAGAATTCAACCCTCAAACTTTAAATAATTTCATCGAATGGGAAATAATTGGCGGAGGAATTGCAAACGACATCGAAGAAGATTATCTTGTGTTAAGAAAGGTAAAAGTTAAAATTGAAATTTCAGACAGCAATTAATTTTTACCCTTCGAAATCGAAGCAAAAAGTTTAAAACGTGCATCGGGAATTTTACTCATTGAAACAGAAATATATCCACCCGATAACCAAAGTTGGAACTGGTCGGAATAATTCTTACTTGTAACTTGTCCAGAATTTCCCCCGGGCAAAATCCACCAAACAAGTGTGTCCTGCAAATCGGCAATAAAACGAGCCGAAGGACCAACTTCAACATTTCCCGGGTCGAATAATTTGCTTCCAGCGTAATTAATAGTCGAATTGTTTCCCCCTATGGAAACTTTCTCCATCGAAAATGTATGGCTGAAAAATTTCACTTTCGAAAACAGATGCTCCAACTGAAGCTTATGCCATTCACCGTATTTAAAATCATTAATGTTGTTGGACCGAAACATAGTCCTCAACTCTGTAACTGCATTTTTAAATGACTTTACAACAATATAATCTTTGCTTAATTGTTCTTTTGTTGCGACATTAATGAAGAACACATTCGTAGAATCACTTATAAATTCTAAAAATTTTCTTGCAGGGATAAAATCTAAATATAGGAATTGCCTAAACAAGGCTTCGCCAAGTTCATCTTTCAAAGTGTTTTCCAAAAACTTCAAAACGAACATTTGGTAAATCGATGGTGCAACTCCGTCCACCCTCATTAAGTTGTCCCAAGATTCCAAAGTCTTAAGAGCCTTGGTTTCAACCGTATCAAGCCAATTTTTATGATTATTTAAAATAGGCAAGATATGGGAAAGAACAAATTTAGCTTGCTCGCTGTGTTGGTCTTTTTGCATCGACTGGATACTAAACATATCCTCGGGCTTCATTCTATTAAGAAGCAAGAAAATTCGGAATGCACGAGAAGGGTCGCTCCAATAACTTCCAAGATAAACCTGATTATTGAAAATTTTGTTGTTCGCATTAAAAACAAACCCTTCGGGGGGATTGAAAATATTAAACTCATCCCCAAGCCTTCGGAAGCCTATCCAAGCACTTTTCGAATTGGTCGAGCTGGCAGGAAGGATTCCTACCAATCCTTGACGCTCTGGTATTACTCCTGCCAACATCAGCCCAATATTCCCCAATTTATCTGCATAGGAGAAATTCAAAGCAGGTACGCCCCAATACTTTTTCGCCGAACTAAACTCACTCCAATTCTTTGCCTTACAAATTTGATAAAGTGTTTTAATTTCATCACTTACGTATTGACCTGTCCATTTAAAAGTCAAACAAATATTTTTTGCAAAGCTTGGCGAACTCTTGATTCCATAAAAATTTGGGGCAACTGTTGAATCCTTAAGCAAAAGAAAATCCGAAAAAATTATATCCTTTCCAATAAATCTTTGATAATAAATATAATTTGGTGAATTTTTTACTGGAATTGTATCGGCGACCAAAGTAATTCTGATTTTTGTAGTGGAATCAACGACAAATTTTCCTGTCGGGTCGCTATTATGAACGAAAAAATCGCAATCGTCGACCATACCGTTGGTTATTCCCCAAGCAATGTAGTCATTTCTGCCAATTAGTGGAAGTGGAATCCCCGGAATAACCAACCCAACAACGTTCATTTCATCCGTTGTAAAATGAATTTGATACCATAAGGGAGGCAAGCTTAGTTTCAAATGTGGGTCCGAAGCTAAAATGCCCCGCCTGTTTGCTTTGTCCCCAACACTAACTGCCCAAGTATTACTACCGAAAGGGAAAATCCCGATGGGGAAAAATTTCTCTACCTCTTCCCTCATCGAAGAATAAGAGGTTTGTGGAAAACCCTGGCTTATAAGCTTATTGGGAATTGTAACATTAATTTTCCTTAAAGAATCAGGCAAAAATTCTGTGTAATTGTCAAATTTTAGAGGAAAGAGCAAAGCAGTTCTCTCGGTTCCAATCTTATTTGCAATGTCGAAGTAAGTTAAATCGAGCCAAAAGGAGAAGCTCATTGAATATCCCATCAACCTACCAATTGCAATGCAATCGACGGGTTGCCAAGGTTCGGGCTTGTATTTTAATGTTTGAAATTCAACAGGAAGCTTTTTAGAAAATGTTTCTATATAATAATTCACACCATTAGAAAACGCTTCAAAAATTTTTTTACTTTTTGGGTCAAGATTTTCATAAACTTTTGCGGAAATCTTTTTTAGTTCAAGTGCTCTAAAAT
Organism: Bacteroidetes/Chlorobi group bacterium MS-B_bin-24; assembly: GCA_003731685.1. Taxonomy (GTDB): domain Bacteria; phylum Bacteroidota; class Ignavibacteria; order Kapaibacteriales; family UBA2268; genus Naka2016. The sequence goes on from RCNO01000013.1 coordinate 47,093, forward strand.
ATTGGTCGAATTTAATTAGGTCTTTACCCATAACCTCCGACAGCTTCCCGTATGCAACTCTGCGGAGAAAATCCATCTGCCAAAGTCTATCGGAGGCTTGTGCAAATCCAATTCCAAAGATGCAATCTTCTAAAACGGGTGCAACAATGTGAGGAATTCCACTTGGATTTTTATATATTTTAACGTTTTGAACAACTTTTGGCGAGCTCCCCTCAAATGTATCTTCAATTACCGAAACATTTGCCAAATTAATTGCAAACAACAAAAATATCAATGATAAAAAAAAGACAACGATTAATAATATCAAAAGATTGAAATTATTTCTTTTCAACATTGTTCGACAGTTATTTTATCCAGCCTTTTTTCAAGTACCACTCGAAAGTGCTTTTGAAGCCATCCTTGGGTTGAATTTTCTGACGAAAGCCAAGCTTTGCCATCGCCTTTCGGGGAGAACAAATCCAAAAATCTTGAACAAAGTCTCGGGCTTTTTCCAAGTTAAACACTGGAACTTTCCCATTCACTTTCCCAAGCAGTTCGCTTAGAAAACCAGCAGTATAAACTAATGACTCGGGAATTCTTATCTTCAAAGCTTTTTTCCCAGAAACTTCTACCATCCAATCTATCAGTTCATCCCAAGAATAGAAAGATTCTGATGAGATAAAGAAAATCTCACCAGAAGAATTCGAAGAAGTTGCAGCAAGATAAATTCCTTCGACAGCATCATCGGAATGAAGCAAGCTTAAATACTTTTTCTTGAACCCAACTAATGGTGCTATACCTTTATAAACAACCTTAAACATATCTAACAGGGCGGTATCTCGGGGTCCGTAGATTGCAGGAAGTCGAACAATCGTAACGGGAAATATATCTTTGAAATTAAGAACTTCCTTTTCCCCTTCGAGCTTACTTTGACCATATCGGGTAATTGGCTTACATTCAGTAGTTTCGTCAACGGGTTCCGAAAGCGATTTGGCTGGACCAACAACGGTTAAGCTACTTACATAAAGAAATTTCCTAAGATTCGGATTATACTTTTCACAAGCACGAAGCAAGTTATAAGTAGAATCTCTATTCCCTTTCAAATAACCATTGTAGTCTTTTGCAGCAATAACACCGGCAACGTGGAGAACTAAATCAACGCCTTCGACTGCTTCTTTCAAATTTTCGGGACTTTCGAAATTAGAATAAACAAGCTTATATCCCTTGTTTTCAACCCAGTGAAGGTTACTTGTAGGACGAACTGTACAACGCACACTATATCCCTTCGATGCAAAATATTCAGCAACAAAACTACCTATGAAGCCCGTTGCACCAGTAACTAATACTTCCATTTCAGTTTAACTTTATAAATTTTAATGCATAATTCTTTTCTAACGAAACAAGATTAATGAAGAAAATCCCAGTCGGAAGTTCGGAAATGTTTACTTGCAACTTATTTTCATTAATCCAATTTGCTGTGAACTTGGTTGGTTCGATTTCTCTACCGAATAGGTCGAAAATCTGAACTATAGGAACGCTTGGAAGTGTTTTTGTAAATGTAATTTCAACAAAATTATTATCATTACTTATTGAAACAAATAAATCTCTGGGTAAAGTTTCATCATTGACAAAGGCAACTTGCCTTCCAATCCCAACCAATTCAACTTCAAGTTTAGATGGCTGTGCATCGCTTTCAATTATCAACTTTCCACGCCTCAACCCTTGGGACTTTGGAGCGAATCGGATGCGAATCATCACTTCCTCGCTTGGTCCAAGGCTATCGGGAACTGAGCCAAAGAATTTAAACTCATCTGCTGAAGCACCAGCAGTTGTATCTATTCTGGCTGAAAGGGAAACAGGCACATTTCCAACATTCTTTACTGAAACATACTTTAGTTTATTTGAGCCAATATTTACAGTATCGTAATTCAAAATTTGTTCAGAAGTCAACTGAATTTCCTTTCGAACTTGTTGTGGAACCAAGGAAAAATCGAGATAGCTAATTCCAAGACCTACTTGCCAAAGTCGAACAATCGAATTATTCACAACAATGTTGGCGCCAATGTCAACTTTTCCGGTATATTCGTTCAAAACCGGCTCCCAAGTTTCACCCAAATTCGAGGTTCCAAAAATTTCACCACCAGCACAAAGCACGTACATTAAGTTTGAATTATCTGGTGTAAACAGATAAACAGGCAAATACCCATTTTGGGTGAAATTGTAACGACGAGGAACCCAATTTTTTCCGCCATCGGTTGTAATAGCAAGATACTGAGTAGAATTTGCCGAAGATGTTTCGGTGTAAACAGCCATACCTTTCAAACTATCCTGAAATGTAAGGGACAGAACCATTACAGCCCCCGGGATATTCGAAAAATACCAATTTGCCCCACGATTGCTTGAATAAAACACCCGACCAGTAGTTGTCCCAAACCACAAATAATCTTTCCACCGAGCTGTGGAATTAACCAAGCCTGTTTCGTTGCCTGTCGGTAAAGGTAAACCCAAAACTGGTTTCCAAGTTGCCCCTCCATCGGTTGTTACGCCTATACCCCAGTTGGAACTCTTGGGATCGCCAAGAAAAATCCCATTATTACTATCAAAGAAGTAAATGGCATTTACAAATCCTGTTATACTCGAGACATTCGTAGAAGTCCAATTCTGACCAGCATTTGTTGTTTTGTAAATGTAAGCAGTTGTTTGGTTTGAAGTACCACTTCCTGCAAAAGCAACAGTTGAACTTAAAGGATAGATACAATACACAGGTTGATTGGAAATATAATTTGCGGAAGAAGTCCCTGAACGCAAAAGTATAAATCCACTATAACTTCCAAACATACCGCCCTGGCCAACTGCCCAAAGGCAATCAAATTGAGGGGAGCCAGCCCCAAACCACTGCGGTTTATATGCATCGGGAAGTGAAACCAACTTGGTTAATTTTGTTGCAGAATTAACTTGAATTGGTAGGTTAATTACCTGATAGTCTGTATAATTTCCAGACTCAAATTTGCAAAGAACATAAGCATTCCCAAGGTACCAAGGATTATTTTCGAGTAAAGTTACCGAAAGATTTACCTCGGTTTCACCATTTGAAGCAATATTTCCAATCGAAAAACTTTGTTGACCTAAGGAAATAAAATTACTCAGGGGAGTTAAAGTTAAAACAACGCTCGAAGCAGGACCTAAATAGTTTTTAATTTTCATCTTCAACACATTTGGGGAAAAATCAATTAATGCCGAGCCACGCGTGAAGGAATAATCCGAAATTTCCAGCCCCGGAACCGATGGCTTGGACGGGGAATTGTAATAAACTGCATTATAAGCATTAACTTTCCCATAAAAGTATGGTCGTTCGTTTGGATTAGAAGCAAGTACATTATCGGCTGTCGACCGTATTTGATGTAAAATTTGTTTGGGTGTCCAGTCTTTATGCAAAGAAGCAACTAACCCCGCAACCCCTGCAACAATTGGAGAAGCCATAGAGGTTCCATCTTCATTTGCATATGAATTATTCGGCATAGTTGAATAAATTCTTTGGCCAGGACAATAGACTGTAATTTTCGTACCTCGATTGGAAAAACTTGCAACCGTATTCGATGTAGAAGTTGCACCAACACAAAGAACGTTATTGTAACCAGCGGGGAAGTCTCCACCATAATCAATATAAATCCCATTATTTCCAGCAGCAACTACGACAAGACTCCCTTTGTTTGTAGCATAATTTATTATGTCCTGCTCAGCAGGGCTATAACCCGGACCGCCCCAGCTACAATTGATAATCTTTGCACCCATATTTGCAGCATAAACAATTGCTTCGTAGCCACGGAAAATACCCATTCCGCCAACATCAGGAGAACATTTGACGGGCAAAATAGAACAGGAAAAACCAGCCGAGGCTATACCAATTCCATTGTTTGTAACAGCAGAAGCCAAGCCAGCGACATGGGTACCATGAAAACCTTGTATATTCTTTGGGTCATTATCTTCCCTATACCGACCGTTCATTAAGTCTTGTGTTGTTACATTTCCAACAAAATCCCATCCGTGATAATCATCAACTTTCCCATTGCCATCATCATCCACACCGTTATTTGGAATTTCTTTCGGATTAGTCCATATATTCCCGCTTAAATCGGGATGCTCCCAATCAACCCCACTGTCTACAATTGCTATAACAACATTTTTATCACCTTTGGTAATATCCCAAGCCTTTGGAAGTTGAATATTATTAATGAACCATTGTGAAGAGATATTGGGGTCATTTGGCGTAAAATCGTAAAGAAATCGCTTATAAACAGGTACGGCATATTCTATGTCGGGGGACTCCATCAGCTCTTTGCATATTTCATACGGGTCAACTTCGCCATCGAAATAAACTTCCATTATTCTTTCAATACCAAAAGTATTTCCTGATAATGGAGATTCNCCATTTTCGCCAAGGAATGGTGTTCTTATCTTGGAAATATTATACTTTGACAAAATCGCCGATAAGCTACTCGAGTGGATTTTATTGAAAATCTTATCATAACTTACAATAGCCTTTGTTTTGATATGCACAGCATTCTTTATCAAAAACTCATCTGGCACTCGATAAATTGGCTGAACATTTATTGTCTTATTGGGTGGATCATTATTTGTAACAACAAAATACTCAATTTTGGAGTTGCTTGCTTGCTCATTGCTTATTCCTTGCCAATTCTTTCCATAGTAAGCCCCAAAAGAAGCATATGAGGGAAATAATGATAGTACCCATAATAAGAAGACCTTTTTCATAAAAACACCTACTTGTTTATTAATATTCTTGTATAATAATCAAAGAAAAACCTTTTTCTTTTCTACCCGAAAAAATCAATGTATAATTTTTTCCAAAAGTTAAAAAAATGTCATTATATCGTCCTAAAAGTTGTCCATCGGGTTCACTCATAACAGCAAGAGAAAATTTCCGCTCAAGTTTAATAGTTTCGATACCACTTTGACCACCGTAAGCAAGTCCTTTTACAATGTTCATTCCATTTGTACTATCGTAGTTAATCGAGATAGCAGGATATGTTTTTACAGCATTAAAGAACCTCCTTCGATACGAACCTAAATCCCTTCCCATCGAAGGTCTGGATATATCGAAAATCTCGATATTATCATTATTCCCTGCAACAACGTAAAGCCCCAAATTATCTAAATTAACATTGAGAGGGAATTTTTGATTATTGATGATTATCTCATTAAAATTGGAATTGACAACCGTTGCAAAGGATTCTTTGTAAAATAGTTTGGCATTTTTCAAAATATTAGAAACTTCAAATTCTAAATTTGCAAAATCCGGATTAGCATTTACAATTTGAATAAAGTAACCCGCGGAAATTTCGCTTATTCCGCCATTTTCATAATCATCGGGAACCAAAGAAATTGCCAAAGAACCATCGGATTTTTTGAAAATCACAAGCAAATAGGAAGAATTCGGTTCAAGTTTGGTGACAAAAGTCCCTTGCAAAACAGCGGGTTCTGTGGATGAAAACAAAGTCAAAGGTAAATTTCCCGATTCCAAAACAACTGGCTCACCAACCTTTCCAAACATCAAATTCGTAGCTAAAACTTCGCCAGAGGTAAAACCACGAGCAATGTTCGCCGACCGAGCCCCAACAGAAAGCGTCAAGGAATAATTTGTATCAACTGCATTAAATACTCGGACAATTGACTTGCCCGAAAATTTGTATATCGAGCTTATTGGCGGAATGAAATAGACACAACTTTTACTTTGGTTGTCGAAAACCAACAATGAATAACGCTTGAAAATTTTGAGTGAGTAAGAAATTCCATATGTCCCTAAGCCCGTTTCCACAACAAAGCTATCCAAAACATCATTTTGGCAGGCGGGAACAGAATAGTAATCTGAAACGAAATTTGGCTTTATATTTCTATCCAGAAACAAATCTGGACTTTTGAAAACTGAAACTGGATTTTGAGAAAAATTAAGGACACGAACAAATGAAGCTCTTTCATCCAAAGGTCGAAGTTCTTGCAAAGCCGACCCTGTGGTATCATAATCATCATACAAAAACAAACCAGTTGAACCATCCTGTTTTCGGGCAACGAAAAGTGTATATTCCTTGTCTTCTTCAAAATCAACCTTGTAAATATTCACCAACGAACGCTCAGAAGGTGATTCTTGTACCAAAGAAATAACATAGGAACCATATTGAACTGTTTGCAGAAACGGATAGTTTAAATATGGGACACTACCCACAAGAATTCGACCATTGGGACAACCCTCGACAATACTGAACCGAGATACAGAATCTTTAACAAGATTTAGAAACTTAAAATATGATTTACCCAATTTTTTGGGCAAACCATAAGTTGTCGATAACACAACAAAAGTGTCGACAATTCCATTCGATTTAAAGCTCTCGGCTGCAACAAAGAGATATCTCGTTTCTCGAACAAACCTGATTTTCCGAGGCGTAGTATATTTCAGCACTCCATTTTGAAAAAATTCCACCGCAAAAGAATCAATAGGCGGAGGCATTACTGGATTGGAAATCTGTAGATAACCAACTTTATTTGAAATTTCGTTACCCCTTTGACCCCAAGAAATTAAATCGCTTGAGTTAACAGTATTTAAAAGCCTAATTCTTATAGATTGGTATGGCGGAGGTGGATTTACCAGATTAGCATCTTCCTTTGTGCAAGATAAAACTACAACAACAATAACAAATAATATTATGTATCGCATAATCCAAGTAAAACGCAAACTGTAAAATTAACGAATTTTAACGAGTATTTTATGCTCAAACTACTTCATTATAACAAAAGACTCCATTGTCGAATAACTACCGCTTCGCAATCGTGCAAAGTAAACACCGCTTGGTAATTCACTCGCATTAATGTAAAACGAATAATGCCCAGCCTTCAATGGTGAATTTACAACCTCAACAACTTTCTCCCCAAAATAATTGTATATAGCAAATTCGACATTATCATCAAAAGCAATTTCGAAATCAAGATTCAAATCATCAGTTACAGGATTGGGATTAATTTTCGATAAACTATACACCTTGTCGGAAATTTCAATCAGTCGCCCTTCGGTGAAACAAGTTATTAGATTTATAGTTTGTGAATTACTCTGAGGAATCAAACAATTTGAAAGTTCTGGGAAAATTGGAACAATATTAATAACAGGGGAAGATACATCCGAAAGGTATGTTTCAAATACAACCGTATTAGAAATTTTAATAGGGGTATTAACTGCTGTACCCTTTCCGCTTACAACGTAACCATCATTGCTCGGCTCGATATCCCAATTCCAGCCAGTTAGGTCAGATGAAAATTGTCTTAAAGTAAAGCTTTTTCGTGGCAGTTTAAATTCAAATTGAATTTCGGTTATTGGCAGGCTATGGTTTCGCTTAATTTCAACTTCAAATGAAAGTGTTAAGTCTTTACTAACCTCAAATTTATTTGCATTTAATTTATAAACAACTTTTGCATTTTCCACAAAAGACTTGCCGAAAAGTTCAATTGTCTTTGGACCATTGGACGATTCAATTTCTACAGTTGCAGAATAGGAATTTTTGCTCGAAACGGGAATAAATCGAATTACTACGTTCCCTTTTTGATTTGCTAAAATTTTGTTTGGATAACTTATAACCTGAAAGTTATCCTTATCTGTTCCTGTAATCTTAACGCTGTTCAAAACAAGGTCCACTGGAAATGGTGAATTGTCAATTTCGAGATTCATATCCTTCGTTGTACAAGCCGAGATTTCACCAAAATCCATTGGGTCTGGTCGGGCTACCAAACCTTCACCATAACCAAATAATTCAACAGTATCGTTTACAATCGGATTTGGATTGGGACCAGGGGCTGCATCGGATTTAACCAAAGCAATGCAACTTCGTTTCCCAACAGTTGCAGGGGTAAAATCAATGGGAATAGAAACGCTACCTCCGTTCTTTGGTACAGTGAAATTTGTTGTAACTGCGCCAGCACCAAATTTGAATTCTGCTGATACAGAAAGAATAATTTCCTTAACAAATAAATCCATCGTTTTGCTTGGATTAGTGATAATCAAGTTCCCAGTGATAGTATTTCCAACTTTAACTTTACCGCAATTTACATCAGGTGCATCGATTTTCGGAAGTCCACCTATGCCAAAGACCGTAACATAAACGGGTTCAGTAAAATCTTTAATATCAATTTGCAACTGGTTTTCCAAATACCCTTCAACTTGTGGATTAAATCTAATTTTTAAATCAAATTTATCATCTTTATTTAGCGTTAAAGGAAAAGTGGGTAAACTAATAAGTTGAAAGTTAGTATCATTCTGAATTGAGAACTTAATGCTTTGTATTACAACCGTCAATGGTGTAGAATTCTTAATGGAAATCGTTGTATCGTTAATAGACAATATTCTTTTTGTGCCAAAGTCAATTGGTTCAACTGGGAATGTCGAAGGAATCCCTTCGCCAATAAGATTTGTAAAGTGCTCGCCACAATAAGATGGAATATTATATTTTAATTTTCCCGATTTTGCCCCAACAGTATTTGGATTGAATTGAACGACAACATCCAAGCACTTATTGGGTTCAACAACGAATGGACCAGTACCACTTACAATTTTAAATTGGGACGAGTCCGTTCCCTCGATGCTCAAAGTTACTTCAACTGGCACAGCAGTGGTATTTCGGAAAGAGCAGTTTTCGGAGTGACTTTTGGATGAACTAATCGCTACCTTTCCAAAATCAATATTCTTCACGACATCTCCACCACAAGGAGCAACTAACGAGACTGGTTGGGGAGTGCACGGCGAAGCTTGTATCTGAAAAATGGTCTCCGATGAGGCTCCAGCAGGAGATTCAATGTATTTTATCTCAATGGTATGAGTTTGATTTTTGGGAATTGTGAATGGAAGGGTTTTGCCTTTCCAATCAACAGTAAACTTTCCAGTTGTAGATAATGAAAAACTGCTAATGGTGAAATCAGCATTTTCGGCTTTCAAAGTTAATTGACGAGTTGTTGTGCCAATTCCGGGAGCACCAAAAAGTAAGAGATTTTCGGAAAAGCTCAATTTTGCAATACTACTCGACGGTGCTAAATAATCGGTTTGAACCGAATCTGGAATTCTTTTGAAAATTGCCTTTACTGCTCTATTTCTGCTTTGTTCATTGCAACCGTAAGGTGAAACCCAAGTGAGATAGCAAACATTCCTGCTTTGAATATCGCCAACAATTTGCCTGAATGCACTAATCAAGGCAGACTTCGTGTACACCGAAAAACTCTTGCCCCCAGTATTTTGGCAAATCCAATCAATAAGATTGTTAGGAGGTGTTGTGATAAAAATTGAATAAACTTGTGCCTTAATTCTTTTAGCGTAGCTAATAACGGTGTCGGCTTTCCAGTTTTGGAAAGGTCGCTCGGGCTGGCCATCGGTCAAAAAGATTACAACCCGTCGTAAATCTTTTGGTGATGTTTCTAAAAGTGGTAGTGCTCCAAGTGGTGGATAATTTCTTACGAAAGGTGGATAAAAGTCAGTCGACCCGGCATTGATTGTAAGATTAATATTCAACCAATCATACAAAGGTGCCTTTGTATCATAAAGTGGACTTGTTTTATAAACATCACCTGCAAAAAGAACATATCCAATTACCGATGGAGGGTCGAGCTTAATAGAATCGAGAAAAGCAAAAGCACCTTGTTTGACCCAATCTATTCGCCTTTCACCATTCCCAGCATCAGCACTCATCGAGGTCGAAACATCCAGAACCAAAACTACTGCAAGTTGTGGATAGAAATCTACCTTTTTGCAATCTACACCAACGGTAGAACTCAAATTAATTCCATTCTCATATAGCTCGAAATCCGTTGGAACTATATTTGGATAATCTACGCCCATTGGAGTTCGTGCATAGAACAAAGCTCGCATATTCGGAAAGTTACTTGTATCGATAGAATACATATGGAATGATTGCGAGAAAAGATTAAAAAAAGGCAACAGTAACATCAATGCTACGAATGACCATTTGGCTTTCATTTTTACCTCCATTTATTTTTTACAATTTTCATTTCTATATATAACAATTTTTTCCCATAAAAGTTACTTTAATTCATTTCAAAATTAGAAAGTTAATAATTTAATTAAAATAACATTGTTTACTATTTTTTTGTAAAGAACATAAGTATTAAATTGTAATATTTACAACTACAAAATTTTAATGGAAATTTTTCGCTTTTTATTGTTTGTTTTTTTGACATTTTTCTATCTATCTTACAATTCAAACAGTCAAAAGTGCAAGGATTTTCTCATTTTCGACGGCTCGGAGCAGGTTGTTGAATACGACATTGATACTACTGGAAATTGGTGGATACTCACTCGACCATATTCCGACGAGTTCAGGTTAATTTTGCCAAATTCTACCACTGCAACTTTCAAAGAAATTAAAAATTTGACTTTCTCGCCCGATGGCTCCCGCTGGGCTTTCTTCGGACGTAACAACTCTGGTTGGAATTTGGTTACATCGGACACAACTATTCCTTTGTTCTGCGAAAATGTTGTTGACATTGGTTTCAGTCCAAACTCCGAAGGCTTCTTTTACGCCTACAAAAATGGAATGCAAACCACAGTAAATTTTAATCACAAACAAGCAACTTTAATCAACTACGAAGGAAAAATCTTCTTAAACTTCGATGGAACATTGATTGCATTTGTTTTAACAAAAGGCAGAAGCAAAACACTTGTTGTTCCTAGTAGATTCGAATCCGAGAACTTCGATGAAATTATTCCGCTTGGATTCTGGGCAGACGACGAATTCATTTATGCGGGCAGGCGTGGAAATTTATGGCAAATTTTCAAAAATCAAAAAGCAATAACCGAAGACCTTTTGGGAATAATTGATATGAAAATCAATTGGAATGGAACAAAC
>RCNO01000014.1 GCA_003731685.1 Bacteroidetes/Chlorobi group bacterium MS-B_bin-24
TTTTTTTGTTTTGATTATTTCCCCAAGCTTTTGATTTTCTTTCGTCTCTATCTAATTAACTATTTTTTAACAAATTACACTTAATTTTGTTCATTAAAGGAGTGCTTATGGAAACAAAAAAGAGCGGACAAGATTTCGACGAGCCTGTGATAGCGATAGTCGATGATGAGGACGACATTCTCGAACTGGTGAGTTTGCACCTGCGGCGCCATAATTTTGCTGCTCGTGAATTTCGCGATGTTTCGAGTTTCTATCGTTATCTTCAAACAGAAATTCCCGACCTTATCATTTTGGATTTGATGTTGCCCGATGCCGATGGGATGGAAGTGTGCAAGTTCCTCAAAAACGACGATAACTTCAAGCATATCCCAATTATTATCTTGACTGCAAAGGGCGACGAGATGGAAAAGGTCTTGGGACTGGAACTTGGAGCCGATGATTACGTCACCAAGCCGTTTTCCCCCCGCGAACTTGTTGCAAGAGTAAAGGCTGTACTCCGCCGCGACCAAAAAGAAGAGCAGCCAAATGTGATAATCTTCGGGAACATACTGAAAGTCGACATTCGGAAGTTCGAAGTGTTTGTCGAAAACAAAAAGGTGGAACTTACGCCGAGTGAATTCAAAATCTTGTCGTTGCTGTTGAAACGGAAGGGATGGGCTTTTTCGCGAGAAGCAATCCTCGAAGAGCTCGGCGGTAACGAAAAAGGCGTGCTCGACCGTACGGTCGACGTCCATATCAAAAACCTACGGGAAAAGTTGGGCTCGGCTGGCAAGTTCATCAAAAACGTTCGTGGTTTTGGATACAAGATTTCCGAAGACTGATGAGAAAATACTCCACGCTGGTCTTTTCGACTTTCGTAGCAATCACCTTCGCTTTTGCACTAATGCTGGCATATCAAACATTGTCATCCTTCAAGGATTTTTTTTTCAAGTTTCAACTCAATGAATTGAGAAAATTCAATGCAATTATTGCAAGTAATCTAAAAGGAATCATTGCATCAGGAAACTTTGACCAACAGGAAATCGACAGGTTCGTGAAGTCAGTAGATTCTTTGCTGAATCTACGAATTACACTTGTCGCTCCCGACGGCAAGGTCTTTGCTGAATCTCGTTCGGATGCCTTTTTGCTCGAAAATCATCGCAATCGTCCCGAAATCCAACAAGCTATCAACGATGGCGAAGGTTGGTCGATTCGTTTCAGCAAAACCTTGAACACGGATTACATCTACTTTGCAAAGAAAATTAATCTTCCCGATAGCAACTATCTTATTTTGCGAGTAAGTTTGCCAAAGGGCAATCTGAATACTTTTTTTCTCGACCTTCAACGCAATATAACAATAATTTTTGTTATCTTGTTCGGAAGCGTTGTTTTGCTTTCCTATATACTCTCGAAACAACTGACGAAGCCAATTATCGAAGTAATGGAAGCATCGAAAAAGGTGGCTTCGGGCAGGTTCGATATTCAATTGGACGAGCGGGGCGAAACGGAACTTGCTTTGCTAAAACGGAACTTCAACGAGATGGTTTCGGAAATGAAAAGAAGCTTCGAAGAACTCACCGAGCAGAGGAACTTTATGAAGAACTTGGTTGAATCAATCGACCAAGCCTTTGCAATTATCAATCCCGACTGCTCGATAAGTTTTGCAAATCAAAACTACAAGAACATAATACTCGACGATTCCCACTCTGTAAGTTTCAAAGATGAAAGAATTTCAGAGCAAATCAAATCGGCTTTCGAAAACAAAAGCAATAGTTCAATCGAAATCGAAATAGACAACAAAGCATATATTTCCACAGTAAAAGTTCTGGGTTCGGGGAATCAAATTTTACATATTCTTTACGACATATCGATGCTTAAAAAAGTTGAAAACATAAAGAAGGATTTTGTAGCGAATGTTTCGCACGAACTGCGAACTCCTTTGACCGCAATTAAAGGATACATCGAAACTTTGGAAGAGGAAGTTCCTTCTGAACAACTGCGTTATATCGAAACAATCAAAAAAAATACAGGAAGGATTATTCATATTGTCGACGATTTGTTGACCTTGATGTCGTTGGAAGACGCTTCGTCGAAGTTAATTGTTGGCGAGGTTGATTTAAACGAACTGATAAATCAAATAATACCAACTTTTAAACACAAATTGGAAGAGAAAAACTTAAAAATCGAAGTCATTTGCGAGCCCGATTTTCCAAAAATTTACGCCGATGCTTTCAGATTGGAACAAGTTTTTATAAATCTGGTCGACAATGCAATTAAATATTCCGAAAAAGGAACGATAAGAATCGAACTTAGCCGAAAGGATGAGGATACAGTAAAAATCATCGTCAGCGACGAAGGCATTGGTATTCCATTGGAACACCAAGACAGAATCTTCGAACGCTTTTATACGGTCGACAAATCCCACTCCCGTCGGCAAGGGGGCACTGGATTGGGGCTTTCCATAGTCAAGCATATTATCCTTCTCCACGATGGAAACATCCAAGTTTCGAGCGAACCCGGCAAAGGCACCAAATTTATAATTCACCTACCTATTAGTTAAAAATTATTGAAATTTTTTCGACAATAAAACTTCAAAAAAATTTGTTTTTTCTTAAAAAATAATTAATTTAGATTAGTTTGTTTAACAAATGTTTTTAATTTTGAAATTTATGAAAAATAAAAAATTTTAGAAAAAAGGAGCGAAAAGATGAGAAAATTTACTCCTGTTGGAACTTTCACTGCATTGATAACACCTTTTACGAACAAAGGTGAAGTCGATTTCAAAGCCTTGCGACGCTTGATTGATTTCCAAATCAACAACGGGGTCGATGGCATAGTTGTAACTGCGACGACGGGCGAAAGCGCCACTCTTTCGTTAAAAGAAAAGCAGGCTATTATTATCGAAGCTGTGGAATACACAAATGGGCGGGTTCCGGTTATTGCTGGAACTGGAACTAACGAAACCGAACTGACCTTGAATCTGACAATTTTTGCAAAGGAACACGGAGCAGATGCTTGCTTGCTTGTCGCTCCATACTACAACAAGCCCAATCAGGAAGGGCTTTACGAACACTTTCGACTTGTTGCCACCAACGTGGAAATTCCCATCATTATTTACAATGTTCCCGGGCGAACTGGGGTGAACATCTCTGCCGATACACAAATCCGTCTTGCAAAGGATTGCCCAAACATTGTAGCCACCAAAGAGGCTTCTGGCAATTTGGAACAAATTATGAAAATAATCAAAAATGCTCCCGAAAACTTTTCTGTTCTTTCGGGCGACGACTCGCTCACTTTACCAATCATTGCAGTTGGTGGAAAAGGAGTGGTGTCGGTCGTTTCAAACTACGCACCAAAGGAATTTTCGAAAATGGTTAAACTTGCCCTCGAAGGCAAATTCGAAAAGGCACGGGAAATTCATTACAAACTCCTCGAGCTTATGGAATTGAACTTCATCGAGCCGAACCCAATCCCCGTAAAGTATGCGATGTCGCTGCTTGGCTACACGAAAGAAGTTTATCGTCTACCGCTTCTCCCGATGAATTTCGAGGGACGCAAGAAAATGCGAAATGCTTTGAAAAGGGCGGGGATTATTTCTTAAGATGCCCTTAGGGCTTTGCTTCGAGAACTTATTGAATTGTTAGCAATTAAATCTTTGGTTAAAGATACAAAATCCACTCTTTCTTTCTATTTTATTTCTTTAACTTTTCCCACAAATATTTTTCCCTTTTTTGAAAAACATTTAAGATTTAAGATAAATCACATTTCCGAAACAAATTGCAATTTGGGGCGGTCAAAGTGCAATAGAGTTGTCGATTCGTGCAATCTCGCAAACATCGTAAGTTTCAAAAACATCCGATGTCTTTATGCAGGGCGACCGCTTTTTTGTTCATAGGTGCATTTCACAGGACAAAGAGTTACCAGACATCGGATGTCTGCCAGACATCCGATGTCTTTTGGTAATAAATCTCCTTTGGGTAAGAGAAACGTGTTTTCGATTATATTAACTTGTAGGGGCAAATGATTATTTGCCCCTACAAAGAAAATAATTACCTCTTGATTGGGTACGGAGGAACCTTTGGAATTTGTGGCTTGGTGTTGGTCCTTAATTCTTCGAGTATTACCTCGATGGCTTTGTCGAGTTGCTGGTCGAATCCTTGGTATTCCAGAGCGGGGTCGTTATCGACTTCAATGTCGGGGGTTAACCCTTCGCCTTCGAGAATCCATTTACCATTTGCTCCAAAATTGGCAAATTCTGGTTTCATCAGGTAACCACCATCGAGGAAAGGCAAGGAACCGCGAATACCAATCACACCGCCCCAAGTGCGCTTTCCAATAACTTTCCCTATGCCAAGTGTTTTAAATTGGTATGGGAAAAGGTCGCCGTCCGATGCCGAAAGTTCATTGACAAGGCAAACCATAGGACCGGTCATCACAGCATCGGGATTGGTTTGAACAACTTCCTGATTTCGGGCATTTTTGGCAACCACAAGAATCCTGCGGAGCCTTTCGATTATCATTGGCGACACATTCCCGCCACCATTGAACCTATCGTCGATTATCAAACCTTCTTTTCGAACTTGCGGATAGAAATACTTTACGAATTCGTTCAGTCCATTGTCCAATCCCATATCCGGAATATGAATGTATCCAATCTTTCCGCTTGTCTTCTTTTCGACATAGTTCCGATTGTACTCAACCCAATCCAGATAACGAAGCCCTGCTTCGCTCGAAATGGTTTTCACTATGTACACCCTTCCACCCTCAAGGGAAGGAATACTGTTGACCTTGATTTTAACAAACTTGTTGCTCTTGTTCAGAAGAGCTCGGTAGGGGGTCATTTCCTTCGAAAGAGGAACTCCATCTATTTCGACCAAATAGTCTCCTTCCCTGACATTTATTCCGGGCTCAGTTAACGGGCTACGGGTTTTTTCTTCCCAATTTCTTCCGCGATAAATCTTTTTGATTTTGTAAAATCCCGATGCTTCGTGGAATTCATAATCTGCTCCAAGCAAACCAACAGGCACCGGTTCAACCTTGGGCATATCTCCACCGCCAACGTAAGCGTGCCCAACATTGAGCTCTCCAATCATCTCGCCAATGATATAAGTCAAATCATAACGATGTCGGCAATATGGAAGCAGTTCGGCGTACTTTTCTTTCATTGCTTTCCAATCGACACCATGCAAATTTGGGTCGTAGAAGAAATCCCGCATCTGACGCCAGCTTTCGTCGAATATTTGCTGCCATTCGGCTTTGGGATCGACATAGACCACCATATCCTGCAAATTGAGTTTGCCCTTGTCCGTTCCAATTTTGTCCTTCAAATCGGTAATGTAGTAATCCTTGTCTTTCTTAAAAATAATCTTTTTGCCATCGGAAGATATTTCGTATAGATGAAAGTCGCCAACTTCAGTTTCCTTTCGGGTCTCAAAGTCGAACACGTAAAATTTGGGGGCTTCGCTTGAACTGGAACGAACGTAGTATAATTTATTTCCAATGGAACGAAGATTACGATATTCACCATTTGGGACGGGAAAGTCGAAAACTCTGTCTATAATTCCATCGAAATCAATATTAATTTTCACTTTGCTTTTATCTTTGTCGGTTTGTTCTTTCGAATCCTTTGCCTTCTTATCCTTCTCTTTCGTTTCTGCTTCCGATTTAGGCTTATCCTCTTGTTTCGGTTTATCCTCATCGAAAGTAATAGGCGAGGTGAATGATTTTTGCAAGGTTACGCCATAGATTTTGCTCATATCGCGGTATTGGAAGTTCCACTCGAATGCTCCAACAGTTGCCTTAAAGGTTCGGTCGGAAACAAAGAACAGATATTTTCCATCGGATGAAAATTCTGGTGCGTAGCTTGCAAAAAATTCGCTTGTAACTTGGTGGGTTTCGCCAGTTTCGAGCGAATACACATAAATAACGGGGAAGTCGTTTTCGATATAATCCACGAATGCAACCCAACGGCTATCGGGCGACCAAGTGAAATCGGTTATTTCCCAAACTTTGGACTTGCGAATTGGGGTTATTTTCTTCGTTTCAATATCAATAATGTAAAGTTCCATCAATTTATCGGTGCAAAGTAGCTTTTTGCTGTCGGGCGACCATTTCAAAAAGTAGCGATAAGTTTTAGCATTATTGGTAAGTTGAATTTCGCCAGTTCCGTCGGGTTTGGAAATATAAACCTCCGTCTCGCCACTTTTGTCGCTGATGTAAGCAATCCATTCACCATTGGGACTCCAAATAGGGGCTCGGTCGTGAACATTTGGTGTATTGGTAATATTGCGGGTGAGTCCCTTTTCCGCTGGAATTGTGAAAATTTCGCCACGGGCAGAAAACAACCCACGAGAACCATCGGGCGAAATATCGAAAGAAAGAATCTGCTCTTTTACATTCTTAAAGCGGGGTCGAAGGTCGGGAAAATCTTCTGCAATTTCAATTGTTACTTTTTCATACTTGTCTGTATTTGGGTCGAGCAGGTAAATATAACCACCATTTTCGAAAGCTATGTAATCTGTTCCAACCGAAGGAAATTTAACATCATATTTGTCGAAATTGGTAATCTTCTTGGTTTGTTTGGTGTTCAAGTCGTAGCAGAAAATGTTCATAGTGTGGTCGCGGTCGGAAAGGAAGTAGATTTTATCCTTGAACCACATAGGAATAATATCTTGAGCGTGATTATTTGTAATGTTTTCAATCTTCTTTGTGTTAAAATCATAAATCCAGATATCATCGGCTTGGCCGCCACGATACCTTTTCCAAGTACGGAATTCGCGAAACACACGGTTATAAGCCAACTTTTTGCCATCGGGTGAAAGCGAAGCAAAGCCTGCTCTCGGCAAAGGAAGTTCTTCGGGAAGTCCGCCATCAATTGAAACAAGGAAAAGTTTCCCGCTCCACGAATGCCACCAATTTGAACGAGAACGATAAAGAACTTTGCTTCCATCGGGTGTCCATCCCATAATAATTTTGTCTGGACCCATTCGCTCCGGGACATTGGGCAAATCCATAGAATAAGTAAGCCGCTTGGGTTCGCCCCCTTCGGATGGGATAATGTAAACATCGCGATTTCCGTCGTATTCGCCCGAAAATGCAATGTATTTGCCATCGGGGGAGAATCTTGGGAATAATTCCAATCCTTCGGAAGTTGTAATTCTGCGCGCCAAGCCTCCATTTTTACTCACAACGTAAAGGTCGCCAGCGTAAACGAAAACGATTTTGTCTTTCGATGCGTTGGGGAATCGAAGCAAACGCGCCTCTTCGGCAAATGATAATTTGAACAACAAAAAGAAAAATAAAACCGGTGCAAACGCTTTTTTCATCATTCTAATACCCTTTTATAACATAACATTGACATTTACAAGCATTTTCTTTATCTTTTCCAGTTCTTCGTCGGAGAACTTATTCCGTCGAAGTTGCAATTGTTTAAGATTAACTAATCGCTTTATATCTTCGGGAAGGGATTTTAAGTTATTGTTGTTTGCCGAAAGAACCTGCAAGCTGCCAAGATTGAAGAATTCGGGCGGGAACTCTTCAAGTTGATTGAAATTTAGATTGAGATTAGAAAGTTTCGTCAGGTTCCCAATTTCTTTAGGTAGCGACTTGAGATTGTTATTCGACAAATCCAATTGTTTCAATCCAGTAAGTTTGCAAAAATTGGGGGCCAATTCGTTCAAGCCACAATTGTTCAATTTAAGGCTCTCGAGATTAGTTAGATTTTCGATACCTTTTAGGTCAACATTTTTCACATTGCTTAAATTTAGAACACGCAATGTTTTGATTTCATAAATTTCGACAGGGAACTTTTCGCCCTTGTTGTCGTTAAGAATCAAAGTAGAGAGGACTTTGAAACCATCGGAACTTCGAGGGAACGAAGAGATAAAGTTCCCACCAATGTCGAGCGTAACCAATGCTTTTAAATTTGCAATATCTGGGTGAATATATTTTATCCGATTATTGTTAATTTTCAAGAAATTCAATAAATCGAGCGAGGCAAGTTCTTTGCCTAATGTATCAATCTCGTTGTTGGAAATAAAAAGTCTTCGGAGACCAGTAAATTTCGAGATAGAGCCGTTAACTTTTTTGATTTTGTTATTCGAAATGTTCAATGTGCCCAATTTCGAAGGATTTGGAATTTCGGGGAACTGTTCCAATTGGTTAAAACTCAAATCAAGGTTCTCGAGCTCGGGCATATCCAAATTTTGAAGCTTTGTTATTTTATTTTTCGACAAATTTAGATTTTTGAGCTTAGGCAGAGTGATTAATTTTTCGGGAAAGGAAGCAATCATATTTTCCGAAAGCTCGAGGGATTCCAAATTTGGAAGGGCTTTCAAAACTTCGGGGAACTTCGTCAATTTGTTCTTATTCATCCTCAAAACTCTTAGGTTCTGAAGTTTCGCAATCTCTTGCGGAAGTGATGTAATTTGATTGTTCGACAAGTCGAGAATTTCGAGCTTCTGGAATTTTTCGATTGTAGGTGGAATTTCGGAAATGTTTTTGCCAACAAGGATTAAACTTTTCAGCTCGGAGGCTTGTTCCATTGCTTCGTCGAATGAATTAAACCGCTGTTGCTGAATTGGATGGAATCTCTTTTTATTCGCTGTGTCGGGCTTGGAAACCTCATTTTGTGCATAAATATTTGTTACAATTGCAAAAGAAAAGAACAATAACCACAAATTTCTAACCATATCGACCACCTCCAAATGCAAATGACTAAAACGATAGAGAATTGTAAATATTATTCTTTATTTTAGGAGGTTTTCTTTCAACAGCAAGTCTTCTTTCGAAATACCGAGCAATCCTAATAAATGGTAATCCTAAAAGTAAGTACAGGACAGCTGTAATAATACCAGTACCAAGATAATCGTAGTATGTGGAAGCAATTTGATTGTAAACTTTTGTTAATTCAACCATAGTAATCACCGACACAAGACTGGAATCCTTCAGAAGCGAAATAAA
Organism: Bacteroidetes/Chlorobi group bacterium MS-B_bin-24; assembly: GCA_003731685.1. Classification (GTDB taxonomy): domain Bacteria; phylum Bacteroidota; class Ignavibacteria; order Kapaibacteriales; family UBA2268; genus Naka2016. The sequence goes on from RCNO01000014.1 coordinate 8,941, forward strand.
ATCGTTTGTTACAGGAGGGATAACAATACGAATTGTTTGGGGGAAAATAACATAGCGGATAGCTTGGAATTTACTCATACCCAAAGAAATTGCAGCTTCCATTTGCCCTTTGGGAATTGCAAAGAAGCCCGAACGATAAACTTCTGCCTCGTATGCTGCATAATTCAAGCCAAGTCCAAGAACCGCAGCCAGAAAAGGCGACAACTTTATCCCTATCGATGGTAGGGCATAGAAAATCAAATATAATTGTATTAAAAGTGGTGTCCCTCGAATAATTTCAATGTATGCAACTGCGAACCAAGAGAGTATTTTCCCGCCATAAATTCGAAGCAATGCGATAATCAGACCAGCAAAAATTGCAAATAGCATTGCAACAAAAGACAAACCTAAGGTAATCAACGCTGCTTCGAAAAATACAGGCATAAATTTCAAATACAATTCTATCCGCTCGGTAAATCGACTCTTTTGACTTACACTTTCGACAAAGTATTGGTATTTCTTTGGAGGTACATTTGTTGGGGCGAAGTCATTCAGGTAAGTTTCCATCATAAAGTTCCATAGGTTCCAGCTGTCGAGTATCTCCCGAAGTTTTCCATTCCTTTGGATTACATCTATTGCATAGTTTAGTTCCTGCAGTAGAAGTGTATCCTCTTTCCGAACAGCAATACCATAAGATATTTCCCCTATCGGTTGTCCTACCATTTCAAATTCTGGGTTCACTGCTGTATAATATATCGCAATAGGGGCATCGACCAGAACAGCATCGATGCGACCATTTTTCATATCGACAAAAGCATTGACCTCGCCTTCGTATGTCAGAACATTTATTCCTCCTTTGGCTCTGAGAATCCTTTCTGCAAGTGAATTTTTTAGAGCCCCAACTTTACGACCAACCAAATCGGACAAACTATAGATGTAGTTTACACCTTTCAACACCACAAGTTGTTCGTGGGTTATATAATATGGCTTTGAAAAGTTGACTTCCTTCTTCCTATCCTCTGTGATTTCCAAGCCGTTTATTGCAATGTCGTAATCACCGCGATAAAGTCCGGGAATAAGCCCATCCCATTGATTTTGTACAAAATGAGTTTGAACACCAAGAACATCGGCAATAGCATTAACGATGTCAACTTCGAATCCGATTATATTCGAAGGGATTTTCGGGTCTTGGAAAATATACGGGGCGTTGCTTTCGGCATCGGCAGCCCAACGAAGCACCTTGAATTCTTTAGCAAGGGATGAGAACGCAGGGGCTAAAAAGATTAACCAAAAGCACAATGATACTTTTAACAATTTTCTCATTATTATTCTCGAAATAAACGAACATAAGCTTCTGTTCGGGGGTCCGATGGATGGTCGAAAATTTTATCTGGTGAACCGATTTCGATAATTTCGCCATTTTCCATATAAATTACAAAGTCCGAAGCAGAGCGGGCGAAGCTCATAGCGTGGGTTACAATAATCTGGGTCATACCTTCGCGGTCGAGGTCCCGCATAACATTCAAAACTTCGCCAACGAGTTCGGGGTCGAGAGCCGAGGTGGGCTCGTCGTAAAGCATAATCTCGGGGTTCATTGCAAGCGAGCGTGCAATAGCCACCCTTTGGGACTGCCCCCCCGAAAGCTGGTAAGGATAACGATTTTCGTAGCCCTTCAAACCGACTTTCTCAAGAAGTTCGCGGGCTCTTTCGATTGCTTTCTCTTTTGGTTCTTTCTTCACAACAACAGGAGCGAGGATAATGTTTTCCAAAACAGTAAGATGAGAGAAAAGGTCCAGAGTTTGGAAAAGCATCCCGACTTTTTGCCTAATCTTGCGCGCTTTGGTTTGGAAATCGTTTTCCTCCTTTGCGTTTGATTGAGGTTTTTCCCCGTTCACGCGGGAGACCTCAATGTCGTCGACACGAAGATAACCTTTGTCGAACACTTCAAGGCAATTTATGCAGCGCAACAAAGTGGTCTTTCCGCATCCCGAACGCCCAATGATCGAGACCAACTCCCCTTTTTGAACAGAAAAAGAAATATCCTTCAATATTGCAGTCTGGTCCTTCTTTTTTGTTAGATTCCTTACCTCTAAAATTCCGCCAATCAATTTCTAACTTACCAAAAAATCAAACTTTTAAATTAAGTTTTTTTATTGGTTTAAACAAAATATTAATATAATTTTTATATTTCGAAGTCCAAAATTCAGGAGCTATCTTTATTAATAGGCTCAAAAACTGAATTGTTACTTCTCTTAAAGGTTTTATCTATAATGAGAAATAAAAAAGGGACTGCCCTTTGCAGACAGCCCCTTTTTTGATTGCATTAAGTTCCAGAATTTTATCGGATAATTATTATCGGGAAGCGAATGTTAATCCTTCCTGTGTTAAGTTCAAAGTAGTAAACACCAACAGGGACCGAAGCCAAGTCGACAATCATCTTGCCATTGTGGAATTCGATATTGTAAAGATTGCTGTTCAACCTTTGCCCAAGAGAATTAAATATGTTGACAATTTGTGGCGTTGTTTCTAAGCCAGAGGGAAGTATGATTGTTAGCAAATCTCCAACGATGTAGTGGTTAACATCCTTTTCGGGGGTGTAATCTACTTTGACGATAACTGTATCGACGGAAACCTTAATTGGTTGAGTTGAGTCGGAACCACAAGTGCCAGAAACTTTGCACATATAGATACCAACATCGGGCGATGCAGCACTTTGAATCAAAAAAATATTACTTGTGGCTCCAAGTATTTTCTCGCCATCTTTGAACCATTGGTAATTCAATTTGTCTCCTTGAGCATAGGCAAAAAGGAGCAACATCGAACCTTTCTTGACCGTTGTGTCGGAAGTATGATGAATCATTTTTGTTCGTGGAATGAAGTCAATGTTAAATACGGGAGTTTCGACAGTTGCAGGGCAAGGACCCGAAACAATTGCCTTGTATTGACCTTTTTTGTCTTGATTGATATTTCGAATAACTAAAACCGTGTCGGTGGCACCGGAAATTGGAGAGCCATTAAACATCCACTGGTATTTTAAATTTGAACCACGAGCTTTAACAGAAAGTACAACGGAGTCGCCCTCGCAAACTTTTGTATCTTCGGGAATGCTTTTAGATTCAAGAATTGTTGGAAGCTCGTAAATTCTAAATGGGGTGGACAAGGCGGCAATAGTTCCGCGCTTGTGAGAGATTCTCAGCCAGACACTATCGGCAAAGAATGTGGGAGGAATAGACCAATTGTAGTTAAAGCCCTTGACATTTGATGCAAGATTCTCCCATTGCGGATTCAAATTGGTTTTAATTTCGATGTTGAAAGTATCGGTTGCAGAAAATGTTTCGGACGACCATTTGATATTCAGATTAGAATTTGGGCAAATCTTTTCGCTACCAACAGGGTAATCGATTCTTAAATCGGAATATGAAAATTTAAGTAGCATAATATCATTTCCACCACCGTAACCCGTTCCTTTAATAGGATTTATTTGTGTTAAATTTTTTGAATTTGTAATTCCAGCGATGTAATAATCCCCTACGGGGGTCAAAACTATTGCCGAGGCGCTGTCGTCGTCCAGAGTGCCATAAATATCGCTGAATGAAACGCTACTTCCGTCATTTGTCATTTTGACGAAATAAATATCGTATTTTCCAATCTTCTTCCCTGTGGGATTGTTCACAATTGGGAAGTTAGTAGAGTTAGTTGTGCCAAGAATATGAATTATGTTATTGGATAAAATCAACGATTTTGGATAATCATTGCCTGAACCGCCCAAATAAGTTGAGAAAAGAAGGTCTTGGCGTCTTCGGGTATTTCCAAATTGGTCTCTAGATTCGATTATATTACTCAAAGATGTAACAAAGGTTTCAACATTGCCTTTATGGGAGGTTTGGAAAGCATTTTGCGAAATAGGGAACTGAGGAGTAGTTGACTCTTTATAGGTAATACCCGAGAAGATAATCTTTTGGTCGGCGGTATAAGTTACAGCAAGTCCAATGTCGTCGGCAGTGCCACCAAAAAATGTTGAATACTCTAATTTACCTTCGCCCAAAATTTTTATAGCAAATGCATCCCAGCCTCCATTAAAAGTTCTGTCATAGGGAGAATCAAGCAAAGTTCCCCATTGATTTGTTCGGTATGGTACCATTGGAAAGTCGCCCGATTTAGTGGTTCCAGTTAGAAATATATTTCCCGATTCGCTTACAGCCATAGCATAGGGAATATCATCGTCGCCACCTCCGATGTAAGTACAGTAGTCAACAAGTTGACCTGAGGATGAAACTTTGAAAATGAAAATATCCTTTCGCCCTTTGAGTTTGGTTTGGTAAGCACCCCCAGTAACAGGCAAATTGGTGGATTCAGTGTAACCGCAGACAATAAAACCTTTGTCCGGAGCAAGTTGAGCAGCAGTTGCTATATCATCTTTGTTCCCACCGCCATAAGTTGAATAAACCAAGCTGGAAATGTCGGGAGTGAATTTTGTAATGAAAATATCGTAGAGACCATTTATTGTTTGACTCAACGAATTTTTGAGCGGGAAATCGGCGGAGTTTGTTGAACCACCTATGTACACATTGCCTTGGTCATCAATAGACATACCCACGGGATAATCTGTTCCACCACCGCCAAAGAAGGTGCAATAAAGCAAGTCACGATTAGCATTTTGGATATTAAGCTTGCATATAAAAATGTCTCGAAGGTCGTTGTAGCTTTCGTCGTAGGAACCAACAGTTGAGGGGAAATTCACAGATTCAGTCCAACCAGTTGCCAGCAGGATGCCAGTAGAAATTTCCTGCATCGCAACAATTTGTTCGTTTCCGCTGCCCCCAAAGTAACTCATCATAACGATTGGGTCGATGATTAATTCTTTCGCAGGGTCATATTCCCCGACTGCAAAAGTGAAAAGATTTTCGCCAATTTGTTTGAAATTGCATTTTATTTCCGCAGGGATGCCATTCTCTAATTGGTATGCAAGCAAGTTGCCGTTGACAACTTCTCCGAAACGAGTGTAAAAACGGATGGTTTTGCCATCAGATTGGATTCCAAGAGCACCATCGAGCCGAATTACAATGTCCGTAGGATTCCCACCGGGTTTGACAATAAAATCGTATCGTGGGTTATCCGATTGAAACTTAACATTCAGGTCGATATTTTGGTAAACATCTAAAAAAGTAACTTCCTGATAGCCTTCGACATCACGCACCCATTTCGATGGCTCATTCCCTTTAAGAAAGGCAAGCTTCCATTGGCTTGGGTTCGAACATTTTGTTCTATTGAATGTACCACCGGAAATGGTCATTTTAACAAGATGCCCTTCTTTAATTTTTCCTGCATCGATGTTCTTCAAATTGTAATAATCGAAATTTAAACCATCTTTTGTAATGAATAGATTATATCCTTGATTTTGCGAGAGAAATAGTACTCTGCTGTCCCATTGTCCACGATTCGGAATATAATATCCTTTGGTAAAGGGAAAGACATCGAAGTTTGCAACGAATAAACATCCTACGATTAGGAATAAAGCGGCAATTTTGTTTTTCATAAATCCTCCAAATTTAACCTCAATTATAATTTATTCATTTAAAATCAAATACTAAAATAATATTTCTTTAATCATTTCAAACATTAAAATAACTAAACTTTTTTATAAAAGTTACAGTTCCTTTTGAAAATCATCGAATTTGTACATTTGGTCGATTAAATCGGCAAATTTCTTTTCGACGACGTGTCTTCGGATGCTAAGTTTTGGGCTAAGTTCCCCATTATCGATGGAAAAGGTTTCGGTCAGCAAAGCGAATTTCCTCACCCTTTCAAATTTCGACAAGTCTTTTTGCAATCGGTCAATATCGTTTTTGATGATTTTAATGATCTTTTCGTTCGATACTAGTTCGGAAATACTTGAATATTCAATTCCAATTGCTTCTGCCAATTTCTTTAACTCTTCGAAATTTGGCAAAATCAAAGCTGTGTTGTATTCACGATTATCCCCGATAATTATGCATTGGTCAACATACTGGCTTTGGTTGATAATATTCTCGATAAGCTGGGGGGAGATATTTTTCCCGCCGCTGGTAACAAAGATGTACTTCTTTCTATCGGTAATTTTAAGATTTCCCCGTTCAGTAATGTAGCCAATGTCCCCGGTGTATAGCCATCCATCCTCGTCGATAGCCTCGCTGGTAGCTTGCATATCGTTCCAATAGCCGCGCATAACATTGGGACCACGCACCAAAATTTCCTCATCTTCGGCTATTTTGACTTCCACGTTTTCCAGGGGTTTACCAACAGTTCCTATTTCGACATCATCTTCGCGAGTTACAGAAACAACAGGAGAGGCTTCGGTCAATCCATAACCTTCGTAAACTTTGTATCCAAGTGCCCAAAAAAAGTAATTTACATCGGGATGCAAGGGGGCTCCGCCCGAGACGAATCGCATATCTTCAACACCGAACTTTGCTCGCATTTTCGAAAAAACAAGATTATTTGCAACTTCATACTTTTTCGCAGTTATAAACGAGGGCTTCTTCGATAATTTTTCTTCGACATACTTTTTCCCAATTTTACAAGCCCAGTCGAAAATTTTTCGTTTCAAAGCCGATTCTTTTGCCATTTGAGCATTAATCCTTTTCCTTATGATTTCAAGCAGTCGGGGAACTGTGGTCATCAATGTCGGTTTTATCTCTTTGATATTCAAACTGATGGCATCGATGGATTCTGCTATTGCAATCGTCGCTCCGCGGGAAAATGCCGCATATAGAACAGTGTGCTCGTATGCATGACACCAAGGTAAATACGAAAGAAAGACATCCCTCTCACCAAAATTAATAGTCTTTCCCGAGGCTTCAACATTCGACACGATATTGTTGTGGGTGAGGACAACACCTTTGGGGTTACCCGTTGTTCCGCTGGTATAAATGAGCGTACAAATATCTTCGGGTTTAAGGCTGTTGAGTAGCGATTGGACAATTTCCTGCCGTCGAACTTGGTCCTTCGATGTTCGGCCAATTTGCGCAACTTCTTCGAACGACTTGATCGATAAGTCAAAATTTTCCTCTGATACATTATCGAAGACTATGAAATGCCGTAAAGATGGAATATTGCTATGTACTTGATATATTTTATTTAATTGAAATTGATTTAAAACGACAATGCCGTAGGCTGAGCAGTCGTTTAAAATGAATTCAATTTGCTTCGCTGAGGTAGTAGGGAAAATTGGAACCGTAATAGCCCCAATTAGTGAAATTGCAACATCGGAGAATAACCATTCCAAACGATTCTCGGAAATCAAAGCAATTCGGTCGTTACGCTTGAAACCAAGAGAAAGAAGCCCAAGAGCAAAATTTTCGATTTTTTCCCAAAGTTCGCGATAATATAAGTCGAGCCAACTGCCATTGGCTTTGTACCGAAAAGCAACTTTGGTGTCCAAGTAATGTTGGCATACTGAATAAACTAAATTTGGCAAAGTATCGAACTTCGCTTTAACCATTTCTAAAAAATTTTATTACATAAAATTCAAAATAAAAAAATTGTATGAAGGGAAAAAAAAGAATTTTGGTTTAGAAGTAAAAAATAATTGGTAATTACTCGATATATTTTACCAAAGCATTTTCGGGGTTGACATATAGTCTGCCCCTACGATGGTAATGATGATTAAATGGTTGGAAATTGTGTTTTGTTGTAAAGGCGAATAATTATTCGCACCTAAAAGACATTATAATCGCAAAACTGATTTCGTTTCCCAAATCGGAATCATCAAAGTTAGACATCGGATGTCCGCCAGACATCCGATGTCCGAAAAACCCCTTGTGTGGTGAAATGTGCCTGGGGCAAACTGCGCTCTCCCTACCAAAAGACATCGGATGTTTTTGAAACATCCAATGTCTGAAAACCCTTGTAGGGGCGACGGCCGGTCGTCCCTACTGAATAATCGGGAAATGATAAATTAACAATTTACACTTGCTTGGTTGGAAGAAATTGAGTTATTANCTAATTTTTTGTAAAAAAGTGTTTCGGAAATTAGAATGCGAAGACGAAACGGAAAATTTCGGACCATTTGGCAAGTTCAAGAACACGGTAGCCGAGAAATGTGCCGAAGCCAATTAGAGTAAGCCCGGCAAATTTGTGGATTCTTGCGATGAAACTTTCGGACATTCGGCTTTTGAACGAAACGAAAAGTTTAACAAGAAACATAAGCCACAGGAAGTTCCCAACACCAAACCCAAGGGCAAAGGCAAAGTTGCTTAGGATTCCGCTTTCGACAAAGCCAAACTTTTGCACATTAATTGCTACATACCCAAGGGAAGGCAAAAAGGTAGGATTCACTATATTTGTCAATGCTATTCCAATGCCAACGAAGAACGGACCGCGTTCGTAAAGTCGTTCGATAAATGAATATTTTTGGCTGTCTCCTTCGCTCATATTTACTCGGGTGGATTTCAGATGGAGAAAACCAATGTAAATGATTGCCACAACGAAGGTCATTTGGACAGAGATTGTAATAAACGGATGCTTATTCGAAAAATTCGATGCCCAATCGATTAAAGCCGATGTTGCAACAATTGCAATAAAACAATAAATAAAATCCATAACTGCGGTTCCAAGCCCAGAAAGGAAACCGTGACGGGAACTATTGCTGAGTCCAAGCTTGATTGCAGTTAGAGCAGCGGGTCCGGGTGGCAAAGCCATTACCACCCCGACTATTATCCCCGTTAAAATCGACAGCATAAGTTCCCTCTATTTTGTATAAAATTTTTCACACTGTCAAATAAAATGCACCCTAAATTAAGAATAAATTTTTAAAATCCAAATCTTTTTTAAAAAATTCTTTTTCGGTTGGATAGTAAATTTTTTTTAAAAACAAGCCACGAGCTTGGGCTAATGGCGAAGGAAATGTTTTCTTTCCACTGGCAAGTGAAGCCGAAACTTCCTCGATACTTCGCCTGCCTCTTGCCACATCGAGCATTATTCCAACAAGGGAACGAACAAGACCATAAACAAACCTGTTCGATTTTATTGTGTAAACAAAAAGGATATCATCAAATTTTTCCCAGCGGCTTTTTTCGATATTGCAAACGTAATTTTTTGTGGATGGGTTATTCTTTGCAAAGGAACGAAAATCGTGCTCACCGAGAAAAACCTTGGCACAGTTATTCAAAACATCGAGGTTCAATTCAAATGGGAAAAAAAGCGAGTAATTACGCAGGAAAACACTTTTTTTCGTTGTTACAAAATATTGATATTCACGGGCAATAGCATCTTTGGTCGAATGGAACTCGCTTTCGATGATTTTTGCCTCGAGGATTTGAATATCGGGCGGTAAAACTGAATTGATGGCAGAGCAAAGTTTGCGTTCGGGAATGGGAAAATCTTCGTCGATTCTACTGTGGGCGACTTGACCGAAAGCGTGGACACCAGCGTCGGTTCGTCCCCCCGCAATGACAAAGACTTTACGACCCGAAACGCTTTCGATAGCTTTTTCGATTGTTTCTTGAACGGAATTGGCATTCTTTTGTCGCTGCCATCCCGAATAATTTGTGCCATCGTATTCAATTAAGAAGACGATGGTTCGCTTCATTTGTATCACTCAATAACTCCGGGGCGGTTCAAATCGTTGAATATGACAACGACTTCGTCCAAAGTCTTGCTACCTAAATCGCCTTTTGTATGGCGGCGAACCGAAAGCGTTCGATTTTCGACCTCTTTGTTTCCAATAATCAAAGCAAAAGGTATTTTCTGGCTTTCGCTTTCCGCAATCTTCTTGTTAATTCTTTCGTTTCGTAAATCCAGATTGACACGGAAGCCTGCGGACTCAAGTTTTTCGGCAATTTCTTTGGCATAGGAATAATGTGCTTCCCCAATTGGTAAAATTGAAACTTGAACTGGAGCAATCCAAAATGGGAAATTGCCCGCAAAGTGCTCAATCAAAATCGAAAGGAAACGCTCCAAAGAGCCTGCAGGAGCCCGATGGATAATCACAGGTCTATGCGGCTGATTGTCGCTTCCGATGTATTCCAACTGGAACCGCTCAGGCATTACGTAATCAACTTGAACAGTGCCAAGTTGCCATTTCCGTCCAATTGCATCTTTCACGATAAAGTCAATTTTGGGTCCATAGAAAGCAGCTTCGCCTTCGGCAATCGTATATTCCAAATTAATCTCGTCGGCAACTTCTTTGATTTCCCGTTGGGCACGGTCCCAGAGTTCAAGGTTCCCGCCATATTTACTTGTGTCTTCGTCTCGGAACGAAAGCCGCGTTGTAAACTCCAACTTAAAGAGGCCAAAGAAGAATTGCATTAAATCGACGACGCCTTTTATTTCGTCTTTCAATTGCTCAACGGTGCAATATATGTGAGCGTCGTCTTGGGTGAAGCCGCGAACACGCGTAAGCCCTGTCAATTCTCCCGATTGTTCGTAACGGTAAACAGTCCCAAATTCAAACAATCGCAACGGCAAGTCTTTGTAACTTCGTGGCTTGCTAAGATATATCTGATGATGGTGTGGACAATTCATCGGTTTCAAAATATACTCTTCGTCCTCGACTTTCATCGGTGGATATTGAGAATCTTTGTAATAGGGATAGTGCCCGGAAGTTTTGTAAAGTTCAAGATTACCGATATGTGGAGTTATAACTTCGACATAACCACGGCGGATTTGTTCCTTTCGCAGGAAATCTTCGAGGATTCTTCGTATGGTTGCTCCCTTGGGCAACCAAATTGGCAAACCACCACCAACTGCCGGGGTAATAAGGAAAAGTTCAAGTTCCTTGCCCAATTTCCGGTGGTCTCGCTTCTTAGCTTCTTCGAGCATCTTCAGGTATTCATCCATCATCGATTTCTTGGGGAAGGTAATCCCGTAGATTCTTGTCATCATATTCCTACTGCTATCGCCACGCCAATAAGCCCCAGCAACATTGAGCAGTTTTACATATTTAATTTTGGATGTATTTGGGATGTGAGTTCCTCGGCAAAGGTCGATAAAGTTCCCCTGCTTGTAAAATGTAATCTTTTCGCCTTTCAAACCTTCGAGCAATTCAAGTTTATACTCATCGCCAACTTTTTTGAAATGCTCGACTGCATCTTCCCAAGAGATTTCAATTCTTTCATAATCGGCTTTGCGTTGGGCAAGTTCAAGCATTTTTTGTTCAATTCGTGGCAAGTCTTCATTTGTTATCTTTTTGCCATCGGGCAAAGCCACATCGTAATAGAATCCCCATTCAATTGCTGGACCGACGCCAAATTTTACGCCGGGGTATAGTTCCTGAATTGCTTCTGCCATCAAATGGGCAGAGGAGTGCCAGTATATTTCTTTCCCTTCTGGGTCGTCGAAGGTAACAAATCGAATAGTTCCGTCAGTGAAAATTTGGCGGGAAAGGTCGATTTTTTCACCATTGAAGAAGGCGCCAAGAGATTCCTCCGCCAGTCGATTCGAAACCGAACGAGCTATATCGATTGCTCTTGTCCCTTCGGGATACTCCCTTACTTGTCCATCTGGAAATGTGATTTTCATCTTTAACCTATCTTACTATTAAAATTTTAAGTAATGCAAAAAAACGATTTAAGTGTTCATTTATTTATATCAAAGTTATTTGATTTTCACAAAAAAAATAATTATCCAACTCATTCCGCAAGCAATCTGAATCTGCAAAAAGTTGTATCAGTTTGTTAAATGTATCTATGAAGTTCGTTTACAAATTCCTTAACCTTATCGTTTTCGACAAAGAACTTCGCAATTTTATTTTCTGCAAAACAAAGAAAGAAGATAATTTCCTTGAATTTCTTTTCGGTAATTTCGGCAAGTATCTTGGGCTCGAAATTTAAAGCAGTTACGATGTTTATCAACTTTTGATTTGTATCGAAACGCTCGACAAATTCAATTGCAAAAAGGTTGCTGTCGGCACTTTTCAACTCGAACTTGGTTTTCGCCAAAGTGTTTGTATTTTCGGGTTGTGCATTTTCGAAAAGATAGCAGGGCTCGGAGACCAATATCATCTTTGGTTGGGCTGTTGTTGTTTGAACGATATAAGTTTCGCCATTTTCGGGCTTGAACGCACTTCGATAAATGTACGAAGTTTGGGGCTTCATCTTAAAATAATCAATCATTGCAGGATGAATCAACTTCAATCCGTTCAGCGAGGCAATTGTTGCATAGTCGAAAGAAAGATATGGAATTAAGCTTGTTGAGTCCACAATTTTCGGGTCTGCAGTTCGTATACCTTCGACATCGGTCCAAAAGATAACTTCCTTTGTGTCGAGAATGTTGGCAATCAATAGAGCGGTCAAGCTGGAACTTTCGAAGCCCATTGTGGTTATTATATCCTCGGTTGTGCTACCGATAAACCCTTGCGTGAACACCAAATTGGATTTTTCCAGCAAAGGCAAAAGCTTGGAAACAACCTCGCTACGAGTTTGCTCGTAAATTGGCCTCGCCATACCGTAGTTGCTATCGGTTTTGATAATCTGCTTTGCATCGCAAAATTCCGCATCGATTTCTTGCGATTTTAGGTAGGACGCAAGAATAGTAGTCGAAAAATACTCCCCGAAAGACAAGACCCTATCTAAAGTTCGCGGAGTCAATTCTTTGGTGACCGAAATCCCAAACAGAATTTTTTCGAACTCCTCGAACAGGCTGTTCAATTCCGATTTTGACTGAGCGGCAAGATTAGTCGAGCCAAGGCTCGAATCAACGAATTGAAGGAGATTTTGCTCGACATTGCTGAACTTTTCCGTTGCCGCGGTAAGTCCCGAGTTTCGAGCCAAAAAAGCGATTTCACGGAGTTGCCGGCTAAGGTTCGAGAAAGCCGAAAACACAAGGACCGTTGGCTTCGGGCAATAATTCTGCACGATATTTTTCACGAGCGAAAGGTCTCCACTTGTCTTCAAAATCGCCCCGCCAATTTTCATTACCGCTATTTCCTTTTGCATTTCACCTAAATCCATTTGAAGATTATAAAATTAACAATTTAATCGATATTTCCCATCGAATAATTATAAAAATTTTGCAAATCAAAAAGTTTAAAAAAGACATCGGATGTTTGCGAAACATCCGATGTCTGAATATGCTATGTGAAATTGCCAAAAATTTTACGAACTCTATTCGGCTTAATCTTGTTCACATAATTTTACCGAATCATAGGCACAGCGTTACCGATAATTCCAACCTTACTCTAACTTCACAAACTTTTGCATTCGGATGCCATTGAGCCTGACGAAATACAAACCTTGGGCGAGCTTGCTTACATCAATTTGCGAGACCCCTCGCTCTTCCATCAGTTTCACACCTTCGAGCGAAAACACTTCTACCTTGCCAACTATCTCCCCGAAATGCAAAATATCTCGAACAGGATTTGGATAATAACTGCTTCCCTCTGTTTCCCTTCCCTCGCTTGCCGACATTGGTTCTTCTTCGTAATACCATATTCTTCCATAAAAATCTGCAAGTAAAGGGTTTTTTACATTACGGTAACAGACATAAACTTTGGGTGTATAACCTGGCACAATCCAATCGCGGAACCAAGTCTCTCCACCATCGGTCGTCTTTAAAACGGCTCCATTTACAGCATATCCTAAATACCTGTTGTGAAATGAGACATCTAAAAGATAATCAATAATCGGGGGGATGGTGTCCGAATTTATCTTTAATTCCCAAGTTTTGCCTCCATCTTTTGTTATGCCAATCTTTTTCCTTCGTTGGTTACCTTTACCCGTAGGCTCGCCGCCAACTGCACATCCGAAAAGTGTATCGTAAAAATAAATCTTTTCGGTATAATATTTCCCAATAATATCATATTTATAGGCAGACCAAGTTTTTCCCGTATCTGTTGAAACGAAAAATGCTTGTTCATAATCACAAACTCTATTTTGCGTACAATATGCCAAATATCCAATAGCATTAGGAGACCAAATAACCACCCCTTGACGTGCACCTATACCATAATTAGTGTCCGCAGGGGGAATAATCTCCCAGTTTTCTCCACCATCCCTTGTGTAGAGAAGTTCTTTACCACAGAAGGCTACACCATATAAAGAGTCATACATTCGTATTGAGAAAAATTTTTTATAATTGTATGGTAGCTCGTCGTTATGAAAAATTGTTTCGATTTTCTTCCAATCTTTCCCCATATTAGTTGTTTTTAAAATAATTCCATCTTCAGCACCAATCAAACATAAGTTTTTGGTAGGGAAGGAAAGTGAAATGTAAATTGGGTCGGGGACTGCACCCGGAATAGCTGATGTATCCTTTGCAAAGTACCAAGTTCTACCACCGTCAGTAGATTTATAAATAAATCTTCTATCTAATGCAATACAATTTGCTGAATCGGCACAATCTATGCCCTCGAATCCCACTAAAGAATAAAATGTTGAGTCATCGGGTCCCCACATACCGCCAATGTCTTTAATCTCTGCCAATTTCCATTCCGCAGGCAATAAATACACCAATAATAACATCATTGAAACTATAACAGCGAAATTTTTCATAATAACCTCCTTGTTAGTTAAACAAGTAATAATTAAAAGCGAACTGGAATTAAGTAAACGCGAATTGTTGTTTTTAGCTCATAGATTCACGCAGGCGGGGGTCGAGCCGAACGATTGCAACCAGCAAGTGCACGCTTCTTTCTTGGGCATCTATTTCGGCGTTTGTTTTCCGAAAATTCTCTCTTCTCGGTAAGGTAGCCGTGGTAAAACATAAAAGGAGTTTCATTCAACGGAAGACTTCGTTGCTGTTCAAGATTCAAAAACACTTTTCGGCATTTCAGCCAAAACATTTTCAAATCTTCGGTAACCTGTATTTCTAAATTATAAATTTAATTGAAAACTTCCAAAAAAAAATAAACTAAGTTCTTTTTGGTGCCTTTTTTTAAAAAACATCAGATGTTTGATAAAACATACAAGGAGAAACAGCATTTGTTCAAACTAAAAGACATCGGATGTTTGCGAAACATCCGATGTCTGAATATGCGAAATGAAATTGACAAAAGTTTACGAACTCTATTCGGCTTAATCTTGTTCACATAATTTTATTTATCAGAAAACCGGCATTACCGTCTTCGTCCCGTTTTTTACTTGCTCAAAGGTTCTATTTTGTATCCTTCCTTTGTGTCGATAACTTGAAAGCCGAGCGATTTTATCTTTTCGCGAATTTCGTCGGCGGTTCGGAAGTCCTTCTTTTGTTTTGCTTGCCAGCGGAGTCGGGCAAGTTCTTCGACCTCTTGCGGGATTTGTATTTCTTCTTCTTTGCGTGGGCTTATTTCCCAAACATTGAATATTTTGTTGAATTTCTCGAAAAACTTAATCAACTTTTGTGCCGTGTCTTGGCTTAAATCGTTTGCAGGGTTTTCGTTGATGAAATCGAAAATCGAGGCAAGTGCTTTCGGTGTTTGTAAATCGTTTGCAAGAGCAGAGAAAACATCTTTTTCCAGTTCTTTTGCGTCGGGGTTTTTCCCTTGTTTGTTCTGGTTTTGGAATAATTCATAGATATAATTTTGAATTCGCAGGCGTGCTTTACGGCTTGCGTTCAAGCCATCGAAAGTAAAGTTGAGTTGAGTTGCATAGTGAGCCGAAAACATTAAGTAGCGGATATCCAGCGGGTCGATACCTTTTGAAATCAAATCTCGCAGTGTGTAGAAATTGCCGAGCGATTTGCTCATCTTTTTCCCTTCGACCAAAAGGAATTCATTGTGGCACCAGAAAACGGTTGGCTCCACTCCATAGCCTGCTTTGCTTTGGGCAATTTCGTCCTCGTGGTGCGGGAATTTCAAATCGACGCCACCGGTGTGAATATCGAAAGGCAAACCAAGGATTTCGCGTTCCATCACGGAGCATTCCAAATGCCATCCGGGGCGTCCGTCGCAATTTACACCATTAAGAGTAAATTCCCAATATGGCTCGCCTTCTTTTCGAGCCTTCCAAAGGGCAAAATCGCTGAATTCGTCCTTATCGTATGAATCTGCGTCGATTCTTGACCCTTCCTTGAACTTGTCGAAATCGATATGATAAAGTTTGCCGTAAATATCGTGTTGACGCCACTTGCTAACATCGAAATAAACCGAGCCATTTACGATGTAGCCAAAACCTTTTTCGACAATTCTCCGCACAAGGTCTTGCATTTGGGGGATATAGTCGGTCGCCTTTGGCATTTTGTAGAAATCCCGCAAGTTTATGCCTAAAAGTTGAATATCGGCAAGGAAGGCTTTGCGGTAGTATTCCGTAAATTTTAGCAAATTTTTCAGCGGGTCGTTGGTTTGCTTCCCCATTTCGGGCAACCAAGCAGGACTTCCAATGGCACTGTCGCGAATGGTCTTATCGTCGATGTTGGTGATATTCATCACCCAGCGGACTTTGTATTTACCAACAACTCGGAGAACTCTTTGCAACAAATCGGCGAATAGGAAGGAACGCATATTCCCAATATGAGCGAAATTATAGACCGTCGGTCCGCACGAATACATTCGCACAAGTTTATCTTCCAAAGGCGTAAACTTTTCGATTTTCCTTGTTAATGAGTTAAAAAGATATATTGTGTATTCCATTTTTTGAAAACAAATGACTACAAAGTAACAAAATTACGAAGAGGGAATTAAATAACAATTGAAACTTTGCGTGAATTGTCGGTGCCCGAAGGAAGGAGTTTTAGAATGCGAACTTCGGAACTGGGAAGTTTAATCACAATTCGGTTACTTTCCTTACGCGACTGCCTTTGGTATTCTCTTTGTGAATTGAACAAGTGCTGTGCATTGTCTTCGTTATTGAAAAATTCCTCCATATCCTTTTTCAAAGCCTCGCCGACAGGCTTTATTGCCTCGTCATCATCAAATTCAACATCGTATTTGTATCGAGTTCCGATTTTTCTTCTTTTGTAGCGAACAATTGTGTAGTTCAGTTTACCATCGAACAGAAAGGGAACAAATACAAACATCAGCGATGGATTGGTGTGAACCAACGCTGAGTTCAATATCCAAAATGCTGAAAAACCACTGAGAATTTCATCGACCAACTGCTTAAGACTTGCTGGCAGGGAGGTATAATCGGGGATGTTACGCAGGTTCAAGAAAGTCGAAAAGATGTTGGCGTCGTTCGTAAATGTGTTTGGACTGAAAAGGCTGAAAATTGAACTGAAAACGGGACGCTGGAGTGCACTCAAAAAATTACCGAATTTCTCTTTGAGTGAATCTGGTAAGGAATTCCGTTGCAACAATAAAGAATTGATTATTGAAGGGAGATGCTTCGCAAAATCTAACATTTTAAGATAAGTTTCGAAGAAATCCACAGCAGGTTCGATTTTCAATTGCATTGCGAAGTAAATAAATTTCAGAATTTGGTCAATGTCGGCTTTGGGGAATTTTTCCAGTATCTTCAAGGCAAACTGAGAAACCAACAAAACATCTTCTCTTATGATAACATTCGCCTGCTCCTTTTCGTTTTCGATAATTTTTTGGAAAAGAGACGAAGATGGTAAATCCAGCAGACGAATTATCTCATCGACAGGTAGTTCTTTGTTTTGGACACGCGAGAAGGTGCTATAAATTTTCAAGACCAAAGCTGGGTCGGTCGAGTTAACTTTAAAAAACAGTTCATCGCCGGGGTTGAAACGCCCCGAAATTTCAGCAGTAAACGTTCCGTCGGGCAAATCGATTACAGCTTGCTTTGGCGAAAGAACTTCGACAATGCGTCCCCGAACAATTTCGCCAACACGGACGGTGATTGATTTCACTCTTGTTTGTGGAACCTTTTGAAAATCCAGATTCTTGCGATAACCTTCGCCCAAAGGGTCGATTTCGCTGGGAAATTGGAACTCCGCTGCCATTTGCCCTTTTTATCTTTAAACAAGATAGCAAGTTAATATATTTTAATAAAATATGAAAATTTTATTTGTAAATTTGTTTTTTATTCAAAGGATGGATTATGAAAAAGTTTTTGATTCTGTTGCTGCTACCTTTACTTTTTTCTTGTAATCAGGGAGAAAAAATCAAGACTAATTTGCCCAAGCCAACAAAACCCGACGATAAGGCAAGCTACCTAATGGGCTACGACATTGGACGCCAGATGATGCGCGACTCTTTGAAAGTCAATATGGACTACCTGATTCTCGGATTTCGCAATGCTTTCAGAGGCGATTCTACATTTGTTACCAACCGAGAACTCGATTCCTTCCGTGTTGAATTCCAAAAAATGCTCCTTGCTAAGCAAGACGAAAGGATGAAACAAGAAGAGCAAAGAATTTTGGAACAGGCTCCCAAAAATTTAGCCGCGGGCCAGGCTTTTTTGGATAGCAATAAGAAGAAACCCGGGGTTATCACAACTCCTTCCGGGCTTCAATATATTGTGCTTCGCGAAGGCAAAGGGAGGATTCCGAAGGAAACCGATTTCGTGAAAATGCACGTCCGAGCCCAATATCTCGATGGCAAAGAATTCGATAACACTTATCCTCGCGGTCCGGTAACTTTGAGTGTAGCACAGCTTGTGCCCGGTTGGAAAGAAGCAATAACACATATGAAGGAAGGTTCCATCTGGCGTATCTTTGTGCCTCCACATCTTGGGTGGGGCGAAAAAGGGGCACCTCCAACAATTCCCCCAAATGCCACTTTGATTTTTGAACTGGAATTGTTATCGATTGAAAAGCCCGACGCCGGGGCTCAGCCGGGACAGGGCCCACAATAAGCCATAACTTTTTTATGGTATGAAGTTTTATATTGGAAAGCAAATAATATTCGATTTACATCGGGAAAAGTTATCATTCCCCCTGCTTCTGTTTTTATTTCTTTCGATTACTCTTTTTGCCCAAGGAGAAAGAAAAATTCGTTTTGGAATTGACAATAATTACAATTCAATCGTAATAACTTCAATCAATGGTTACGAATATTTTTCCTTTGAAAATCAAAAGCAAAAATCCGCTTCCGATGCTCTCGGAAATTTTATCTATTCCTTTGGTGATTATCAGATTCAATGCCTTCCGGGTTCGTTCTTTTTTGTTTTGAAAGGCAAAGACAAAACTGAAATGATTTTTCAGTTGAATCGCCCCATTCTTTCGTTCAAGGATAAGTTGCTTATTCCATTTCGTTCGTTTCTTTCCTGTTTAAGTTCATCGGGAAAGTTCGATAGCACGGGGAATAATCTGGCAATTTCGTTTAAAACAAAAAGTCATTTGGAAGTGACCCAAAAGACTGAGTCGTTCGAAGAAAAGCAATCCAACAAGAAAAGCAACGAAGAACGCAAAAGCTCAGTCGCCCGTGAATCTTCTATGGACAAACGAAAAACTAAATTTACCGAAGTCGAGGAGTCGGCATTCCCAAGGGTTTTGCTTACAGAAAAAGAAAGATTTTCGTTGAAGAAGATACCGTTTGCTGTGAAAGAAACAAAACCCCAGCCAAACATTACGCTTCCTCGATCCGCAAAGGATACAACGAAAGTCCCCCCGAAATTTTACGTTTTACCACCAGAACTTAAAAACAACCCTAAGTAATGCAACCGCTTTACATTTATTGAAGATGCACTGCTAATATGCATAAATAACAGTAGCTGTTAGGGCGAAACAGTATGTTTACGATGCTGGAAAGGGCGAAGTCAAAGCAGCGGATGCTTTGTAATAAAAAAACATCGGATGTTTGCGAAACATCCGATGTCTAATATAATTCAAGAGGGGCTACGAACTCTTTTAAATTTTCACATCTATTTCGATATTATTTGCAAATGCTTCTATACTAATTATTGAATAGCGGAGATTCCTTTACATTTCCGTAGCCGGGTATCAC
Source organism: Bacteroidetes/Chlorobi group bacterium MS-B_bin-24 (assembly GCA_003731685.1). Taxonomy (GTDB): domain Bacteria; phylum Bacteroidota; class Ignavibacteria; order Kapaibacteriales; family UBA2268; genus Naka2016. Next base: position 28,661 of record RCNO01000014.1, read on the forward strand.
TATTTCCTTCTGGTCGGGATTGGTTGTTTTCATCTTTACAGTGCAATTGAAATACCCTTTTTTGTCCGGAACAACTTTTGCAACAACCTCGAAAGACTCGCCAGCTTTAAGAGTAAGTTTCTTGGGCAAATTCACCGAGAGATTATCTGGGGTAACTTGAATATCGGAAAGAGTTATAGGCTCTTGGGTATTGTTCTTAATTGTTACCTTTGCGGTAGATTCTTTGCCTACTGTCATCTCGTTGAAAGCAAAGTAGGATGTTGGAGAAATTGAAATAGGATGGAAGATGTTTGCTTTTAAATAAAGGTATTTATTAGGATTTTGAGGGTCATTCGAAGCAATTCGAATGCTTTTAACAACATTACCAGAGAATCCGGCAATGCGCAAAGTCACGCTTAAAGTGGCTTCCTCGCCGGGATTGAGTTCATTTTTATCCAATGGGGCAGTTGTGCAACCACAACCGGGCTTAACCTCGGTAATTTTCAAAACTTCGTTGCCGACATTTTTCAACTTGATTTTCGTATTCAAAGGGTCTTGGGTCGGTTTAACTGTGCCCCAGTCGTAAGAATCACCACCAACAATTTCCAACTTGGGCTGCGAAAATGCTATCAAAGGAAAGATTAGGACAGAAATTGCTAATGCCAGAATTCTTTTCATAATACACCTCTAATAAATGAAAAATATGAAACGAAAATTTAAAATGAATATTTTAGCTAACAAGAATTTTGATTCCATCAATTATTCTCTTTTCGTCATAAGTATCGGCGTTGAAGCCGTCGATTCGTATCAAATCGGGTTTTTCTTTGAGCAAACCCGAGCGTTCGATGTATCTTTCGACAGTAGAAACTTTTGCCGTTCCCCAAGGATTGCGCGCAATAGTTATGCCAATTCGATTTATGTAAGGGAACATTTTTCGTATTGCCTCGATTGTTTCCTTTCCGTCTTCGTCCCAGTCGTCGCCATCGCCGCCATAGAAAACATAAATATTGTTTTCGATATAGAGCCGTTCATCTTCTAAAATTTTGTTGACCAATTGGAAAGCGGGAGCAACACGAGTGCCACCTGCAACTTGAAGTCGGAAATAGGTCATAAAATCGGGAACTTCGCGGGCAACCGTATCGTGCAAAATAAAACGGGTCGAAACATTGTTTTGATATTGATACATCAACCAGCTATAAATGAAAAGATGCTGGCGGGTGATTGCTTCGGTGGGTTTCCCTTGCATCGAACCGGAATAATCTCGGATAAAGAAGACAACGGCCTGGGCTTCGAAATCCTTTTCCTTCGATAAGATTCTGTAAACATAATCTGTTGGAGCAATTAGGAAATCGGCGGGGTCAGCTTCTAAAGACTCATCTATTCGACCAAGCAAAAGATTGGTTTTGATTATCGATTTCAAAGTGGCTTTTTTGTCGAGAATTTGACCAAATCCTCGATGTATATCGGTTAAATCATACTGAAATTTAGTAAAAGATGGTTTCTTTCCTTTGGGTTTAATATTTGGCAATTCAAATTTTTCGGTTAAAATCTTACCAAGGTCGAAAGCCTCTTCGCTAATTTCGTGCCGGGAATCGGAGCCTTGCCCTGCACCAAAGCCTTCACCTTCTCCTTCTTGTGGTTGCATTGGGGCTTCGCCAATAACTTCCCCTTCCTGTTCTTCGCCAGTTCCACCAGTTTGGGGCTCCTCTTCGGTAACCTGAGTATCGTGGTAAAATTTGGGCTCAACCGTTGTCGGAACAATAACAATTTTGGGTTTGCCGCCCGGTTCGGGCTTTATCAACTTTCCAATCCTTATCCTACGGGGAAATCCGTCCTGTTCCCGCTGTTTGTCCCTTTCCAAAAGGTCTTCCAAAGTCTTCAATTCCAGCGAAGGCTTCTGCACCAGCGGATAGGGATTGTTCAGCACAATTCGGTCTGTCTTGGTGTATATCCCGTTCAAAATTGCCTCGACTCGACGGGAAATATCATTTACGGTCGAAGGAAACTGGGCAACCTCGTCAGCTTGTTCAAGTTTTTTGCTTTTTTCCAATTCGCCTTTCAATTTACCAATGTTTCAAATTTTTACATTGCAAAATAACAAAACTTTTCGATTGAAATAATATTGAATTTGAAAAACGCAGGTAATTGCTCATTGCAATCCACGCTAAGTTTGAACTATAAAAATTTTGTAGGGACTAATAATTGTTCGCCTCAACAAAATTTCCACAACATCATCAACATCGATAAGGCAAACCAATGTGTCTACTCAAAAATGATGTTCCAGAGGTTCCAACGATGTAGGGGCGACCGGCTGGTCGCCCCTACAAGTATTTCCCAGACATCGGATGTTTCAAAAAAACATCCAATGTCTTTGTGTAATGAATTCCGTTAGGGTCACAAATCGGTTTTGCGATAATATTATCTTGTTGGGGCGAAAAATTATTCGCTCCTACTATTGTTCGATTTTAAACTGGAACAAGATTTTGCGTTTTGTGAGTCGGAAAAATTGGCATAATTTTTAAGACTTTTAAGATTTTGGATGTGATTTTGGTGTTTGTGTTTAATATTTGAAGGGTTTAAGAAATTAGAGTGGGATTTGAAATAAAATTTTTCGGGGGTGTAACTTTTTTTCGATAAATGCAATAAATACAATTTTAGGATTTAAAATTTTGGGAATGTTAAAGGGAAAACTCAATTTCGCTTTTAAAACCTTTTTTATGATGGCTTCGATTCTCACTCTTGGTTTTTGCTTTTCCTATTCAAAAGATATAGTCATATCCCGAGATTTTGTGCTTTTCACATCGAAGAACCTCGAAGGTTACATTAAGCCAATCTTTACGACATTGGAACAAAGCTTGAATACAACGCTTTTTGGAACAAGCCTACCCGATGGCAAGTTCTGCTTTATTTTGAATTTGTCTGTTAGCGGAATGATAATTCCCGATGCACAAAAGACTTTCGATGCCGAAGTTCCCGATGGCTTCTTCAACGACTCGGTAACACAAGTCGCACAAATACGCAATGGCGAGGTTCGCCGCTCCGTTGTCAAACCCAATATCCAACCTACAATTTACGGGAGAAGTTCTACGCCGATATTTTCGGCTCCACAAAGCCACACCTATCCAGATTCAATATACAAAACTATAGCCTACCCCGAAGGTTTACATATCGATTTTATGGCTGGGCTTCCCGTTTTGCAGGCAATTGTTGAAACACCTTTGAAAAACGAAATTCGCTTCCGTTTCTTTTCCTTGCCAATACAGGATGAAACTTTTGTTTATCTTACAATCGGGCTAAATCAAAGAGTTGACGATTGGTTCAATTTGTTTGGATTCGATAAAAACAAGGCTATATCGGTTCATTTTGCTTTGCACCGTATGTATTATGGTAACAGTTTCGACCTTACATCCTATGCCATTGGAATAAATGCAATGCAACGATGGGGAAATACCTTAATAGGTTATGTTGGTTTGCAATATGAAGATTTTGGAGGCAAATTCCGTGCGGTAAAAGACACCACTGGACTGAAAGAAAATGTGATTAACAGCCCATTCCCCGAACTTCGCCAAGCCAAGCCTATTGTAATTTCATTCAATTCATACACAAAATTTCAAGCCAAAGGTGGTTTCACTCTTACTTTTTACATTGGTTTCTTGAATTTCGAACTTTCGTATGCATCCCAACCAATGATTTCGTTAGGGTTCGGTTTATTTATTGGAACAAAGAAAAATGAAAATTAGTCGAACGAAATTCGCAGTTGTTGTTTTTATGTCCCTTCTTCTAACATCTTGTTACACCGATGTGATAAATTCCTTCCAAAACTTTCGCTTTCAAATTCCATTTTATTTCTATCTCAATTATATCGATAAATCGATTCCCGATACTTCGAGAATTTTCGTAAACTTGAATAATTACGACGAATTTTTGAAACATCGGGATGAGTTGGCTTCTGCCGAGATTGTGCAGTTCAATTATTGGGTCGATTCGCTTGTGTTTTCGAACAATGTAGCTTTCGACCCCGAGCGAGATTCTTTAATCATCGAAAACGTTCGTTTTGTTCTGATTTTTGCTCGACCAAAATCGGGAATTGTTAACCCCAAAGATTCCAGTGACTTCGAAGAAGACACAACATTGCCTCGATTCGTCTTGGGCGAATTCTACAATCTTGACATCCGCGATTTCTATCGTCAGCCTCACCATATCAAAATCATCAGCAACGAAATTTCGCAAGTGTTGACCGAAGTGGTTCGCAGTCGTCCATATTTTTACCTCTCTTCGGAATATGGAAAAGTTCTTGGGCAAACTACCACAAAGAAATATTTCTCTCTTGTTAATGTTCGAATTGATATTGTTATCCGCTTCACTATTTCATTGTAAAAGCCTTTGGATTTTGCGCTTCAACTCCACAGTGAAATATTATTAAATAATTATCGTTTTTGATTATCTTTTAGGAGTGTAGACCATATGGCAAAAGGAGAAAAAAACTTAGTTGTAGTGGAATCGCCAGCAAAAGCCAAAACTATTGGTAAATACCTCGGTAAAAATTTTGTTGTAAAAGCTTCCGTGGGCCATATCAAAGATTTGAATAAACACACTTTGAGTGTTGATATAAAAAATGGCTTCATCCCAAAGTACGAAATCATCAAAGGTAAGAAGGAAATCATAAAGGAATTGAAAGCGGCGGCAAAACAATGCGACACGGTTTACTTGGCAACCGACCCAGACCGCGAGGGCGAAGCGATTGCTTGGCACATTGCCGAAGAGATTCGCAACGACAACCAAAACATTAAGCGGATTCTTTTCAACGAAATAACCGAGAAAGGAATCAAACAGGGGATGGCTAACCCACGCGATTTAGACGAAAACTTGTTCAATTCGCAACAAGCCCGCCGTGTTTTGGATAGGCTGATTGGTTATAAAATTTCACCGTTCTTGTCGAATACTTTGGTCAAAAAAACCTCGAAGGCTTTGTCGGCTGGTCGCGTGCAATCGGTTGCCCTTCGTTTGATTTGCGAACGCGAAGAAGATATTGAAAATTTCGTCCCATTCACCTATTGGAACATCATTGGGAAATTCCTTGCCCACGGCAAGGTAATTTCTGCCAAACTTATTAAGTTCGATGGTAAACAAATAGTCAATCCCGAAGGCTCGCAAAAACCTCAACGAAATGAAAGCGAAAAGGAATACAAGAAAAGGATAAGCAAATTCTTATATATCGCATCGGAAGAAGAAGCTAAAGAACTTATTGAGCGAATCAAGAAAGGTCAATTTCGTGTTAAAGACCTTCGTAAGAAGAAAATCACGGAAAAGCCAAAGCCACCATTTATAACATCGACATTGCAGCAAGCAGCAGCCCGAAAACTTGGCTTTTCGAACAAACAAACGATGCAACTCGCTCAAAAACTCTACGAGGGCGTTCCATTAGGCAACGAAGGCAATGTAGGTTTGATTACTTATATGCGAACTGATTCGGTGCGCGTGAGCCAAGATGCTATCGATTCGGTTAGGGAGTTTATACGCAAGACTTTTGGCGAAAAATATTTGCCCGAAAAGCCAAATATTTACCAGAGCAAAAGTGCAAATGTTCAGGATGCTCACGAAGCTATTCGTCCAACATACATTTCTCGAACCCCTGAATCTGTTAAACCATATCTCGACAAGAACTTATACGCACTTTATGAATTAATTTACAACAGATTTGTAGCCAGCCAGATGCCCCCAGCCGAATTCGAGCAAACAACAATTGACATCTCCGATGGCAATTTTGTCTTCCGTGCTACAGGAAGAATCCTCTTGTTCGATGGTTTCCTTGCTATTTACAAAGACGAGGAAAAGGAAAACGAAAAGGATTCGGACGAGGAGAAGGTAATCCTTCCCAATGTTAAAATTGGCGAGGAATTGAAATTATCGAAAGTCGAGGCAAAGATGTCGCAAACCCAGCCACCAGCCCGCTACAACCAAGCAAGCTTAATAAAAGAACTCGAAGAAAAGGGAATTGGTCGACCGAGCACTTATGCAACAATTGTTTCTACTTTGCTGGAAAGAAATTATGTAACACTGAAAAATAAAGCATTTTACCCGACCGAACTCGGCAAAGAAGTTAACCAAACTCTTTTGAAATTCTTTTCCGAAATCTTCAACGTTGAGTATACGGCAAAGATGGAGGAAGAACTGGACACAATAGCCGAAGGAAAGACCAAATATATTGAAGTGCTTACGAAATTTTATGAGCCATTGGAAAATTTGCTCAAAGAAGCCCAAAAAGAAGCAGCAAACGGCGTTGTTTGCGAAGTATGCGGAGCCCCAATGGTTGTGCGAGTCGGTAAATACGGAAGATTTCTTGGCTGCTCGAATTATCCAAAATGCAAAAATGTTAAACCATTGTACGAGGTTTCGAAAGAGGAACCCGAGATTGCCGAGGGACTATTTTGCGACCTCTGTGGCTCACCAATGGTTATTCGCGAGGGAAGATACGGAAAGTTTTACAGCTGTTCAAATTACCCCGATTGCAAGGGAACAAAACCAATCGAAAATCGAGCCAAGAGCAAGAAATTTACACCAATACCTGTTCCCGATGAAAAATGTCCAAAGTGTGGAAGCGAAATGGTTTTGCGAACTGGGAAGAATGGATACTTTTTGGCTTGCTCGAAATATCCTAATTGCAGAAGCACTAAAAAGGTTACAAAAGACGAGGTGGAAAAGCTTTTGCACTCCCACGCAACAGAAGCCGAAACAGATAATTAATCTGCAAAACTTGATAACATTTTAAGAAAAATTATTAATTTGAAATGATTGAATAGAAAATTTTTAGGAAATTGAAAATGGAAACAACAAGCCTCGATTTTCATATTCAAAGCGTTATCAAAGGAGAGCGTCGCTTCGAAAATGTTTTCCAGTCGATTTCGCGTATGATACTTGGCGACCCAAGTAAAATTGCAAAAGTTGTTGTCAACGGGCGCCCTACATACGATTTTCTCGTTTTTCGCGAAGGCAAAAAGCACCTAATCGGAATGTTCGACGAGATTAACAGTCTCGTGTCGTTTGTAAAGGATGCAGCCGAAGGTGGCTCCTCGGCAGAAATGGCTTTTGTGCTTATTGGTGAACCCGGCAACGGAAAAACTTTTTTTGTTGACTACTTAATGAAACTTTATCGAGATTTCGTTTCGAGGCCCGAAAACCGCCGCTATTCTTTTAAATTTAAAAATGTTGACAAATTGGGGCGATACGGCAAAATCAAGGAAATAGAATCCCAAACTTTCGAAGACCCAATGATTCTTGCTTTGAACCTTTTCGACGAAAAGGACAAAAACATAGAATATTTGCAGAAATTTGGTGCCTCGGATTCTCAGATTCGGGATTTCTATCGTTTGTATAGGCCTTTGGGAGCTTGCACTTACTACATCTGGAATCAAATTCGAGAATTCTGCGATGGCGACTTGTCCAAGATGTTAGAGTTTGTTGAAGTTTTTCCCGTTCCGGTTTCGGAATCTCGTGGTACTTTGACAGGGAAATATGCTGCAAAGGATAAGATAACTTCTTCTGCTGTCGATTTGATTGGCGAGGAATCCATTACCCGTTTGTTGAACATAGCCGATACGGACAATCCTTACCGATTTGATTTGCGTCGGGGAGCTTTGGCAAGAGTGGCTGGCGGAGGTATCCATTTCGCCGATGAAATTTTCAAAAACAAAAAAGATTTAATTCAAGTTTATCTTGGTGTAATTCAAAATCGAACAATCGAGATTGAAGGACTCAAATGGCCCTTAGATACATTAATTGTGGCAACAAGCAACAATAATGAATTTGCAAGATTTTTGGAAGAGAAAGAGCAAGCCCCCATTGTCGACCGTTGCAGAATTTGCTATATGTCGCATAATACAAACTATAAACTTCAGATGGAATTAACCAAATATGCCATTGGAAGTTGGGAAAAAACTACATTTGCTGGCGAGAAATTGCATATCGACCCAAATCTTGTTTATACTGCTTCGGTCGCAGTTATTTTGACCCGAATGCCCAAATCCGATAAACTAACGCCAGTGGAGATGATGAAACTTGCCGCTGGTGAAGTTGCCGGCGAAAAGTCTCTTAAAACATTAAGTGAAGTTATCAACGAGTTGAATGCCGACCCAGACATTACCAAACGATTTGGACAGAAAGGACTTGGGCACCGCAATCTTGGGCGCGCCATTCAAATCCTTCTCGAACGAACCGAAACTCAGGAAGGCAAATGTATGTATGCGGGCGACTTCTTCCCAGCTCTCGAAACCGTTATCCTCGATTATGTCCAAGACCCCAACGATAGAATTAAGTATTTCAACGATTTGAAGATTGCTAAGCAACTTTACAGGCAGAATGTTTTGAAATCCATTTTCAATGCATATATGGACGAGCCCGATGCTATCGAACGCGATGTTATGAATTATGTAAATATGGTCATTGGAATTGATGCAAAGAACCTCGGCAGCGATAAAATTTGGACTTATCGCGACCCGCGAACTGGGAAATTAGTTTCGCTGAAAATCGACGAATCGTTTATCAACAGCGTCGAAGAGCGTATGGGATTGAAGACTCGTGAGCAAAAGCAAAGTTTCCGAACTACAATCATTAAAATCTATGGTCAAAGAATTGTCAAAGACCCGAACTATAACTTTATGGATAATGCGGAGCTGGTCAAAGCAGTTACGGATGTTCGATTAAAATCGGATATTTCGGGGGCGGGGAGCCTCGTCGGGGCTCTATCCAACCGAACAAACGAGGAAAATCAACGGCTTTACAACAGAATGATAGACACTATGATAAACAAACTGGGTTATTGTAAGACTTGTGCCGAAAAGACTATTGAATACTTCTGTACCCAAGAAGATGCTGCATAGAATATGAGCGAAGAGAATCAAATTACTAATCCCGAAAGAAAAAGGAAGAGAATCAAAAAATTCGAGACAATTTACCAGACATCGTTCGATGTTAAAGTCGAAATTCAGGATAAGACTATACTTAAAATCAAGGAACTGGCAAATAAGCATAACTACGAAATTTACCTTGTTGGCGGATATGTACGCGATTTGCTTTTAAATCGACCGAAAAAGGATGCCGATTTCACAGTTGTTGGCGATTCCGTTGAGTTTGCCAAAATTGTTGCCGACCACTTCCATTCGAAAGTCGTAGCTTACCCGCGTTTTTTTACCGCTATGGTGCCAGTCAAAGGTAGTGAATTCGAATTTGTTGGAACACGCAAAGAAACCTACCTTTCCAAAAGCCGAAAGCCTATTGTTACCGTTGGAACTTTGGAAGACGACCTTCGCCGACGGGATTTTACAATCAATGCACTTGCTGTTTCTTTGCAAGAGGATTCATTCGGAAAGTTAATCGATTTGTTCGACGGATACAAAGATTTGCAGAATAGGATTATTCGCACACCGCTCGACCCACAGGCTACTTTCAACGACGACCCTTTGCGAATGCTACGGGCAATCAGATTTTCCGCTCAGCTTGATTTCGAAATAGAAGAACAAACATTTAAAGCACTGACTGAAATGCGGGAGAGAATCAAAATCATCTCCCAAGAACGAATAACCGCCGAACTTCTTAAAATAATCGATTCGCCACGCCCAAGCAAAGGCTTCCTCTTGCTGTTTCAATCGGGTCTGCTCGAATTAATCTTCCCGGAACTTAATGCTATGGCTGGCGTCGAAACAATCGAAGAAAATGGCATTAAATATTCCCATAAAGATGTTTTCCTGCATAGTCTAAAAGTTTTGGACAAGGTGGCTGAACACTCGGAAAATACATATCTTCGGATTGCCGCATTGATTCACGATATTGGAAAGCCCAAGACCAAAAGGTTTATTCCCGGGGTAGGTTGGACTTACCACGGACACGAAGAGGTCGGGGCTCGTATGGTTAGCCAGATTTTTAGGAAAATGAAGTTGCCATTGGAAAATGTTGATTATGTTGAAAAACTTGTGCGATTGCATCAAAGGCCTATGGCTTTGGTAGACGATGGGGTAACCGATTCGGCAATCCGTCGGCTCGCCGCTTATGCCGGCGAGGCTTTGGAAGACCTTTTCCTGCTTTGCCGTTGCGATATTACCACGAACAATCCAAATTTGAGCAAAAAATACCTGAACAACTACCAAAAAGTTTGGAACAAAGTCCTGCAAGTTCAAGAAAAAGATAAACTTCGCCAATTTCAATCCCCAGTTCGAGGCGAAGAGATAATGGAAATTTTCAACCTTAAGCCTTCCCCCGAAGTCGGAGTTATCAAAACAGCAATCGAAGAAGCAATCCTCGATGGTATTATTCCCAACGACTACGACATGGCAAAGGAATTCGTTTTGCAGAACAAAGAACGCTGGGAAAACATCCTCAAAACCGTCAACGTTAGCGAAATCAAAAAAGACAAAGATTTAATAAAGAAGATTTTTGTGTATTCTACATCGAAATAGGGTGTAATTTTTTCAGACATCGGATGTTTCGCAAACATCCGATGTCTTTCCAAGAATGAATGAAGGATTGAAGGCACTTGTAGATTATCTCAGACATCGGATGTTTCACAAACATCCGATGTCTTTCCGTAGCGAATTCCGTTTAGGGTCAGGAACTCGGGGTTATGAATAAAACCTCAACAATGTGCAACCTTTCTTTCGGCATCATCACTATTGTAGGGGCAGACCTATTTGTCTACCCTTACATAACCTTCTCTATGCTAAAAAAAATTGTAGGGGCGACCGGCCGGTTGCCCCTACAAGCCTCAAAGCTAATGTTACCTTTTGTTTTTTTGGACTTGGTATTCCAATTCTAAAATTTTTCGTTCTTCGTCCAAAAGTGTTTTTCCCCTTCTTTCCATCATAATTTCGATGGATTGCAAAGTCCTTTCGAAATTGGCCAAAGTGGACTCGGTTAGGCTTCCTCCCCAAGTAAACGAGGGAATGTATTTGGGGAGTAAGCCCGAATGGAATATGTTGCAGCAAATTCCTGTTATGGTTCCCGTGTTGAATGTTGTTCCAATAGCTGTGCGGGTGTGGTCGCCGCAAAGTAGCCCGAGGAAGGTTCTACCAGTGTTAAATGTTTCGTTCTCGATGCGAACGGAAACGCTGTCGTAAGTGTTTTTCAGGTCGGAAGTTGTGGTTCCGGCGCCCAGATTACACCATTGTCCAATGTATGAATGGCCCACAAAGCCATAGTGCTGTTTGTTCGAATAGGCGTGGAAGATAGAGTTTTCGATTTCGCCGCCGACTTTCGAGACCTCGCCAAGTGTGGTTCCAGCGTAAATCATCGAGCCCGATTTGACCAAGGAGTTTTCTCCAATTGACACAGGACCTTCGATATACGAAAATGGCTGAATGGCTACGCCATCGCCTATGATTATGGAACCTTTTTCGGCATTCAACACGACCGAGGGCATAATCTTGCAGTTCTTTCCTATTTTGATTTTCCGCTCGTCAATTAATACCACTCCGTCTTTTTTCAGTTCAGCAAAATCGGCGAAATTTTCGAAGAAACGGAAATCGTCCTCGATTGCAAAAGAATTGTATTCGATTGCATCCCAAAGGAAATTTATCACTCGTGGAATTGGAACTTCTATCTTGGGCAATTTCTCGGAATATTTATCGAGAACTATCGAGAAGAATCTTCGGTCGAATTCCGAGGGGTTCACCATTTCTTCGGCAGAAAGGTAAAATGCTATTGGCGTCCCGTTGACGGAAAACACAGCGGAGCGTGTCGGCTGATTCGACTGGATAAAGTTTGAATAAGCCGTGTCGAGATTTTGCCAGAACTCTTGAGAAGGCAAAATCCCCGAGTTCAAAACCAAGAGATTTCCCTTATCAATTTTAACTTCTTCGAAGCCAAACCATTTTGCGAAAAGGCGAAGATAAGTTTCTCTCGTAGAATGGAACAACAATTTGGCTTTGGGAAATTGCTTTTGAACCTTTTCGAAAATCCTTAAGGCTCCGCAACGAATTTCCCATTGGCTGTGCAAAAGATAAAAGGGATAAAGACTACGAAAGTATTCGTTTTCGAACAGCAGAATAAAATCGGGTTGTATCATTCAGCCTTCACAAGTTCAACTTCAATAATTAATTTGGAATTGGGTGGAATGCCACGAACCGAACTGGCGCCAAAACCAAGTTCTGGCGGGACTTTGAGGATTCGTTTTCCCCCAACTCGCATAGTCGCAACACCTTCCTCGAGCCCTTGAATCGCATCTTTTTTGCCCAAGATAAAAGACATCGGGATTTTGCTTTGGTAAGTATCCTCGATGACAGTTCCATCCTCGGTTTTCATAATGAAATTAATTGTAACTCTTTGTCCCTGTTTCGGAAAGTTCCCGTAACCAATTTCTTTATCGAGATATTCCAAACCGCTGGGCGTTGTAATCCATTGCTCTTGGTTTTGGACTTTGGCAGTTCTGCAAGAGAAAACATAAAGAACAGAAAAGGCAACAAAAACAAAGAACCAAATCTTCCTCATTTTCACCTCCCGATTTATGTTTCTTTACTTTTTCGATGTTTCAAAGCAGCCCTGATGAATCCAATAAAAAGCGGAGCCCCTGTTACCGCCCGCGATTTCAACTCTGGATGGAATTGAACACCAATAAACCAAGGATGGTCGCGCAATTCAATCATTTCAACCAGATTACCATCGGGCGATAGTCCGCTCATAACCATTCCGTGCTTTTCAAAAATCTCGCGGTATTCGTTGTTCACTTCGTAGCGATGGCGATGCCGTTCGAAAACCAACTCCTGATTGTATGTTGAATATGCAAGCGTTCCGGGTATGATTTTGCAGGGATATTGCCCTAAACGCATCGTTCCGCCTTTGTTTGTGATTTTCTTTTGTTCTTCCATCAGGTCAATTACATTATACTTGGTCTTCTTGTCGAATTCGGTTGAGTTTGCGTTTTCCAAGCCGCAAACATTTCGGGCAAATTCAATTATTGCACATTGCATTCCTAAACATATCCCGAAGAAAGGAATTTTGTTTTCTCTAACGTATTTTATGGCAATAATCTTCCCTTCGATTCCACGACGACCAAATCCGGGACCAACCAAAACACCATCGAGGTCTTGGAGAAAACTTTCGCAATTTTCTTCTGTAAGTTCTTCCGAGTCAATTAGTTCGACATCGACAGCGGTATTGTTGATTGAACCAGCGTGGATAAATGCTTCCAGTATGCTTTTATATGAATCGCGATACTTCACATATTTCCCAACCAAGCCAACTTTGACGCGATGTTGCGGATTCTTTATACGGCGAACAAATGTTTTCCATTCCTCTAAATCTAATCCGTTTGATGGAACATTTAATTTCCGCAAAACAATTTCGTCCAAATTGCTTTTGGAAAGAATCAAAGGAACTTCGTAAATAGTATCGACATCGTAAAGGTCGATAACGGAATCTTCGTCGACATTACAGAACAAAGCAATTTTCGCTTTGAGTTCCTTGTTCAGTTTAGTTTCGCTGCGGCAAAGAATTATATCGGGCACAATTCCGTGCTCCATCAAAGCCTTGACAGAGTGCTGGGTTGGTTTGGTCTTCAATTCCCCAGCGCTTTTGATGTAAGGGACATAAGTAAGAATGATATTCAATGCATTGTTGAAACCGCGTTCAATAGCAAATTGCCTTGCTGCTTCCAAAAACGGAAGTGATTCAATATCGCCAACGGTGCCACCAATTTCGACAATGACGAAATCGTATTCGCCATCGAACACAGCAATGCGTCGTTTGATTTCATCTGTTATGTGGGGGATAACCTGAACAGTTTTGCCAAGGTATTGACCTTCGCGTTCCTTCAAAATCACAGTGTAGTAGACTTGACCAGCAGTGGTATTATTGGCCTTGCTCAACGAGTAACCAAGGAAACGCTCGTAATGGCCCAAATCCAAATCTGTTTCGGCGCCATCGTCTGTAACATAAACCTCGCCGTGTTGAAAGGGGTTCATCGTCCCCGGGTCGACGTTTATGTATGGGTCAAGCTTCATTATTGTGACCTTGAAATTCCTTTGCTTCAAAAGCAGTCCAAGCGATGCTGCTGCTATTCCTTTCCCCAAAGACGATACGACTCCTCCAAATACAAAAATGTACTTGGTTACTCTCGCCTTTTTATCTTTTTCTGTTTCCATAATCATTCTAAATTAACAAAATCGAACCAACAAACAAACCAAGAAACAGATTAAAACTTCACAAAATTTTGGTATTTTTTAAATTTTTAAAAACTTAAATCGTTTAATAAGTTTTGTAAAATTTGAGGTGTTTAATGGCATTATCGGTTGGAACAAAAGCCCCGGATTTTGTTGGGCAAACAGAGAGCGAAACAACACTAAAACTGAGCGACTTCCGAGGCAAATGGGTCGTCTTGTATTTTTATCCAAAAGATAATACCTCGGGATGTACACGGGAAGCTTGCGACTTCCGAGACAATTACGAAAGGATAACCCAAATTGGTGCCGAGGTTATTGGCGTAAGCCCCGATAGTGTTAAATCGCACAAAAATTTTAAGTCGAAGCACAATTTGAACTTCCATCTTGTTGCCGACCCCGAAAAAGAGATCTGCAAACTCTATGATGTGCTCGGCGAAAAGTCGATGTATGGAAAGAAATACCTTGGAGTGATACGTTCCACCTATATTATCGACCCTGATGGCGTGATTCGATATGTTAATCCCAAAGTTACGGTCGATGGACACGTCCAAGAGATAATCAATGAATTACAGAAATTACAGCAAGGGAAATGATAGATACCCATTGCCATCTTGATTCAAAAGAATTTAAAGATGATTTGGAAGATGTAATCAAGCGGGCTTGCGAAGCCGGGGTTGAGGCTTTCGTTGTTCCTTCGACTGAACCAGCGAATATCGCTGCTTGCCGCCAACTTTCGCAAGAGTATGAGAATGTTTACTGGGCTATTGGAATCCATCCACACAATGCTAAAGAATTCACTCCCGAAGTAGCCGACAAAATTCAAAAGGAATTGGAACAAAAGGACGGGAAACTTGTGGCAATAGGCGAGGTCGGTCTCGATTATTATTACGACTTTTCCCCGCGCGAACTTCAAAAAGAAGTGTTTCGAACCCAAATTCAGTTTGCCAAAAATTTTAACCTTCCGGTGATTATACATAACCGGGATTCTTCTGCTGATTTGCTTTCCATTTTAGAAGAAGAGCAGGACGGAAGATTGCGTTTTGTTCTGCATTGCTTTTCGGAAAGCAAGGAATTTATGGAGAAAGCCCTTGAACTTGGTGGCTATGTTTCTTTTACGGGAAATATAACTTTTAAGACGAATAAATTGCAGGATGTGGTGGAGTTGGTCCCCGATGACCGATTTTTTCTGGAAACGGATGCTCCTTTTATGGCTCCTGTGCCATACCGAGGAAAAAGGAACGAGCCTTCCCTTTTGAAGTTGGTTGCCGAAAAAATTTCCGAAATCAAATCCATATCAATAAACAAGGTGATAGAAATGACAACAAAAAATGCACGTCAGTTTTTCAAACTTTTAATAATTAGCTTGTTGCTACTGTCCCCATTGATGCTCAAAGCCCAAGAAGATACAACAGACGAGGAGATTTACGAGAAACCGTACAAAAAATTCATAGGCATAGGCGGCGAGTTTGGATTTAATACGCTGGTAATTTTTCAGAGTTGGAACGAAAATGGAGTTGTGAAGGAGCGGAGTTCGGCTAACGAAGGCAAATTCCTTGTGGGTGCCAATATCACATTTTCGCCCGTAGATTGGAACATTCTCCGATTGGAATGGACATATACTTTCGACCGAAGGAAGCCCGATACGCTATTCCCCGACCTTGCCTATATTTATCGCACCGTGAATTTCACTTCCTTGTTCTTGATTAATCCATCGATGCGGGTCAACTTTTTTGGAGGTGCAGGACTTAGCTATTTATTCAATTCTTTCAATCTTGGAATTCCCGGTCGTAACCCCAAAGAAAGCTTCCGTACATCACTTGGTGGAAATTTTACTGCTGGATTTATTGTCAACATTCCTATTAGCAAAGTCGGTTTGATTACTTTAACGGGCGAATGGTTGATGATTTTCGATTTTAACAAAACCAAAAATATTTACGACGCTGAACTCAAGAAACAAATTGATAATTCCTATTATTATTACTCTCAACCTCGCTTTAATCTTACATTTTATCCCGAATTTTTAAATAAATTGAAATAGAATTGCAGAGGAAAAAGTTTTTTATTGGTCTTCTTTCGGGCTTTCTTCTTGCATTGTCGTTTCCGCCTTATACCTTTTTCCCTTTTGCTTTCATTGGCTTAGTTCCTCTTTTATATGTATTCAACTCGGTAAAGCGACGCTGGTTGCTCACCTACCTTGTGTTTTTCGTTTACCACTATGCAACGAATTGGTGGATTAGCAGTTGGCAAAAGGACACCGACCCATATCTTTTCGTCTCGGGCTTTGCTGTTGCTCTTGTCCATCCTTTTTTCTTTATGATTCCATTTGCCCTCCTGAATTTGATACAAAAGAAATACTCGCGCAGAATTTCCTTGTGGCTTTTCCCTTTCCTTTGGCTTGCATTCGAATGGTTCCATAGTCTTGGCGACCTTGCCTACCCTTGGTTAACTCTCGGATATACGCAAGCATACAATCACTTCTGGATTCAAATCGCCGATATTGGCGGTGTTTGGCTTTTGAGTTTCCTTATTGTTCTTGCAAACGTTTTAATTCTTTTCTTTGTCGAAGATGTTCAGGAAAATCGCCTGCGTAAATTTGGCAAAATTGCACTAAATAAATACTTAGTTGCCTTTGCTTTGGTTTTAATCGTTCCAAGTGTTTATGGTGTTTTTCGTTCAATGGATTTTGACCCAAGCCAACTTTTAAAGCAGCAGGACGTTGTCAAAGTAGGGATTGTTCAACCAAACATAAATCCTTGGCGAAAATGGGATACAAGTCCCGAATCGCAAATCGCAATCCATCTGCAAGTTCAGGATTCCCTGAAAAGGGTAAATTCAGATATCGATTTGTTTGTTTGGAGCGAAACTGCAGTAACTTTTCTTAGCCTCGATGTTAATGCCTTCCACGATTTTTCGGAATTCTATCGCTTTTTGGAAGGAAAATCTTCAATCCTAACTGGATTTGCCGATTTTCGATTCCTTAGCTCCGACGAAAAGCCGTCGTTTACAACAAAGTTTTATCTTGGCGATTCTTCCCGTCCATACAATACCTACAATTCCATACTTTTGTTGAATCCCGACCATAGCTATCAAGTTTATCACAAGATTCGATTAACATCATTTGGCGAACAAATTCCGTATGGTGAAATTTTCGGTTTCGCTCGGTCGTTTCTGGAATGGAATGTTGGTATTTCCAGCTGGGCAAAGGGCAACGAACAAAATAATCTTCGGGTTAAAACTCAAAGGAAAAATTTTCTGGTCGCTCCAATTATATGCATTGAATCAATTTACCCGGGCTTCTGCCGTGAATTTGTGCATCGAGGCGCTTCGTTAATGGTCATTATCACAAACGACGGATGGTATGACCATACTTTTGGACCTTTGCAACATTATTTAATCGCAACATTTCGTGCAATTGAAAACCGCCGGTTTATTGTTCGCTGTGCAAACACTGGGATTTCCGGATTTATCTGCCCAAATGGGGAAAGTTTAGCCCGTGCACCTCAATATCGGCAAATCGGTATTGCGGAGGATGTTCCCCTGCTTTCAAACCAAACGATTTACACTCTTTATGGAGATTGGATTGCTTACCTTGCCGTTGCTGTTGCTTTGGCTTCAATTACTTTCACTTTTTTCCTTCGCCCGAAAGGTGCGATGGCGGAATCACATAAACGGAAATGACTTTGGAAAGTAGTCCTGCCTCGGCAAGATATTTTATGTTTTCGACCAGAGCCTCGTCCAGCTTGTTATCCTGTCGAACAATCAGCACCCCGGTTTTTGTAACAACATTTTGAGCCACAATCATTCCGGGCTTCAATTTTTCGACGCGGATTTCCCGTTCGAGCCCTTCGGTTTCTGCTTGTGTTTGCTCGCTTGCTTCGCTTTCGACTTCACTTTCGGGAGCCGAGTCGCGGAATTCTATCGTTCGTAATGTCCGTAAATCGAAGTTCTGAATCGAAAGGTTAGTCTTGGGAATAATTAGTTCGGGAATAGCCCTTTTCTTGACCATATCTTGAAAAGTGTTTAAAATATCCGAATCGAACCAATTGGCTTTTCGATAAAAGAATTTGACCGCCTCGTTGTGCCTGTCGAAAGTCTCTTCTTTTGTTTGAACCACCAAACCTTCTTCTTCGAGCTTGGTAATATGGAATGGTTGTATTCTATAAACTCTGTTGTGATATATATTAGCTATTGCAATAACTTGGGCTTCTCGCAGGACGTTTATGCCTTCGAGCTGATTTGGTCCCCCAGTTCCAGTGCGATTCTCCCAAATTTGACCGAGAATTTTAATCGGACCTACGATGGGTTCGATAGTCGAAAGTGCAGTGATAGTTTCTTTGAATAGATTGAAAAAGAATGATTTGTCTGCCTGTTCTAAATCGTATGGGTCGTATAAAAGAAATCTTTTGGGCATAGGTAGGTAGGTCAAATTAACCAATGAGGCTGCAATTTCGATTTCTTCTTTAACTTTGTCGGTGAATTTTACTTCTTCGGCAAGGGCACTTGCAATTGAAACAACATATTCTGTATGATTTGTATAATAATATTTTTCGGACATCATCAAAATTTTCTTCAAGCTTGCAACAAACTCTTTTGCGGTCTTTTGGGCAGCAAGTTGTGGAGGCGATTTAAGCACAAAATCCACAGCAGTAGACGAAGTTATGCCAACTCGACGAAGCATCTCAAGAAGTTGGTTGTTTTGCACAACCAGATTATATGTGTCGAAAGCATACCGGAGTGTTTGAATCAATTGCAACTGGTCAATAGGCTTCATTAAATACATATAGGCTCGGCTTTGGTTCAACGCTGCGATGATTTCTTGGGGATTTGCAAAAGCCGAAAGAATTATTCTAATTGCGTTTGGGGCGAGTTTCATCGATTCTTTCAAAAACTCAACTCCGTTCATCACGGGCATATTCATATCAGTCAAAATCACACCGGGGTTGAAACCATTCTTTATTATTTCCAAAGCCTCGGGACCACTTTTGGCAGTTGCAATGTTGAAATGCTTCGATAATTGAACTGAAAGAAGGCGAAGGAAATTGATGTCATCGTCAACAATTAAAAGATTGCCCTTTTTGTTGTTCTTTTGCTCTTCCGCCATTTCTGTGCTTTTTTATTAAATCGCAATTTAATAAATAATTTTGAATGTATTAAGATTTTAAAAATGTTTTTCAAGCAAAAATTTTAAGGCATAAAAAAGTATTAGCCGGGGAATTAGCAGGTGAACAAAGGATTACAAGCCTTTGTTGATTTTCCCAGACATCGGATGTTTCGCAAACAACCGATGTCTTATTGTAGGACAAGCACTGTTTATCCTAGGCGTATTTAACCAAAGGGGTTTCCCAGACATCGGATGTCTGACAGACATCCGATGTCAAACCGTGATGAATCCCGTTGATGAAACGAAATCGGTTTTGCGATGTTTTGCGATTATATTATCTTGTAGTGGCGAATAATTATTCGCCCCTACAAAAAAAAACAATTCCCAACCATACACACATCATCATCACCATTGTTGGGACAGATCTATGAGCCTCCTCCTGATAAAATGTTATCGATGTAAACCACAATGTAGGGGCGACCGGCCGGTCGCCCCTACGAGTATTTTCAGACATCGGATGTTTCGCAAACATCCGATGTCTTATTTTTGGCAAGCATCCCATCTTCGTCCTTTATTTTGTTTAATACTTTATTATTTTTGAAAATTATACAAAAATTTTGGTGGTTCGATGAAAAATGTTGGGTTTTTATTTATGATTTTGGTTTCGTGCTTTGCATTGTCGCAACCCACGATTAAAAATTGCTATGTTTTCCCAAAAAACAATATTTGGAATACCCCTGTCGACAACTTGCCTGTGCACCCTAAATCGAATGATTATATTAACATAATTGGCGCTGGACTTAGTTTAAGGAATGATTTTGGTTCGGGGTTATGGAATGGTGCACCAATTGGAATACCCTATGTTTTAGTGGGTTCCAATCAGAAGAAAGTAAAAGTCCAGTTTGAATATTCCGACGAAAGCGATACCGCTGGATATCCAATTCCCGATAATCCACCTATTGAAGGGGGAAACGAAAGCACTGGCGATAGACACATATTGATTATCGACACGAATGAATGTGTTTTATACGAATTATACAGTGCCTATCAAAATGAAGATAAAAGTTGGCGTGCTGGTTCGGGGGCTATATTCAATCTGAATTCAAACGAACTTCGTCCCGAAGGTTGGACTTCGGCGGATGCTGCAGGACTGCCGATATTCCCCGGCTTGGTTAAATTCGAGGAAGTTCAAGCGGGCGAGATTAATCATATGATTAGATTTACTGCCCCAAAAACCCAAAGAAAATATCTCTGGCCCGCAAGACATTATGCATCCTCGATAACCAACGAAAATTATCCGCCTATGGGAATTGTTATGAGACTTAAAAGTTCGTTTAATACCGATAAATTGGGTCCACAGGCAAAAGTAATAGCCAATGCACTTAAAAAATATGGGATGATACTTGCCGATAATGGCTCTGCATGGTTCATTAGTGGCGTGCCCGATGAACGATGGGATATGGATGACCTTTACACTTTGAGACAAATAAAAGGCAGCGACTTCGAAGCCGTAGATATTTCCAGTCTTATGGTAGATATTAATTCAGGTGAGGCAAGGAATGTTTCAACTTTTGTAAATGATTCGCAAGATTTCGGAAATGTCATTTGCCCAAACCCTGCAGCGGAATATATTACCATAAATTTTCCTTTGGAAGAAGTGACAAGTGGGCTCGACATCAAAATCTACAACACCTTGGGCGAATGTGTGATGAACGTACGGGCAAATAATTATTTGTCCCTACAACGCATTGATATTTCAAATTTGACCGTTGGCTTATATCTCATACAAATTGGAAATTACACCGAAAAATTTGTGGTGGTGAGGTGAAAATTATTTTTTAAACTTTTCCCTTCTCTGATGTGTCTAAATTTTTTTGTATGGGGGAATTATGAAGAAAATTTTTGTTCTCTTTTTTCTGTTTGCATTTCAACTTTGGGCTGATGAAATTTATTTTCCACCTATTGACGGAAAAAGTTGGGAGACAATTTCCCCCGAAACGCTTGGGTGGAATGTTACGAAGGTTAATAATTTATACGACTTTTTAGAAGCAAAAAATACTAAAGCTTTTATTGTTTTGAAGAATGGTAAGATTGTCCTGGAAAAATATTTTGGAACATTTACCCAAGACAGTCTTTGGTACTGGGCATCGGCAGGAAAAACAATAACAGCCTTCCTCGTTGGGAAAGCACAGGAAGAAGGCTATCTTAATATTAACGACAGAACTTCGAAGTATTTGGGAGAGGGTTGGACGAAATGCACCAAAGAACAAGAAGATAAGATAACAATCCGCCACCAACTTACAATGACAACAGGTCTCGATGATGGGGTGCCCGATAATCATTGCACAATCGACACTTGTTTGGTTTACAAATCCGACGCAGGAACGAGATGGGCTTACCACAATGCGCCCTACACCTTATTGGAGGAAGTTTTGTCAACTGCAACTAAATTACCTATCAATGTTTATACACAGCAAAAACTGGGTTCAAAAACTGGAATAAATGGTTTCTTTTACACTATTGGTTACGACAATGTATTTTTTAGCAAAGCAAGGAGTATGGCTCGTTTTGGCTTGCTTTTCTTGAACGATTGTATTTGGGACAAAGATACCTTGCTCAAAGATAGAAACTATTTCATCGAAATGGTAAATACATCGCAACCACTAAATAAATCCTATGGTTATCTTTGGTGGCTTAATGGAAAATCTTCGTTTATGGTGCCCTCGTTGCAAATTGTGTTCCCGGGACCATTGTTTCCCGATGCTCCAATGGTTGTGATTGCAGGGCTTGGGAAAAATGGTCAAATTGTTTGTGTTTCGAAAAGCTTGGGCTTGGTGGTTGTTCGAATGGGAGAAAAGCCCGACGACGATGGCGAGGTGTCAATTAATTTGTGCAACCAAATATGGGAAAAATTGAAAGATATTATGGGCAATGCTAATTCCATTAGTGAATACGAGCAGAAAAGAGTTACAGTTTTTCCCAATCCTGCAGCGAGCAGGTTATTCCTAAGTGGGCGAGCAGATAATTTTTATGAATATGAAATATCAAACATCTTTGGACAAGTAGTGCAAAAAGGAGCCATAGATAATGGAACAATAGATGTTGGAAATCTTCCTCGTGGTTTATATTTTCTTAAGATTGGCAACTCGTTTCAGAAATTTATTGTGTTGGATTAAACTCAATGATAAAGAGGATTGTCTCGAAATATTTTTACGAATGGTTGCTTATCAATCAATCCATCCAAGATGAGCAAGTACTCTGGTTAAACTTCTTTCTGCTTGTGTTCTATGGGTTTGGACAAATGTATGCTTCGAAGAATATGAATACACTTAACTAGAATTTTCAGATTTTATAAACTTTTAATTTCTCTACAATTTCCTTGAACTCATTTTCTGTTAAAATTTCAATTTCTCTGCAAAGGAGCAGGGTGATTTTGGCAAATTCCAGATATATTTGTTGCAATTCGGGTTTAGAGTCGAGGGATTTTAAATGCTCTTCAATAGTGGCTAAG
This sequence comes from Bacteroidetes/Chlorobi group bacterium MS-B_bin-24, assembly GCA_003731685.1. GTDB lineage: Bacteria > Bacteroidota > Ignavibacteria > Kapaibacteriales > UBA2268 > Naka2016. The sequence continues at coordinate 51,396 of RCNO01000014.1, forward strand.
TCTTTGCGAACCAATGGACCTGTGAGAGGCAAAAAATTGGGTTCCGAAAAGTGTACAAAATTGTTTTCGAGAGTTTGTTGGATTAAAGGAATAAAGACTTTTGGGTCGAATGGGATTTGGGCAATAAGCTTTTTGGCAAACAGAATAAGCGTATTAAGGTAGTTGGAACTAACAACAGCCGAGGCGTGGTAAATTGCCCTCTGCCTATCGTCGAATTCAACTTGGATTGGTGTCCCCCCAATTTTTCTTAAAACGCCTTCGATTTTTTCAAAACTTTCAGTCTGAACAATCCAAAAGATATTCTGAAAAATATCTGGCCGATAAAAGTAAAAAGTTTGCAATGGGTGTGCCGATGCAACAAAAGAGCCCGCTCGTTTCAAGTCCTCTAAAATTTTGTCTGAATAAGACCCCGAGCAATGAATGATTACTTTGCTTTCGAGTGCTTTCCCAAATCTTTGTGCAAGATTTTGGGCGACTTTTGGGATATCTCGGTCAGCAGTGCAAATAAAGATTACATCCGATACTCCGGGCAAATCTTCAAGATTTTGGACAACAAGAACATTTTCTTTGCGAAAAGTTTCGCCATCGGTTGTGTTGCCCAGATGTTGCGAAACAATGGCATAAAGATTGCCCTGCTTTAAATTTTCGAGGGCAAGAGCCCGTCCCAACTTCCCATATCCAATTATTGTTATGTCCATCGAAAATTTACATTTTGCAAAACCAAAAATAATCAAAAGAACAAAATCTTGGTGAAGTGCGTTTAGGTGATTTCAACAATTTTGTTATTTTTGAATTTACATTCATAATGGATATGAGTAATAACGATATTTTCGATGAGATTTCAAATCTGGCGACCGAACAGAACAATCCAAGGACCAAAAACATCGACATCATTTCGACGGAAGAAATCTTGCATTTGATTAACGAAGAGGACAAAACCGTTCCTTTTGCTATAGAGAAAGAGATACCGAACATTGCCCAAGCCGTAGAACTTATCGTTGAGTCTTTTCGCAAAGGTGGAAGGTTGTTTTATATTGGAGCAGGAACCAGCGGACGTCTGGGAATCGTCGATGCTTCGGAATGCCCGCCAACTTTTGGAACGCCGCCCGAGATGGTGCAAGGTATCATTTCAGGTGGAAAAGAAGCAGTGTTTCGAGCAAAAGAAGGAGCCGAAGACGACGAAGCCGCCGGTAGCCAAGTCATCGAAAAATACAAAATCGCCCCTCCTGATATTGTCGTTGGTATTGCAGCCTCGGGGCGGACGCCTTTCGTGAAATCGGCACTGCTCGAAGCAAAGAAGAGAAATATCGCAACGGTTCTGGTTGCAACAGCCCCAGTTGAGCAAGTGAAATCGCTTGGTGTTGTTGCCGATGTTTACATTTGCCCCGTTGTCGGGCCCGAAGTGATTGCAGGCTCAACACGAATGAAAAGCGGAACAGCACAGAAGCTTGTGTTAAATATGCTTACCACAGCGTCGATGATTAAATTGGGGAAAACTTATGGGAATGTGATGGTCGATTTGCAGCCGGCGAGCAATAAATTGCGTGAACGTGCGAAGAAGATTATTATGGATTTATGCAATGTCGATTACCAAACGGCTGAAAAAGTTTTGAAAGCAGCCAATGGGAAAGTCAAAGTCGCTCTGGTAATGATTCTTGGGAATGTTAATTCGAGCGAAGCAATTGAACTTCTCGAAAAAGCCAACGGTTTCGTCAAAATAGCTTTACAAATGGCAAAAGAACGGTATGGAACCAATAGTTCGAGTGAATAATCTTTCTGTTGTGTACGATAAAACCGAAATTTTGCGGGATATTAACTTCGAGATTTATCCCGGCGAGATTTTTGTCATTGTTGGTGGGAGCGGTTGTGGAAAAAGCACACTCCTTCGGCAAATCATTGGATTAGAAATTCCAACCACAGGGGAAATTTATATCGACGGGGAAGAATTTACAACAGCGAAGGGACGCAAACGCGAGGAAATCCTGCGTAAATTTGGCGTTTTGTTTCAATCCAGTGGGCTAATTGCTTCGATGACACTGTTCGAAAACATCGCCCTTCCTTTAAAATCATTCACTAAAATTTCGGATGAAAGAATCGAACAAATAGTAAGGCTAAAACTCAAGTTGGTTCAGCTCGAAGGCTACGAAAATTACTATCCGTCGCAGTTGAGCGGGGGAATGCGTAAACGCGCCGGCATTGCACGAGCCCTTGCCCTCGACCCTCCAATCCTTTGCTTCGATGAGCCATCTTCGGGACTCGACCCGCTGACCGCAGCCTCGCTCGACCAACTTATCGTGAACCTTAACAATGCTCTTGGTTTAACAATGATTGTTGTTACCCACGACCTCGCAAGCATTCCCCGTATTTCCCACAGAATTATTATGCTCGACAAATCGAAGCGGACAATTATCGCTCGGGGAACCCCAAATGAGCTAAAAAATTATAAAGAAAACAAAATCGTTTATAATTTCTTTAATAGAATTGCTGAATGATATGAAACATTGGTTAGTATTGGCATTATTTACAATTGTTTTGGGTTACACTTATTGCTCAAAAGAGGGATTTTCTTCCGACGAGAGTAAGTTTATAAAAACATACAAAGAAATATTGATTGCCCGTTACTCTATTGGCGATTCCGTCAAAGCAAATCAAGAAGTGATGAACATTTTGAAGCGAAACGGATATTCCTTTCGTGAGTTTTTGGATACTTTTTGGGAACTGAGGAACAAGGACTCAAAACGATTTTCGGCAATTATCGATTCCATTCGCAAATCGGCAGTGCAGGATGTAATCGAAGCAAAAAAGAAGGAATTTCAACGAGCCAATCGGTAACCTCGGAGAAATCCTTCGATGCTCATCTTTTTCCTTCCTTCGAATTGCACTTCTGTTGGGATTATAAATCCATCGGAGCAGGAAATCAACATCTGATTTGTTTGAATAATCACCTTTCCCGGCTCGTTCTGGTGGGGTTCGAGTTTATATTTGCAGCGAAAAATTTTAAATCGCTTTCCATCCAAAATGAACCAAGCCCCGGGCGTTGGAGAAACGCCATAGATGAAATTTCGGATTTCCACAGCGCCCCTTGCCCAATCGATTTCGCATTGCTCGGGATAAATTTTCGGGGCTCGTGTTGCTAAGCTATCATCTTGTTTGAACAATTGATAGTTACCTGACAAAAGAACTCGGCAGGTCTGGACGGCGATTTCGCCAGCCTTTGGAGCGAGAAAATCGTGTAAGTCCCCTGCGGTGAAATCTTCGGGTATGGGATACTTCCACTGCAAGATGATATTGCCAGCATCAACTTCTTCCTGCAATACGAATGTGGTCAATCCGGTTTCTCTTTCGCCGTTGATAATCGTCCAATTTATTGGAGCAGGTCCACGATATTTCGGAAGCAAACTTGGATGGACATTGAAGCTGGCGACGCGTGCAACTTTGAATACTTCGGCTGGAAGAATTTTGAATGCAATAACAACAATTATGTCGGGTTCGATTTGCTTCAGTTCATTTACGAAAGCGGGTTCTTTGAGTTTTTCGGATTGTAGCACAGGAATTCCCAGCTCCATTGCTTTGAGTTTAACAGGGGAAGGCACAAGTTTAAGTCCTCTGCCTGCGGGCTTGTCGGGATTAGTAACTACGAGTGCAACACCAAACTCCTTTGCCAAAGCCTCTAACGAAGGAACTGCAAATTCTGGAGTCCCCATAAAAACAATCTTAACACTTTTTACATTCATAATATTTCTTTCAAAAAAAAATTATATTTTGCAAAACTATGTAAAATTATTGACAAAATTTGAGGAATTAATGGCAAAAAAAGTTACTAAAAGCGTTCCAGCAAGGAAACAACTAATCCCTGCTAAGTATCAGGACATTCTTGCCATACTTGTTCTTGCAGTTCTGCTTTATGGTTTTTTCTGGGGACCTATCACTGGTGCTGGCTTTGTTGATTTCGACAACATTTCGTCGTGGGCGTTTCGCCCCTTTATTGAACAAGCGAACCGCAGTGGAAATTTCCCACTTTGGATTCCATTGATTTTTAGTGGGATGCCCGCCTATGCCTCGTTGCTCGTTACCGGCAATCGTTCTTGGGATATAATATCCCAAATCTTCACGAATATTTCCGTTGGCTTCGGTGGTATATTTGGTAGCGATGTTGCCCGAGTTCTCTTCTTCTACTTGCTCTATGGCATTGGTGTGTATTGGCTTTTGAGATACAAGCAGTTCGATAAGACTGTTGCTCTTTTTGCTGCTTTTGCAGCAGTTTTTTCGACTTATGTCATTACTTGGGTTATGATTGGACACAACACTAAGCCGATTGTAGTGGCAATGTTCCCCTATGCTTTCCTTTTCATCGAAAAACTCAAGCAAAAGTTCAATCTGCTCGATTTCAGCCTGCTCGTTGTGGTTTTTGCAATAATGTTTGTGGGAAACCATTTGCAAATGATTTTCTATGGTGGACTTGCGATTGCAATTTATTTGATATATGACTTTATTGTTGGATTAATCAAAAAAGAAAAAGTTTGGGTCAAATTGCGTTCTGCACTGATTGTAGCCATTGCTTTGGGTTTGGCTTTCCTTATGTCTGCCGACAGATACTTTTCCACTTTTGAATACGCTCCGTATTCGGTTCGTGGTTCGGCTCCAATTGTCAAACTTCATACCGACAAGACACAAAAAGCCGATAAAAGCGACTACGATTACGCAACGATGTGGTCATACCATCCCAAAGAACTTATAACTTTCCTTGTTCCGAGCTACTTCGGCTTTGGCATTCGTGATTACCGCGAGGGCAAAGCCTCGACTTACTGGGGAACGAAGGAGTCCGAAGACTCTCCGCCATATATGGGGATTATTGTTCTGGCTCTCGGAATACTCGGGCTTATTTATTTCCGAAAGAATACTTTTGTTCAAGCTTTATTTATCATTTCTATTTTTGGAATTTTCCTCTCGTTTGGGAAACATTTGCCATTCCTTTACAATCTATTTTACCACTATTTCCCATCTTTTAGCAAATTCCGTGCACCATCGATGGCTTTGGTTCTTGTCCATTTCGCTGTTCCTTTGCTTTCGGCATACGGATTTTTGGCATTAAAGCATCTTCGAGAAAATCCCAGCAAAAAAGTAAACACTTGGCTCATTGTTTTGCCAATTTTGTTCCTTGTGATTACATTCTTCTTCTCTGCTTTTATGAAATCGTCTTATATAGCAGCAGCTGGAAGTTCAGAAGCTTTTCAACAATATGCCAAAAGTTACGGTGCCGAAGTCGTTTCCGAAATTCAAGACTTCGTGTGGAACAAAACAGTTCAGGACTTTTACATAAATGCTATATTCCTGCTCGCTTTCGGAATTTTTTCTGTGCTTTATATCAACGGGAAACTGCAATATGTAACTGTTTTAGCCGTGTTCGGGATTTTAACCATAATCGACCTGTTCCGCATCGATTCCGAGAGAATGGATTATGCCAAAGAAGGCTCACCGACAGAAGTTTTCGAAGCAAGGCGTGATGTTTACGATGCAATTAAAAGCGACACAGGTGTTTTCCGTATTGCCGACTTTTCTGTTAATCCTGCAAATCTGACAGCATATTATCTTCGTGAAAACATTAACGGCTACCACGCAGCAAAACTCCGCGTTTACCAAGACTTGCTCGATGTTGCAAATATGGAGGGGATGGAAGGCTCGACTTCGCAGCTCTACAATCCTTTCCTGTGGAATTTGCTCAATGTTAAGTACTTAATATTTTCACGAAAACTCGAAGGTGTGGAGCCTATTTACCAAGCCCAAAACGGCTCGGCTTTTGTTTATCCGAATTTCTCGTACTTGCCAAGAGCATTTTTTGTAAAAAGTGCTGTGGTCGAGAAGCCACTCGAAATACTTTACCACTTGAAACGAGGCAATTTCAATCCATTGGATACGGTATTTGTTGAAAAGCCAATCAAATCGCAGCTTGGCGTTCCCGATTCCACAGCCACTGCTACAATTCATGAAAAAAGAAACGAATACATCAAGATTTCTGCCAAAACGAATGCAACGGCTTTGCTTTTCATCTCAGAAATCTACTATCCCTACTGGAAAGCCTATGTCGATGGAAAAGAAACCGAAATTATCAAAGCCAACTATGCATTTCGTGCAGTCGTAATTCCAGCAGGAACTCACACATTAGAGATGAAATTCACATCACCGGGCTTCGAACGGGGAAAAACCATTTCGCTTTTGGCTAATTTGCTAACACTACTTGGCTTAGCCGCTGGCATTTACCTTAACCTACGCAAAAAGAAACAGGAATAGATAATTTGAAACGATACTTCGTTCATCAACATCCTTAAATTGCTTGATAGACAGCCAGTTTAATGACTTTAACCCGAATTATGCATTAGAAATATCCAAAGGGGGAGAAAAATTATCGATATTTTCAAACAATCCCTTAATCCAAGCTCTTCTTTCTGGCTTAACGGA